>NZ_JBSWYG010000005.1:0-259743 GCF_056160985.1 Roseibium sp. AWQ4_290
CTGACTGCTCCCTCACATTTTTGAGGAAGCTTCTGATCAAAATTATCAGGGGGTCACTTTTGCATGCCGATTACCCCAAGATGGGGGTCAATCTTGCATGCCGATCCACACTGATCCGGTCCAGCTATGCGAACGCCATTTTGAGCGGATCGCGTTGTGCCACTGGAAAGATGCTACGGGTGCCATGCCACTGGACACACCGATTGACCACGGTATTCACGACCGTCACCAGGACTATTTTTGTGATTTCGGCAAGGGCGTTGTCGACTGGCAGGCTTGGACATCTTTGCTGGAACGCCGGAACCATCTTCAGGACTGGGCCATTCTGGAGCTCGATGCGTCCGCCGACCCGGTCACCGATATTCGGAATGGCCGCGCCTATTTCGAGGCTCTTTTTTCACCCGCGTAAATCGACACTTCGTTCAAAAATCACCCCAGGAACAGCAGTGAGAATCTCGATGAAACAATTCCTTCTCTATACCGTCAGCACGGCTATGTTGATTGCTGCATCAGCCGCTTCGGCACAGGAAGCGCCAAAGGCTGAAGTGCTTACCTCTTGGACCTCAGGCGGCGAAGTGGCTGCGTTGAATGTCATCAAGAATGCTTTTGAGGCTAAGGGAGCAGAGTGGATCGACTCCTCTATTGCTGGCTTTGGTGCGGCAGACGCGGCTTTTCAGAACCGGATTGTTGCTGGTGATCCACCGACGGTGAAGCAGGCTGTCGTTGGCCGCGCAAACCAGGCGTTCGTCGATCAGGGTGTGCTGGATACGATTTCAGATGTGGCGGCCGCTCAGGGCTGGCACGGTAAAATCCCGAAGCTGGTGGAAGATTATATTTCCTATGGCGAAGATACTTATCTGGCACCAACCGGTGCCCATGGCAGCAATTGGATGTTTTATTCCACCGAAGCCTTCAAGAAAGCCGGCATCACAGAAACTCCGGCAACCTGGGATGCTTTCTTTGCCGACATGGAAAAGCTGGAAGCTGCCGGTTACACGCCAATCGCCTAGCATGGCCGGGCTTGGGGGGAAGTCAAGGTATTTTCCTCCATTCTGCTGAGCGAACTGGGCCCGAAGGGGTTCACCGATATTTTTGTAAATGAAGATGACAGTGATGCTTCCAAGGCCGCCGTGCGCAAAGCGTTAAAGCTGTTTGGAAATCTGCGCAAATACGTTGGCGAAGGGTCCACTGGCCGGGCCTGGAACGAAGCCGTTGCCATGGTTATTACCGGTAAGGCCGGCGTGGTGTTCCAAGGCGATTGGGCCAAGGGTGAATTCACGCATGCGGGCATGACCGCTGGCACAGACTATGGTTGTTCGCTGGCACCGGAATCCACCAGTCTGCTCTACATCGCAGATGCCTTCAGCTTCCCGGTCAGAGAAGACCCGAATGAAAAAGCAGCGCAGAAATTGCTGGCTGAAATTGTCATGAGCCCGGACGTCCAGGCCAAGTTTAGCGTTTTGAAAGGCTCTATTCCGGTCCGTACCGACATCGATACTTCTTCGCTAGATGTATGTGCGCAGGAAGGTCTCAAATACATGAAGAGCGGGGATATTTCGCCGGACCTGGCGATCATTGCTGCGCCAAAGGTAATCGGTGCCTTGGGGGATTTCATCGATGAATTCTGGAACACCCCGTCGATGGATATCGACGAGGCTGCAGAGACATTTTACGAAATCTTCGACTGATAGCTGGCTAACAGTGGGGGCCGTCCACTGGACTTACAGCGGACGGCTTTTTTCAAGGAGACTTGCATGAGCGTTCTAGGCAGATGGGGACGGCCATCCGCTTTGGCACTGTCGCCAACCTGGGCGGCGGTCATCTTGGTCTATATCGGTACGATGATCTGGACCGTCTATCTGTCTTTTACCGACTCAGAGTTGTTTCCTTCCAACACACTTGTCGGGTTTGACCAATATGCCCGTCTGTTCTCCAACAAGAAGTGGAATGCGTCTTTATCGAATATTGCCATCCTCGGTTGCCTTTATGTCTTTGGCTGTCTGGCGCTTGGTACGCTTCTGGCCGCGTGCCTGGACCGAAAGGTCCGGTTCGAGAATTTTTGGCGGACAATTTTTCTTTATCCTTACGCGATGTCCTTTGTTGTGACCGGATTGGTCTGGCAGTGGATGATGAACCCGACGCGTGGAATACAAGCCAGTGTCAGAAGTTTCGGCTGGGAAAGCTTCACCTTTGATTGGATCGCGCACCGGGACACCGCACTTTACGCGGTCGCGCTGGCCGCGCTGTGGCAGGGGGCAGGCCTTGTCATGATCATCGTTTTGTCAGGCATGCGCTCCATCAGTGTGGAGCAATGGCGCGCGGCACAGATCGAAGGTATCCCTGTCTGGCGCACCTATGTTTCGATCATCATTCCGCAATTGACCGCAGAACTGGCTGCTGCCGGTTTGCTGTTGGCGATGGGGGTTATCAAGACCTACGACCTGATAGTTGCAATGACCAATGGCGGCCCCGGGCGGGCGACGGAAGTGCCAGCTAAATTTATCATCGACAACATGTTCGAGCGTCAGGACCTCGGGTTGGCCGCTGCCGCAGCAACCATTCTCGTCTTGAGTGTCGTCTGTATCATGGTGCCGTTCCGCTATGCGGCTCACGTCCGCGCGCAGTTACGAGGTGCCCAGTGAAACTCTCTACACGCCGGGCGTTTGCCCCTGGACACCTTGGTCTCTACGCTTTCCTGTTTTTCGCCGCGCTTTATTTTCTTCTGCCGCTCTACGTGATGATTGTAACGTCCTTGAAGACTATGGATGAGATCCGGTTGGGGCAGATATTTGCACTGCCGCTCGGGTTTGATCTGTCGGCATGGTCGACCGCTTGGTCTGGTGCTTGTATCGGCGGGGATTGCACAGGTATTCAGGCGGGGTTCTGGAATTCGGTAAAGATCACAATCCCCTCAGTGGTGCTTTCAGTGTTGATTGGCGCACTGAATGGCTATGCCCTGACCTTTTGGCGAAGCAAGAGTTCGGACCTTCTGTTCGCCCTTTTGATGGTTGGCGGCCTGATGCCTTTCCAGATCTTCCTATATCCGATGGTCCTCCTTCTCGCGCGGCTAAACCTCTATAACTCCCTTGGCGGGATTGTGGTCGTGCATGTGGTTTTTGGCCTGCCGCTCGTAACGCTGCTCTTCCGGAATTATTATCGCGGGGTCCCGGATGAACTTGCCCGCGCAGCGAGAATTGAAGGGGCAGGATTCTGGCGCATCTTTACAGAAATCATGCTGCCGCTCTCCATGCCGATGATCGCAGTTGCGTCGATCATTCAGTTTACAAGTATCTGGAATGATTTCCTTTTCGGGCTTGTGTTTGCTGGCCGGGACAACCTTCCAATGACTGTAGAGTTGAACAATATCGTCAATTCTACAATGGGGGAGCGCGCCTACAATGTGAACATGGCTGCGACAATCCTGACCGCTCTTGTGCCTCTTTTCATCTTCTTCTTCTCCGGGCGTCTGTTCGTGCGCGGCATCACGACTGGCTCAGTCAAAGGATAAATCGATGCAATCTTCCATCTCGTTGAACGAGCTGACGATCCGCTACGATCATCACACCGTTATTGATGGGCTGTCGCTCGATATTCCTGAGGGGGAGTTTCTGGTCCTGCTCGGGCCTTCCGGTTGCGGTAAGTCCACCCTTTTGAACACCATCGCGGGCTTTAATCCGGTTTCGAGCGGGCGCCTGTCGATATCTGGGAAAGATGTTACGGATGCCGAGCCGAAGAACCGGGGCATTGGCATGGTGTTTCAGTCCTATGCGCTTTATCCGCATATGAGCGTGCGCAGAAATCTCTCCTTCGGCTTGCGGGTGGCAGGGCATCCGAAACCAGAAATCGAAGAGTTGACAGCCAAGACGGCAAAACTCCTGCACCTTGAGCCGCTGCTGGACCGGAAACCGGCTCAACTGTCTGGTGGCCAACGGCAGCGCGTCGCGATCGGTCGGGCGCTAATGCGAAATGTGGATGTATTCCTGTTCGACGAACCTTTGTCGAACCTGGATGCCAAACTGCGCAATGAGCTGCGGGTCGAGATCAAAAAGCTTCACCAAGCACTTGGAAACACAATGGTTTATGTGACCCATGATCAAGTCGAAGCTATGACACTTGCAGATCGGATTGCCATCATGCGCGACGGGGTCATTCAGCAGCTTGGCCGCCCGTCTGAAGTTTACAATCGACCCAGCAACCTGTTTGTCGCCGGGTTTATTGGGTCTCCGGCCATCAACAGGCTCGAAGGCAAAATCCAATCAGACCAAAATGGTGCGGTGTTTAACTCGGGTGAACTTACCTTGGCGCTCCATGCCTATGACTTCACTGAATCTCCGGCCTCTGGCCCGGCAACGTTGTGCATCCGTCCGGAGCATCTGACCGTCTGTGACAAGGCAGCGCTATCTGAGGATGATCCAGTGCTTCATGGCACGATCTCGGTTGCAGAGCCTATGGGGCCGGAAACGATACTGTGGTTCGACTGGCAAGATCAAAGTCTCTCAATCAAGGCTCTGGGGGAGGCTGAGTTGGCTCCCGATACCGCAGTCGCCGTTCGTCTGGATCCCTCCAAGGTTTCGCTCTTTGGTGCTGATGGCAAGCGACTGTAACCGGCCTCAAGTGACCTGGCTCTGAATTTTCTAAAGGAAGTATCTGCGTGTTTTCCAAGACCTATGACGCAATCGTCGTTGGGTCCGGCGCTGCCGGCTCTTTTGCTGCCAAAGAATTGACCGAACAAGGCATGGAGGTTTTGCTCCTTGAAGCCGGTCGGGCAATTTCAGATGAAGACTTTGATCCGGTCAAACACAAGGCTTCGGGCAAGACTATCAATTACTGGGAACGGCTCCGGGCGATGATGCGGGGGCAATGGCTGCAGTCCCGGGCAGCCTTCTTTTCAGAACAATTCAGCCATTTCTACGTCAATGATATTCGCGATCCCTACACAACGGACCGGGACGCGCCCTATCTCTGGATCCGCGGGCAGCAGACTGGGGGCCGGTTGCACAGTTTTGGCCGAGTTTTGTTGCGCTGGACCGATGACGACTTCAAGATGAAGAGCCGGACAGGAGAGGGCGCAGATTGGCCTATTTCTTACGCAGATCTCGCCCCTTTTTATTCGGAAGTTGAAGAGCATCTGGATCTTTATGGCAATCGCGACGGCGTGGAGGCCATGCCAGACGGTCAATGCATGAACCCTGCTGCGCTGATGCCTCAAGAGGACGAGTTCAAGGCCCGTTTTGAGAAAAAGCGGCCCGGTACCAAATTGGTCAGCTGGCGCTATATCGCTCCCGATCCAATGCGTGTGCCGGCTCCTATAAGGGCAGCACTTGCGACCGGCCGCCTGACCATTTGCAACAATGCGGTGGCCAGGCGGATCAACACGGATCCGGCTACGGGGCTTGCGACCGGTGTTGAGATGTTTGACCGGGTGTCCGGAAGGGTCCATCAAGCTAAGGCAGGCTATGTGCTTGTTTGCGGGTCGCCAATTGAATCCATACGCCTGTTGCTGAATTCAAAAGGGCCGAAGCATGCGAACGGCCTGGGCAATAACACTGACCAGCTCGGCAGGTATTTCATGGACCAGTTGCCGATTTTGGTCATGGGGTCATACCCGGATGGTCCCGGTTGGGGCGTAGATCAAAGCGCACCGCCAGATCCATTCTACAATACGTCCGGCGGGTTGCTCATTCCCAGATTTGAGGGGCAAGACAAGAACGACTTCATGTTCCAGGGAAGTATCGGGCGTTATGTGGTCCCGGACGGGGCCGCGGCGTCCCTGTCTTTCTTTGGGTTCGGGGCCATGCGGCCGGACAAGAACAACACCGTCACGCTTCATCCGCGCCGCAAGGACAAAACGGGACGCCCGGTGCCACATATCCGATGCAAGATGGGACAGGCTGATATTCAGGCCCTTCAACAACACCAGGATCTCGCGGCTACCATGCTTACAGATGCCGGAGCGGATATTGCCTTTATTGGTTCCCCATTGGGCTTGACTGAAATGGGGCGCGGGGCCTTTCCCGACGTTGATCCGTTCAGCCGGTTCCTGTTTCGCACTTGGTTCCCGAAAACCATGGTTATGGGTTCTGCGATCCATGAGAGCGGGGGCGCACGGATGGGCACTACCCCGGAGGTCTCTGTCCTCAATGATTTGAACCAGATTTGGGACGCTCAGAATGTTCTAGTGACCGATGCTGCCGCCTTCCCAACGGCCGGGACGGTGGGCACCACACTTACGCTCATGGCTCTGACGGTTCGAGCCTGCCGGAATCTGGCGCAAAGCTCCAACTGATTACCAACACTCCAATAGGCAAGGCCAGCCCCCGAAGGTCAGCAGCAATTGACGCACCTCGCTGGGAAGCGAAGTGTATGGAATGACCGGAAATGAGAGAAACAAATGCTCGCCTGACCAATGCGACAATCGTCGCTGACATCTTTCTTGCGCCAAGCAAAGACCGGATTGAATTTCAGGCCAAGGCTGCAGCCTCAGTGGACGGTGACGGGCGGATCCTGTCAGTTGGCACGCATGCACCGGAAGACGCCCGTCATTTGTCTGAAGGCAGGTATCTGCTGCCGGGCCTTGTGGACCTTCGTGTGCACGCCCCACAATTCCTACATATGGGCTCTGCACTGGAGCATCCGGAGACCTGTCCCGACTTATTGTCGGGACACATCCGCGCAAAGCGCGGGGTCTGGCACGAGTCATATCATTGACTCCATTCAAGCTTTGTCGGACGACGATATGGACATGATACAGACGAGAGGAGGCGGCATCGCTCATTGTCCCTGGTCCAATGCTTATTTTGCCGGCGCGATATTCCCCTTAAAGGAAGCTTTGAATCGAGGTCTGCGGGCCGGGATCGTGACAAATATCTCTGGTGGCCCAATCGGGACTGTTTGGGAGGCGGCACGAATGAATATTGCGACCTCGCAGATGTTGGAGGGTGGCGTAGCCCCCCGTAAACCGGCAGCAGAGCGCGGTGCAGGACCTGCCCGGATTGATGTAGCTACGGCTTTCCATCTAGCAACTCGGGGAGAGGCTTTGGCGGCAGGATTGGAAACAGGGGCCTTCGAGCCGGGTCAGAAATTCGATGCTCTAGCCCGGACGACATACCCGTCTGGCTATTGGAAAAATTCTCTACGGCGCTACCAAGGCGAACATCACAAGGATTTGGACAGACGGCATTCAGCGGGTTTGACGGGGGCTTGGGCCGTTGTTGGTTCACTTTCTGTCAAGGCCGGGCCGGTAAGGAACAGGGCAGGCGGTGCGGTCAACGGATGTTGGACCGGCTGTGTTTCAGCATCGGAGCGTTGATAGAGCCCAAGACAGTGGGTACTAACGCGCGGCCGATACGCTTTATGCGAGGGTCAAATGGAGAGCGGAACACAAACAGGTCCTGAAGCGAAACCGAAGCCCTCCTTGGTGAAATCGGCTCTGTCGGTAGGGGCGCGGGCCGCAGTGACCCGGCTGGTCTTTGCACTTGTGGGCGGAGTGATTTCCGTGGGAATTGGCCTGTTGGCCGTCTGGGAGTTCAGCGTCCTGCCTCTTGGCAACCGGTATGATGCGGTTGAAGACAGTACCAAAAGCCTCAGCGTTCAGATTGGAGCTCTCACCAAAGAAACGGCCGGGCTCAGGCCGGAAGTGGTTTTGATCGGCGAGCAGACCAGCCGGACGGCTGATCTGCTGCTGGAATTGAGAGCGCAAAATGCCAAGATGGAAAAAGCACTTGCTACTCTTGCCGCTCAAAACGTGCGTCTGCTTGAAAGGGTCTCTGACCTGGAAGCTGCGCTTGAAGATACCCACAAGCGCGCAGAGCAACCGGGGGGGCTTGTTCAATAGTGTGAATTTGCCCCTCTTAGCCGGAAAACAAAACCTCGCATTCCACCATCTACCGAACCAAAATCGGGTCCTGCGAGATGCGCCTTTCTGAACGCTCTCATCTCGGGGACTTCGGTGGCTTTTTCAGGCCTGCCGGGCTGCGTCACGCCGCTTGCCCGGCCCAACCAGGCTGGCGTGCGCGCCTTCGCTTGCCGGCCCACCTGAAAAACCCATCCGATCGGGTCTTGTGTGTTGAGCTTGGTATCAGTCGCGCCAGAAATCCGCCGTCACCAGAAGAACGCCCGCCAGAATTTCCAGCCGGCCCAGGATCATCTCGATGGCCAGCAGCCATTTGGCGAGGTCAGGCAGGGATTGAAAGGTTCCGGACGGGCCGATTGTGTCTCCAACCCCGGGGCCTACATTGGCAAGGGCGGTGATGGACGCGCTCAAGGCGGTCTGCAGATCCATGCCAAGGAACAGATAGATAATGGCAAAGCCTGCATAGGTGCCCGTATAGAGCACTGCAAAAACGAACACGCCTTCCAGAACCCCGTTGGAGACCGGATGTCCCTGATAGCGCAGCCGCATGATCCGGTGCGGCCGGACCAGATTGCGAAAAACATTGACGATCATGTTCACCAGGATGGCGATCCGGAACATCTTGAAGCCGCCGGCGGTTGAGCCGCTGCAGCCGCCGAAAAACGTCAGCATAAAGAAAATCGCAATTACGGCAGGGCCGAATTGCAGATAGTCATTGGCCGCATATCCGGTGGTGCTGACTACCGAGACCACGTTGAAGACTGCCAGCGTGAACATGTGAAATGGTGAGTCGTGAACAATGTAACGTTCGAAATAGAAGACACCGAAGGAGGCACACAGAACCAGAAGGAGCAGAATGCCGATCTGGACATCCTTTTCGAACCGCCAGCCTTCAATAGAGCGGATCAGATAGAGAAACGGAAAGCTCGACAGCAGCATGAACAGGATCGCAACCCAATAGGCGGCGGTTCCCGGAAACTGTCCGAAAGACTGGTCGGATGTTGAAAAGCCGCCGGTGGAAACGGTCGTCATGGCATGGACAACTGCATTGAAGAAGCTCATGCCGCACAGAAGATAGAGTGTGATGCAGGCAGCGGTCAGCCCGCCGTAAAGGGTTAGCAGCCGGTAGACAAAGGGCCAGTTGCGGCCATAGGGCTTCACTGTTGTCTCCGACGTTTCCAGCGCAAACAGCTGGCTGCCGCCGACGCGCAAGCCCGGCAGAAGCCAGATACCAATCGCGACCACGCCGATGCCGCCGATCCATTGCAGCAAAGCCCGCCACATCAAAATCCCGGGGGGCATGTCGTCCAGGCCGGTCAAGACCGTGGACCCCGTGGTGGTCAGGCCGGAGGCGGTTTCAAAAAACGCGTCGGTAAAGCTGATCTGCAAGTCGCTGAAATAGAATGGTACTGCACCGGCGAAGGAAAACGCGAACCAGGCGGCGTTGACGAAGACAATCGCCTCGCGGAACTTGCCCGGAGGCTCCTGGCCGCGAAAGGCAAGGATAATCAGCACACCCGTCGTGCCGAGCAAGAGGGAAGACACCAGAAAGACTTGCCAGTCGATATCGGAAGAGACCATGTCGACGATTGCCGGAATGGTCATCATCATGGAAATGAGGATGAGCAGACGTCCGATCGGCAACGCAATGGCGCGAAAATTCATGGATTGAACATCCGGGACGGTCGCCTGTCACAAGCCAGTCGATAAATTGAGCTGTTTTTTTACCTGCGAGTGCTGCCAGAATGCAAGCGCTGCGCTGCAACGGTGCCGTCCGCTCTTACAGGCCGTGCCCTCTCCGCAAAGGCTCACTTTCTACTAAGTCTCCGCTGGCAATACGTTTTTCGTATCTGATCAAGGCAGCACGTGTTGACGCTTGAGCCGTCCTTTGCAAAAGTGGCGGCCTAAATTTGGGAGGATAACATGAAATCACTTGCCTGGGCTCTGGGCGCTGCTGTCGCACTCGGCCTCACCACTGGTGTTGCCGCCGCTGCTGATACAACCTTGCGTATTTCTCTGCAGCTGCCGCTGAAGAGTCACCTGGGGCAGAACCTTGCTCTGTTCAAGGAAGAGGTCGAAAAGACGTCAAACGGCGACATCGCCGTTGAAATCTACGATTCCGCACAGCTTTACAAAGACAAGGAAGTGCCCGCAGCCGTTGGCTCCGGCGCCATTGAAATGGGGGTCGCCTCTCTCACGCGTTATGTGGGGGATATTCCGGCCGTGGACATTTTCTATCAGCCGTTCCTGTTTGACACGGAAGCCAAAGTGCGCACGGCTGTTGCCCCGGGCTCTCCTGTGCGTGGCCCGCTGGATGAGGCCATCAAGGATACCGGATCAACAGTGCTGTGGTGGCAGGCCTATGGCGGAGCGATCATGCTGTCCAATGGTGGTCCGCTGAAGACTCCTGAGGATATGAAAGGCAAGAAGGTCCGCGTTTTCGGCAAGACTTTGGGAGACTTCGTCAAGGCGGCCGGAGGCGCACCGACACTGATCTCGGGGTCGGAGCAATATCTGGCCTATCAGCGTGGCACGGTTGACATCGGTATGACCGGCGTGTCCGGGGTCCGGTCCAGAAAGCTCTGGGAGGTTATGGACACGATCACCGTGACCAACCATGCGGATATCGAGTTCATTGTTGTGGTGAACACCGACTTCTGGAATGGCTTGCCCGAAGAACACCGAGCGCTCATTCAGGCGGCCGCCCTGAAGGCGGAAGCAAATGTCCGTGACCGGATGTCCGATATTGAAGCGGCGGCCTATGCTGCAGCAGAAGAAAACGGCATGACGGTCTACAAGCCGACGGTGGAGGAAATCGAAGCCTGGAAGGCAGTGAGCCAGCCGGTCTATGATACCTACGCCGAAAAGGCTGGCGATCTGGGCAAAAAAGTCATGGATGCCGCCAAAGGCCTTTAAGGGCTGTGGGTTCTTGCCCCCCGGCCGGCGGATTCCGCCGGCCGTATTTCCTTTTCCAGAGCGTGTCCTGTCTGCTCTGGCCCTTTCCCGAACCACGCTGACCTGTGCCGTGCGCCACGGCTCCAGGTCTGTCCGGGTTTTAATTTTTCGGTGCGGTGATGAAAGCGTTTCATCTTGTTCTTCAGGCGCTTGCCTGGGTTGCGGCGGTCCTGTTCGCTCTGGCCGGATGTATGCTGACCTATGAGGTCGGGGCCCGGTACCTGTTCGTGGCCCCCACTATCTGGGCGGCAGAGCTGTCTCAGCTTTGCCTGATCTGGGGCAGCATGCTGGGCATGCCCTGGCTTTTGAAAACCAACCAGCATATTGCCGTTGATGCCGTGACCGACCGATTGGGAGCCGGGGCAAAACGGGTGTGCCAGGCGCTGTCCATGACCGTGATTGCGCTTTTCGGCGGGTTTGTGGCCTTCAAAGGCTGGGAAATATTTCTGGACTCTTTCCTCAGGGGGCGGACCACCGGGTCCATGCTGGACCTGCCGACATGGATGTCCGAGCTTGCCATTCCCATCGGATTTGCGCTGCTGGCCGTGCAGGCCGTGGCCGGATTCCTGGCCGGTGTGCCGACAGCGCGGGATCATGAAGGAGCGTCTTCATGACCACGCTTTTGATTCTGGCCGCCCTGTTCACACTTTTGCTCATCCGGGTGCCGGTGGCCTTCACCCTGGGCGGGCTTGGCCTGGCGCTGCTGGTTTTTGGCGGGTTCTCGCCCTTGATGGCGCCCCAGGCGGTTCTCTCTACCCTGGACGGGTTCATTCTCCTGGCTGTGCCGCTGTTTCTGCTCATGTCCAACATCCTGCTGAAAGGCGGGGTTGGCCGGGATCTGTTTGCCGCCGTGCATGCCTGGGTGGGGCATTGGCCCGGCGGGCTGGCGGTCGCCACCATCCTGTCCTGCGGGATCTTCGCCGCGATTTCCGGCTCGTCGGTCGCGACAGCGGCCACCATCGGCACTGTTGCCATTCCCGAAATGATCAGCCGTGGCTATGAGCGCCGCTTTGTCTACGGCCTTCTGGCCGCAGGCGGCACGCTCGGCATTCTCATTCCTCCGTCCATTCCGATGATTGTCTATGGCTTCGTGACCGAACAATCGGTGATCGCGCTGTTTCTGGCCGGGGTCGGGCCGGGCCTGCTGCTGATTGTCTTTTTCATTGCCTTTGCCATGGTCTATGCCCGCTGGTTCGGCGGCTACAAGCCGGAACCGGCTGCGAGCGGGCAAGAACGGCTGCGGGCAACCCTGCGGGCCTTGCCGTCCATGATCCTGGCCGGTTTTGTGATCGGTGTGATCTATACGGGCGTCGCCACCCCCACGGAGGCGGCCGCTATCGGTTTTGCCGTTGCCCTCGTGATCACCGGGGTTGGGCTGCGCACACTCACCTGGCAGGGTCTGAAGGAAGCTGCCTATGATTCCATGGTCACAACTGTTGCAATCCTCCTGATCGTGGCGGGGGCAAAGGTCTTCGGCAAGGCGATCACGCTCTACCGGATCCCCCAGGACATCTCCATGTTCATCGGCCAGAACATCGACACCCCCCTGGCCTTTATTCTGGTGGTTTCCCTGGTGCTGCTGATCATGGGGCTGGTGTTTGAGGCCCTGTCGATGGTTCTGATCATGACGCCGGTGCTCTTGCCGGCTGCCATGGCGCTGGGCTTCGATCCGGTCTGGTTCGGGGTCTATATGGTGGTGATGGTGGAATGTGCGCTGATCACGCCGCCGGTCGGGCTCAATCTTTACGTAATCCAATCGGTCGCCAAAGCGAAACTGTCTGATGTGTCGCGTGGAGTTCTGCCCTTTCTGGCCCTGATGCTG
Source organism: Roseibium sp. AWQ4_290 (assembly GCF_056160985.1). Classification (NCBI taxonomy): domain Bacteria; kingdom Pseudomonadati; phylum Pseudomonadota; class Alphaproteobacteria; order Hyphomicrobiales; family Stappiaceae; genus Roseibium; species Roseibium sp. AWQ4_290. The sequence goes on from NZ_JBSWYG010000005.1 coordinate 12,630, forward strand.
CTGTCGGTCGCGATCCTTTATATGTGGACGGATCTGGCGCTCTATCTGCCCTTCAAATTCTAGGTTTCTTATGATTTCAGAGGTGATCATGCCGTCTCAGGCCGACAAACTCAGAACCCTGCTTGCCCAGGATAAGCTGCATGTGATGCCTTGCTGTTTTGATGCCCTGTCGGCCAAGTTGATTGACCAGGCGGGCTTTGGCCTGACCTTCATGTCCGGCTTTGCCACATCTGCCTCCCGCATTGGCCAGCCGGATCTCGGCCTGATGTCCTATGGCGAGGTTCTGAACCAGCTGGCAAATATCACGGAAGCCGTGTCCCTGCCGGTGATTGGCGATGGGGACACGGGCTATGGCAATGCCATGAATGTGCGCCGCACCGTGGCAGGCTTTGCCCGGGCCGGGGCCGCCGCCGTCATGATCGAGGATCAGGTTGCGCCGAAGAGATGCGGGCACACGCCCGGAAAGGCGGTGGTGTCCCGGGAGGAAGCGTTTGACCGGATCAAGGCCGCGCAGGATGCCAGGGACGCGGGCGCTGATATCCTGATCCTGGCCCGCACCGACGCCCGCCACGAACATGGGCTGTCCGAGGCCATCGACCGGGCCGCGCGTTTCAAGGAGCTGGGCGCCGACATTCTCTTTGTCGAAGCGCCCAGGACGGTTGCGGAAATGGAAACCGTGTGCCGGGAGCTGCCGGGTCCGAAAATGGCCAATATCGTTGAAGGCGGGGAGACGCCGGATCTGTCCCATGCCGAGCTGCGGGACATCGGGTTTTCGATTGCCGCCTATCCGCTGACCCTGATGGCCAGCGCCATGAAGGCCATGGTCACAACGCTTCAGCAGTTGAAAGACGATCGGCCAAGGGGCGGGGATCTGATGAACTTCGCCGAGCTGCGCCAGCGGATCGGATTTGATGAGTATTATGATCTGTCTTCCCGCTATGAGACGTCCAGGCGGGATGTGTGAGCCGTTCGGGGCTGGACAGGAGGATTAAGACCGTCCCTTTCCTTGACTCTTGGGCTTGTTTCAGGCATAGACCCGCGAACTCCATATGAGTGACTGACAATCTGATCCGCCGACCGGGACCCGCACAGGTATAAAGAGCGCCCGGAGGTCACCACCCGACAGCGCGATGCGCCCTCGGGTGCCAAACTGCTTTGTGTGTCTCAAAGCGGTTGGATCAGAGACGCGGGCGCCCATATGGTTCGGGAGTACTCCCGAACATGATGACCTAAGGACCCTTTGATGTTTGAAAGCCTGTCCGATCGCCTAAGCGGAATTTTCGACAAGCTCACTGGCCGTGGTGCGCTGTCGGAAAACGACGTCAATGAAGCGCTGCGGGAAATCCGCCGGGCGCTGATCGAGGCGGACGTGGCCCTTCCGATCGTGCGGTCCTTCACTGACAAGGTGCGCAACCGGGCGGTCGGGGCCGAGGTGGTCAAATCCGTAACCCCGGGCCAGATGGTCGTCAAGATTGTCCATGACCAGCTGGTCGAGATGCTGGGGGCCGAAGCCCAGCCGGTGGATCTGAATGCCCCGGCGCCGGTGGCCATCATGATGGTTGGCCTGCAGGGGTCCGGTAAGACGACAACCACGGCCAAGCTGGCGCGGCGCCTCAGCCACCGCGACAAGCTGAAAGTTCTGATGGCCTCGCTCGACACCCGCCGTCCGGCGGCCCAGGAGCAGCTGAAGGTGCTGGGCGAGCAGAACGATATTGACACCCTGCCGATTATTGAAGGGCAGGGGCCGGTCGACATTGCCAAGCGGGCCATGTCTGCGGCCAGGCTTGGCGGTTTTGATGTGGTGCTGCTGGATACGGCGGGCCGTATTCACATCGACGAGCCGCTGATGGTGGAAATGGCGGAGGTCAAAACCGCTGCCGAGCCCCATGAAATCCTGCTGGTGGCCGATTCCCTGACCGGTCAGGATGCGGTCAATCTGGCCAAGAGTTTTGATGAGAGGGTCGGTATCAGCGGTATCGTCCTGACCCGTATGGATGGGGATGGCCGCGGCGGTGCGGCCCTGTCCATGCAGGCGGTCACGGGTAAACCGGTGAAGCTGATCGGCACGGGTGAAAAATCCGACGCTCTGGAAGACTTCCACCCCAAGCGGATCGCCGACCGTATTCTCGGCATGGGCGATATCGTCTCCCTGGTGGAAAAGGCTGCAGAGGCCATCGACGCGGAACAGGCCGCCAGGATGGCGAAGAAGATGCAGAAGGGTCACTTCGACCTGGAAGATCTCGCCGAGCAGCTGCGCCAGATGGAAAAGCTTGGCGGCATGTCCGGCATGATGGGCATGCTTCCCGGTGTGGGCAAGATGAAGAAGCAGATCGAGGCGGCGAATATCGATGACAAGATGTTCAAGCGCCAGATCGCCATCATCCAGTCCATGACCCCGACCGAGCGCAAGAAGCCGGATCTTTTGAAAGCCAGCCGCAAGAAGCGGATCGCGGCCGGGTCCGGTGTGCAGGTGGCCGAGGTCAACAAGCTTTTGAAGATGCACCGCCAGATGGCGGACATGATGAAAAAGATGGGCAAGGGCAAAGGCATGCTGGGCAAGCTGATGGGCGGCCTGGGGGGCGGTATGCCCGATGTCGATCCCAAGCAACTGGAAGAAATGGCCAAGTCCGGCCAGCTGCCGGGGGGCATGGATCTGCCCAAGGGCCTGCCGGGCGGATTGCCCGGTGGTTTGGGCGGGGCTGGTCTGCCGCCCGGCATGCCCGGTCTTCCGGGCCTTGGCGGACCGAAGCTGCCCGGCCTTCCGGGCATGGGCAAAGGGAAAAAACGATGAGCGATGCGGAGACCCGTCTGGGCGAAAGCGCGGCTTTGGCCGAACTCAAGGTCCTCAGGGCCTCGATCGACAATATCGATGCGGCGCTTATTCACATGCTCGCTGAACGGTTCAAATGCACCCAGAAAGTGGGTGTCTTGAAAGCGACCAATGACCTGCCGCCGGCCGATCCGGCGCGGGAAAAACTTCAGATCGAAAGACTGCGCCAGCTTGCAAGCGACGCCAATCTCGATCCTGACTTTGCCGAGACCTTTCTGAACTTAATCGTTCGGGAAGTGATCCGGCACCATGAAGCCATTGCCGCCAAAGCCGGCAACTGAAAAACTGGAGATTAAAAATGGCTACGAAAATTCGCCTGGCACGTGGCGGTTCCAAGAAACGCCCGTATTACCGCATTGTTGTTGCTGACATCCGCTCGCCGCGCGATGGCCGCTTCATCGAGAAGATCGGTTCTTATGACCCGATGCTGCCGAAGGATTCCGAAGACCGCGTGAAGTTGGACGTTGAGCGCGTTCAGTACTGGCTCGGCACCGGCGCCAAGCCGACCGACCGCGTGCACCGTTTCCTGGATGCAGCTGGCCTGTTGAAGCGCGAGCCGCGCAACAACCCGAAAAAGGCGGAACTGGGCGCCAAGGCGAAAGAACGCCTTGAAGCCAAGCGTCAGGCTGAAGAAGAAGCCGCCGCTGCTGCAGCTGAAGCTGCCAATGCAGGGGCCGGTGAAGAAGCTGCAGCGGAATAAGCTGCTTGCTGACGCGGCACGTGTCTTTTCAAAAGGGCTCCTGACATGGGTTCACCGGACAGTCAGAAAGTCCTGATGGCCAGGATTGGTGCCGCGCATGGCATTCGCGGGGACGTGCGGGTCAAGCCGTTTGGCGGCGACCCGCTCTCCTTTGCCGATTATGGTGTTTTGACCACGAAGGACGGGACCCGGAGCTTCGAGGTTGAGAAGGCGCGGGTGCAGAAAACGGTTGTCATCACCAAATTCAAGGGGGTGAGCGACCGGAACCAGGCTGAAGAATTGAACGGGCTCGAGCTCTTTATCGGCCGGGATCAGTTGCCGGAGCCTGAAGAAGACGAATTCTATTATTCCGATCTGACGGGTCTGACGGTTGTCGATCCGGCTGGAGAACCGCTCGGCAAGATCGTTGCCGTTCAGGATTTTGGTGCCGGGGATCTTCTGGAGATCCGCCCGAGCCGGGGCAGAACCTTCTATATTCCGTTCACCCGGGACTTCGTTCCGGAGGTTTCCTTGAGCGAAGGGCTGGTGAAAGTGGACCTGCCGGAGGATTATTTCTCCGAAGAGGCTCCAGATCCCTCTGAGGGCGTGTCTCCGGAAAAATAGCGGATCGGGATCGGTTCCAGACCCATCTGGTTCAGATTAAGGTCTTCCTCTGCGTCCCGCACCGCCTGCGTGACTTCCGAGCGCAACAAGGCGATCAGGGCGACAACCAGCGCCACGCCGATGCCATTTGCGACCGTGTCAGGGAGCGACATTTCGTGGTGGGGCAGAAAGCCCTGGGCCAGTTCCCCGGCCACACCCATGCCGAAGGCAACCACGGCAGAAATGCGCAGCCGGCAGCAGAACAGGGCGTGAATAGACAGGGTCAGCAAGGCATAAAAGCCGATATGGATTACCTTGTCATAAGGGTGGCCGACCCCTGTGTTGAAGACCAGGCCCACCAGAATGCCGAACGTCATCAGAACCGCCAGCGGCAGGACGCGGCTCAGGGACACGTCAAGATAATGCTGGTCGACCCGTTTTTGGACGAAAGCCGGAAGTTTCAAACGTAGAACTGGAAAGTGGATCACGGCGGAACAACCTATTGAAAACTCTCTTGTCAGAATGACCGGTGAGCCTTAATCAGTTCTTGCCATGTCGGAATTGACTGGTGGATAGGGAAAGATTTCGAGTTTCAGGGTTAATGTTCTCTTTTGAGAAAGAAGAGGATTCTTCTCTTTCTGTTCTCTGAAGGGGGTTGACCACTTCCAGCCCGCTGCCCCAGCTCTTTTACGCTGTAAACCTTTAGAAGATCTTCAGATGTCTTTCAAAGCAACCATCCTGACACTTTACCCGGACATGTTTCCAGGACCTCTGGGTCATAGCCTGTCGGGACGGGCGCTGGAAAAGGCGTTGTGGCAGTTCGAAACCTGTCAGATCCGGGACTTTGCAACCGACAAGCACCGCAGTGTGGATGACACGCCGGCCGGGGGCGGGGCGGGCATGGTGCTCAGGGCTGACATTCTGGCCAAGGCAATCGATGCGGCAGCGCCGGCCGGCGACCCGCGCCCCAGATTGCTCATGAGCCCGCGGGGCACGCCGCTGACCCAGGCGCGCGCCCACGAATTGGCCGAAGGACCGGGGGCTGTCATCATCTGCGGCCGGTTCGAGGGCGTTGATCAGCGGGTGATCGAGGCGCGGGATCTGGAAGAGGTGTCGATCGGTGATTACATCCTGTCCGGCGGTGAAATCGGTGCGATCACGCTTCTGGATGCGGTGATCCGGCTGCTCCCCGGGGTGATGGGGAATATGGAAAGTGCGGATACGGAGAGTTTTGAGACCGGTCTACTGGAGCACCCGCACTATACCCGTCCAGCTGATTTTGAGGGCCGTGCCATCCCGCAGGTGTTGACCTCGGGAAATCACGGCAAAATCGATGCATGGCGTCAGCAGGAAGCAGAACGCCTCACTCGGGAGCGCCGCCCGGATCTATGGACAGCCTATCTGCAGGATGACTAGGGGGCTGACCCTGAAAAATCATCCAATAGGGTTTTATTTGGGAATACCAAGCGCGGTCAAATAGGTCATGAGCAACTGCGCTTGTTATAAGGCTGGTATCAGAGGCGGGAGGTGCCTTCACCCAGACGGGCCAGAATCGGTGATCCCCGCCGGATCACGTCTCCTTGAGAACGGGATCCCGTCTTTGAGGTGATATTGGCCAGGTGATTGCGGGCGGTGTTGTAGGAAATGTCCAGGTTTTCAGCGGCTTCCTTCAAGGATGAGCCAAGAATGAGTTCCTGAACCAGAAGACCCTCGCGGCCGGTCAGCCCAAAGGCTGTCGACAGAATTTTTGAAGATTGCGCCGGGGCGTCCTCCGGGTCGAACCAGGTGACCAGCAAGGGTAGACCGGGAACAATGAAAGGCGCCAGTCCCGGATGGATGCGGTCCCGCTTGTCCAGGGGCAGGACAAAAACGAAGGCGCCGCCCCGGTTCTTGTCCGACAGTGGGACGGGTCCAACAGGCAACGCGGTTTGCGCGGCCTTGTCCAGGGCATGTGTCAAAGCGGCGCGTCCGTGGGGAGTGCAGGCGGTCAGGCGCACCATCTTGTCGATTTGCAGGAGACTGCGGCCACTTAATTTGCGCTCTGCCTGCCGGTTGAGATGTTTGACTTTGCCGTCCGGCGCGACAATCAGCGCAGAGGTGGGGATCTGGTCGAGCCAGAATGCCGGATTTGCGGGCTCTGTCTGTCGTTTGGCGGTTTCCAAGAGCAGGCCAAATGCTCCTTGCAGGTGCGGTCTCAAGAATCCGAACAACTGGCGGACATGCTCTTCTTCCCGCTCAGCCATGGTGCGGGGCAGATTGGCTGCAACAAAGGCAGAATCATCGCCCTGCCGATGCAAGATCACCCCGAAAGCCCGGTTGATTTCTCGATGGTCTTTCAGGAATTCATCAAAAAAATCCAATTTTTCAACGTCTTCCGGCGAAATATGATCTCCGGTGAAGACCACGTCGGAGACGTCGCATTTTAGGGCGATCGGTGGAAAAGGATTGCGGGAGCTACACGTTCTGAGCCGCCGTTCAGCGTCGCGGCCATGGTTGAATATGGCGCAGTCATAGAACTTGTTCTCGTAGACACACTGGGCCTGGTAGGAAATCGGCAGATCAGGATAGCAAGAGGCTAGATCGGACAGGACGCTGGTGAGCCCGCCATCGAATAAAGCAGATGTATAGAGTTTTGTCAGTAAGCTGGAATGATCTGGGGCCATTTGGTTCAATCTTGAAATATCTCTATTGCTCTTATTGATTGGTAAGGAATTTTATAATCTAAATGCCGTAACTGTCATCGTGACAAATCCTTATTTTTATGTTAATCAGCCACTATTACAACTAAAAAAGGCTCGCAGGTTGTAAAGATCTGACGAGGCTAAAAATAAATTACTTTAGGCAATGCTAGACATTGGCAGCGGCACTTGTGCCGCTGCTTTTGCAAGGTTCATCAGGGCGAGGACGCACTTGATCACAGGCTGCGCGTGAGGGGCTGTGTGCCGGTCGAAGAATCCGCATGACAAGCCGGTGAATATGCTGTATACGCCCGCGAAAGCTGGGCGAAGATGTCTCAAAACTATTGAAGTCTTTCTCCAGGGGTCTGCCGCAAGGGGCAGATGTCCTCTGGAAAGCCTGGCCGATATGCAACATGGCCCAAGGCTGGTGAACCCGTTTCCGCCTGTGACGGACAACGCTCTGACCGCCTTGTAATTGAAAAGGGAAAAATGCCATGAATATCATCGAGCAGCTCAACGCTGAAGAAATGGCGAAAATCGAGGCACAGCGCAAGCTGCCTGAATTTTCTCCCGGTGACACGGTGCGCGTCAACGTTAAGGTGACGGAAGGCAACCGGACCCGTACGCAGGCTTATGAAGGTGTCTGCATTGCCCGCTCCGGTGGCGGCATCAACGAAAGTTTCACTGTTCGTAAGATCTCCTATGGTGAAGGCGTCGAACGTGTCTTCCCGGTCTATTCCCCGATGCTGGAAGGTGTGGAAGTGGTCCGGCGCGGTAAAGTGCGCCGTGCGAAGCTTTACTACCTGCGTGACCGTCGTGGTAAGTCCGCCCGTATCACCGAAAACACCAACGTCCGCTCCAAGCGCCTCAACGAGGAAGCCCGCGCGGCAGCTGCTGCTGCCAAGGCTGCCAAGGCCGAAGCCAAAAAGGCTGAGCAGGAAGCTGCGGAAACCGCCGCTGAATAAGCCGGTTCAGGTGACTGAAGAGTTTCATTTTGAAAGGCGGTCCTGCCGGGGCCGCCTTTTTGCTGTCAGGCCTGATGTGACGGGCGCTGGTCAATCTCAGTTGAATTCAGCTCAACCGGCTGGAGCTTGACCTTCCGCCGGAGCTGGGTCATTCACATACCATGAGGGACAGGTGTCTGACGCAGGCGCGCTGTCCGGAAAAACAACCAATATGGCCCCCTAGAAACACGGTCTGCTGGACCCTCCGGCAGGCTCCGGGCGGCATTCGCAGATGTCCAGGCTGTTTTGTGCAGAATAGGACAAGGAGGCCGGAGGCGCGCCGGGACGCAGGCGCTGCCGGACCGACGGCCGGAATGAGGAGAGACCCATGGCAAAGCCGCGCACGCTTTATGACAAGATTTGGGACGACCACGTCGTCGACATGCAGCCCGACGGCACGGGCCTGCTTTATATTGACCGGCATCTGGTCCATGAAGTGACCAGTCCGCAGGCTTTTGAGGGTCTGCGTATGAATGGCCGCAAGGTCCGCCAGCCGCAAAAGACACTCGCAGTGGTGGACCATAATGTGCCGACCACGGACCGCCGCGACGGGATTGACGATCCGGAATCGGCGCTTCAGGTGGAAACACTGGCCAAGAATGCGGCCGAGTTCGGTGTCGAATATTATTCGGAACTGGATATGCGCCAGGGTGTGGTTCATATCGTCGGACCGGAACAGGGCTTTACCCTGCCGGGCATGACGATTGTCTGCGGCGACAGTCATACCTCCACCCACGGGGCTTTCGGTTCGCTCGCCCACGGCATTGGTACATCCGAAGTGGAGCACGTTCTGGCCACCCAGACGTTGATCCAGAAAAAAGCCAAGAACATGCTGGTCAAGGTCAATGGCGAGGTGCCTGAAGGGGTGACTGCGAAGGACATTGTCCTGGCGATCATCGGCAAGATCGGCACCGCCGGCGGTACGGGCTATGTGATTGAATATGCAGGGGATGCGATCCGGTCCTTGACCATGGAAGGCCGCATGACCGTGTGCAACATGTCCATTGAAGCCGGTGCGCGTGCTGGTCTGATTGCCCCGGACGAAACCACATTCAACTATGTGCAGGGCCGTCCGAAAGCTCCGAAAGGCGAAGCCTGGGAGATGGCGCAGGCCTATTGGCGCACGCTGCACTCCGATGCGGACGCCTATTTCGACAAGGTGATCGAGCTGGATGCGGCCAATCTGCCGCCAATCGTTTCCTGGGGATCTTCTCCGGAAGATGTCGTCTCCGTGGAAGGCGTTGTGCCCAATCCGCAGGAGATCGACGACGAAAACCGGCGTGAATCCAAGAAGCGCGCTCTGGACTATATGGGTCTGGAACCGGGCACGAAGATCACCGATATCAAGATCGATCGGGCTTTTATCGGCTCTTGTACCAATGGCCGGATCGAAGATCTGCGGGCCGCAGCCGCTGTCATCGGCAATCACAAGGTGGCTGAGCACGTGAGCGCGATGGTCGTGCCGGGCTCGGGTCTCGTGAAGGAACAGGCCGAGGAAGAAGGCCTGGATCTGATCTTCAAGGAGGCCGGGTTCGAATGGCGCGAGCCGGGCTGTTCCATGTGCCTTGCCATGAATGCGGACAAGCTGAAGCCGGGCGAGCGCTGCGCGTCGACGTCGAACCGGAACTTTGAAGGCCGCCAGGGACACAAGGGCCGCACGCATCTGGTTTCACCGGCCATGGCCGCAGCGGCTGCCATTGCCGGTCATTTTGTTGACATTCGCGACTGGACCGCGAACTGATTCGATTTGGGATCTGGTGACAGATCCCGGTCAAATGAAGGGCGCTATAAAGGCGCCCTTTTTTCTTGCGCTGTGCAAAATTGCCGCAGCCGTCCAGATGTTATTCAGTTTTGGCAAATGATTCATAGATTTAGGGAAAATCCTTTGCCGGTGAACACCTGTCAACATACCCCTTCAGAAATGAATTTGACGGGCTTCACAAGACTGTCACCTCGGCACTACAATACTCCCGTCACAAAAGGACAAGTTCCGCTGTCCGTTTGACCGGGCACCGGACGATCTGAGTAGGTGTGAGGAGCGGAAGGTGACGATAGCGGTCTCGTCGGGAGCCCATCCGGCGTTGGTGCTCAATGCGGATTACCGGCCTTTGAGTTACTATCCCTTGTCTTTGTGGTCGTGGCAGGACACGATCAAGGCGGTGTTTCTGGATCGGGTCAATATCGTTGCAGAATATGATGCGGCGGTCCGAAGTCCGAGCTTCGAGTTCCGATTACCGAGCGTTGTCTCGCTCAAGACCTTTGTGAAACCCAGCCGTTATCCTGCCTTTACCCGTTTCAACGTCTTTCTCCGCGACAAATTTCAGTGTCAGTATTGCGGCTCGAAAGAAGAATTGACCTTTGATCATCTCATTCCCCGCTCCAAGGGTGGTTTGACCACCTGGGACAATGTGATTACTGCCTGCTCCCCCTGCAATCTGCGCAAGTCCAACAAGTCCTGCCAGCAGCTGAACATGTGGCCCATGCACATGCCCTTTCAGCCGACCATTCAGGATCTGCACAACAATGGCCGCGCGTTCCCACCCAATTATCTTCACGATAGCTGGCTGGATTTCCTGTACTGGGATACGGAGCTGGAGCCATAGGATATGGCTCCAAAGATCCCCCTTTCCGGTCTGTGCAGCCATGTTCAAGCTGGTTGGACTGGTTGAGACAGCCGTCAATAAGTGTGTTCTGATTGCAGTAAAATAGCGGTGCCTCGAGCGCTGTGCTAAAATAAGACCAGAGCTCTATCGTGTAATTCGCAATTTTATTTAGTGATATTAAGCCTTATTTAACCTGCTTTGTAATCTTCATTTAAGACTTTAGGCACCTTTCTGTAATAACTGTATCATGAAAGCTGTGAGGCCGTCATGATCAAAGCACCTATTTCCTTCTTAAGGCATCTTGCTGTCCGGTTCCAAACTGACCGGCATGGATCCATTCTCCCGCTCTTCGGGATCATGCTTGTTTTCATCATCGTTGTGGCAGGAGCGTCCATGGATGTCTCCCGGGCGGTGAACGCCCGTGAAAAACTGTCCTATGCCCTTGATGCGGCAGCTCTGGCTGCGGCGACAAAACTGTCCACGTCGGTGCTGAGCGATGATGAGGTGACGGAAATTATCTCAGATTCATTCAAAGCCAACCTGGCAACGGCGGACTTCCTCGACGAAGCGATCGAGAACATGACCTTCACGGTGAACAGTGATGAAGGCAACGTCACGGTGAGCACCTCGGCCACGATGAACAATCTTTTCATCAATCTCGGCGGCTACGGGATTGATGCCTTCGGTCCGAAGGCTTTCACGTTCGGCACAGAAGCCCAGGTCGCCTATTCCCGCTTTGACGTTGAATTGGCGATGGTGGTCGACGTGACAGGATCCATGGGCTGGGCGATAGACGATTTGAAAGATGCCGCGCAATCGGTCGTGGATATTCTGATCCCGGACGGCACAGAAGACAGCAAAGTCAAGATCTCTCTCGTCCCTTATAGTGTTGGCGTAAATATGGACAGCTATGCTGCGACCGCGACGAATAATTATAGCAGCAGATGTGCGACAGAGCGCACAGGAGACGAAGAATATACAGACGCGAGTTATACGGTTGAGCCTCTTGGCAATGGCTCGGGAACCTATCGAGGATCTGCTTGCTCGGATTCTGTGCTTCAACCACTGTCTGATGACCGGTCGACTCTGACGTCTGCTATCAATGATCTGGAAACAAATGGCTATACGGCGGGGCATACGGGGATCGGGATTGGGTGGTATACTCTGTCTCCAAAATGGTCCGACCTTTGGCCATCCAGTTCTGCTCCGGCCGCCTATGATGATGACGATGTCCTCAAATTCGCTCTGATCATGACGGATGGTGCTTTCAACACCCAGTATGAGAAGAAAACCTGGACTAAAAAACAATGCAAAAAGTACAAATACAAAAAGAAAAGCTATGGTGGTACCTGTCTAAGTGGGACCAATGACTATTGGGTCGAGCAAACCAGTGGTGGATTTAGCGGAGCATCGTCGAAGCGTGGCATGTCGCTTTGCGACGCGATGAAAAGTTCCGGTATTGAAATCTTTACGGTGTATTTCGGCAGTTCGTCGTCATCGAGCGGGGCCAGAGTGATGCAGGATTGTGCGGACACCGGGAATTATTATATGGCGACGTCCTCGGACGAACTTATCGGTGCCTTTTCCAACATCGCCAAGAAAATCCAGCAGATCTACCTGTCGAAATAAGTGATTTTCAGGGAATTTCATTGAAAGGGCCCGCCTACTGGCGGGCCTTTTTGACTTTTCGGGTATTTTCGAAAAAGGTCAATCGGATCCTGTCGAAGCGCAGCGGCTTCTTCAGGCCCGGTTTTGACGGTTGTCGATCAGATCATCGACCACGGCCGGATCGGCCAGGGTCGAGGTGTCCCCCAGGCTGTCGAAACTGTCTTCAGCGATCTTGCGCAGGATACGGCGCATGATCTTGCCGGAGCGGGTCTTGGGCAGACCGGAAGCAAACTGGATCAGGTCCGGAGAGGCAATCGGGCCGATTTCAGCCCGGACATGCTTGACCAGTTCTTTCTTGAGGTCATCCGTTGGTTCTTCCCCTTCCATCAAGGTGACATAGGCATAAATGCCCTGCCCCTTGATGTCGTGGGGATAGCCGACAACGGCAGCCTCCGACACTTTGGTATGGGCAACCAGCGCGCTTTCCACTTCCGCGGTGCCCATCCGGTGGCCGGACACGTTGATGACGTCATCCACGCGGCCGGTGATCCAGTAATAGCCGTCTTCGTCCCTGCGGCAGCCGTCTCCGGTGAAATATAGGCCCTTATAGGTGGCGAAATAGGTCTGGACGAAGCGCTCATGGTCGCCATAGACCGTACGCATCTGGCCGGGCCAGCTGTCCTTGATGACTAGATTGCCTTCCGTTGCCCCGTCCAGGAACTTGCCTTCGGCGTCGACTACCGCGGGCTGGACGCCGAAGAATGGCCGGGTGGCCGATCCGGGTTTCAAGGCGGTGGCGCCCGGCAGCGGGGTGATCAGAATGCCGCCGGTTTCCGTCTGCCACCAGGTGTCGACAATCGGACAACGCCCTTCGCCAACCACGTTGTGATACCAGCTCCAGGCTTCCGGGTTGATCGGTTCGCCGACGGAGCCCAGCAGGCGCAAGGACTTGCGTGAAGTTGCGGTGACGTGCTCATCACCAGCGCCCATCAGCGCGCGGATCGCAGTCGGGGCCGTGTAGAAGATGTTGACATTGTGCTTGTCACACACTTCCCAGAAACGGCCCGGGCCCGGATAGGTCGGCACGCCTTCAAACATCAGCGTGGTCGCGCCATTGGCCAGCGGCCCATAGACAATATAGCTGTGGCCGGTCACCCAGCCCACATCTGCCGTGCACCAATAGACATCGCCTTCATGGTAGTCGAAGACATATTCATGGGTCATGGAGGCATAGACCAGATAGCCGCCGGTCGTGTGCATCACGCCCTTCGGCTTGCCGGTTGAGCCCGACGTATAGAGAATGAATAGCGGGTCTTCGGCGTTCATTTCGGCCGGTTCGCACTGGTCGGACACCCGCGAGGCTTCGTCATGATACCAGACGTCGCGCCCGGTCTGCATGCGGATGTCGCCACCGGTGCGCTTGACCACGATCACGCTTCTGACCGGCGCTTTTTCTGCTGCCTTGTCCACATTGGCTTTCAGTGGAACCTTGCGGCCGCCACGCAGACCCTCATCGGCGGTGATGACACATTCCGATTGGCAGTCCTCGATGCGCTGCGCAAGGCTGTCCGGGGAAAAGCCGCCAAAGACAATGGAATGGATCGCGCCGATGCGGGCGCAGGCCAGCATGGCATAGGCGGCTTCCGGGATCATCGGCAGATAGATGGTCACCCGGTCGCCCTTCTTCACGCCCTGGCCATGCAGGACATTGGCGAATTTGTTCACCTCCCGGGAGAGTTCCTTGTAGGTGATGACCTTGTGTTCGCCGGGGTCATCTCCTTCCCAGATGATGGCCGGCTGATCGCCGCGCGTTTCAAGATGCCGGTCCACGCAATTGGCCGCGACGTTCAAGGTGCCGTCCTCGAACCACTTGATGGAAACATTGTGGTAGTCGTAGGAGGTGTTTTTCACCTTGGTGTAGGGCTTGATCCAGTCAACGCGCTTGCCATGTTCTCCCCAAAAACCGTCCGGGTCCTCCACCGAGCGCTGGTACATTTCAAGATATTTGGCATTGTCGACATGCGCCCGCGCGGCAACCTCCGCTGGAACGGGAAAAACAGAGTCAGACATTTGAAAACCTCCCGGAACCGATAATGGCCGGTGTTGGACGTTATGTCCCTGGCACCGGCTTTTTTTCCGGGCGCCATTATGCTTATGGCCCCCGGAAGCGTCCAGAACCAAAGGATAGTCCTTTAGTCGGCGAGTCGTTGGTACATGAGTTCAAATACGTAGGGACAAAGGCAAATTCAACTCAGCCAGCCAATCACACAGCCCTGAAGCACAAGAACCCCAAGCCAATGGCCACCGTCAATCAGGGTCAGGCTCCAGGGCTGGCCCTAAAACCGGTGATTGACGATCTGTGTTGTCATGACAATGCCCGTCCAGACCATAAAGGCGGAGATCAGGCCCGTGCGGGGGGTGGTGTCACCGGTGTGGTAGATGATCCCGGCAAAGATGAACGCCATAACGCACTGGCAGACAAAGGCGAGAGCCAGGGTCAGCAGGCTGGGCTTGGTTTGGTCCTCGCTCAAACTGGCGGCCCGCATCCAGGCTTTGCCAAGAACGCCATACCAGATCGAGCCGAATAGGAAGGAGGCTATCGCGGCGGCGGCGACCGCCACCAGATTGATCCCGTCAAACATCATCTCACCATACTCCCTGTCTGGAGCACACCGTGTGAACTCCATAGCTCTGGCCGGAAAGGTGAAAGGAAACGGGGCAAAGATCAAGCGGCGAGACCGCCCTTTTGAATGATGAAATCGACGATGGGCTCCAGCCCTTTTCCGGCCTTTGTGTTGGCAAAGACAAACGGCCGGGCCTTGCGCATATGTTTTGCATCCCGGTCCATCACCTCAAGATCTGCGCCCACATATGGAGCAAGGTCGGTCTTGTTGATGATCAGAAGGTCAGAGCGGGTAATGCCCGGCCCGCCCTTGCGGGGAATTTCCTCGCCTGCGGCAACATCAATGACATAGAGCGTCAGATCCGCCAGATCCGGAGAAAAGGTGGCTGCCAGATTGTCGCCGCCCGATTCGATCAGGATCAGGTCGAGATCCGGAATGGTGCGGGTCAGATCTTCCACCGCCGCCAGATTGATGGAGGCGTCTTCGCGGATGGCCGTATGGGGGCAGCCGCCGGTCTCCACACCGCGAATCCGGTCGCTGGTGAGCGCCTGGGAACGGACCAGCGCGTCAGCGTCTTCGCTTGTGTAGATGTCATTGGTGATCACGGCGAGCGAATAGCGCGCGCGCATGGCCTTGCACAGGCGGTCGGTCAGGGTGGTCTTGCCGGCGCCCACCGGGCCGCCAATGCCAACACGCAACGGACCGTTTGGGGATGTCATGATCGGAACAGCCTCGAATACTGGGTTTCATGTGCCATGGAGGCGATATCTGCGAGAAAGGCGGCGCTGCCCAGGTCATCCAGCCCGGCGCTGGCCGCCTCACTGGCAACGGCAAAGACGGTGGGCTCCAGAAGGGCAATCACCGTCTGGCCATCGGTCTGGCCAAGGGGCACAGTGCGGATGGCGGCGGAGACCAGATTGGCGGCAAAGGCGTTCAGGAAACTGGTCACCGCGGTGTCTTCCGGAATGCCGTGGGCCGCGCAGACGAGACCGAGCGCGGCCGGATAGGGCCAGGAGGCCCGGTCCGTTTGGACCGCAAGACCACGCAGAAGATCAGCCGCCGGTGTTCCTGCGTCCGGCAGCCAGCTTTTCGCAATCGCGTCAAACAGGGCCGTTCCCTGGGCGCTGGTTTCCAGATACCGCTCACTGCTGGGCTGAAGCGCAAGGCCAAGCGCGCGCAGGTCCTGAACGGCCTGGCTGTCTCCTGCCCGGGCGGCCCGCAAGGCCTGGGTCAGCAGGATCGCATCGTTGCGCCCGGCGCCAAAGTGCAGGATATCGCCAAGCCAGGCTTCCAGGTCCGTGCGGCACGTCACTGTGCCGTCCTCGACCGCCTGTTCCAGGCCGTGACTATAGGTGAAGGCGCCCACGGGAAAGGCTGGCGACAGGAACGTCATCAGCCGGTAGAGCGCGGAGGATGGGACCGGATCAGCCATGGCTGTGACCATGCGTGTGGCTGTGATCATGCGTGTGGTCATGGGAATGGTCATGTCCAAGCCCATGTCCGTGGGTGCGGCCATGGCCATAGGCGCCGCCTTCCGGATCGAAGGGGGCGGACAGGACCGTTATCCGTCCGCCAAGCTGGTGCACCATGTCCTCAATCACGTGGTCCCGCCGGATGCGCAGGGTTGTCCCCATCAGCTGGGTGGGCAGGTGCCGGTTGCCCAGGTGCCAGGCAATCCGCACCAGATGGGCCGTATTGTCGGCTTCGATTTCCACCAGGTCTTCCGGTTCGGCCAGAACTTCCACGACACGGCCATCTTCCAGCTCCAGCGCGTCGCCATGGTGCAGATGTACGGCCAGGGGTTCGTCCAGTAGGAAGGTCAGTCCCCCTGCTCCGGTTAGCACCGCCCGGCGCCGGTAGCGCTCGTCCAGATCGAGGGTGACCCGGTCGGCCGGGGTGCCTTGCCACTCTGCAGCACGGTAAATTTTCTGTACCCGGATCATTGTGCGGCGTCGATCCTTGCTTTGGTGGCCTGATAGGCCGGCCGGTCCCGCAGGCGTTTGAAATAGGCATGGACCGGGCCGTCCTTGGGCAGGTCGAATTTGGCAACCACGGCCCATCCGGAACAATGGCCCAGGATGATGTCGGCAATGGTGAAGGTCTCGCCCATCACATAGGGCCCCTCGCCCAGCCAGCGCGCAAGCGTGTCCAGCCCCTTGGCGAATTCGTACCGGCACACGTCCTTGATCGCAGGAAGACGCAGGTCTTCCGGCAGGATGAACGTGTTTTTGGCGGCGGTCCAAAGGGCGCCCTCCAGCACGTCGACTGCAAACTGGGTGATGCTGTCCTGCCGGGCGCGGTCCAGCGTGCCTGCGGGAAAGGTACAACCGTCATGCTTGTCGGCCAGATAGGTGCAGATCGCAACGGACTCGGTGATCGCAGTGCCGTCCTCAAGCAGGACCGGCACTTTGCCGCCCTGATTGGCAGCCCGGGCTTCGTCCGATTGCGGCAGCGCCGGAATGAGCTCATAGGCCAGTCCCAGCTCCTCCAGAAGCCAGATGACGCGCATTGCGCGGGTGCGGGGAAATCCCACAACTGTATACATTTTTGCCTCCCTGACCGTGCTGTCTGCACCTTAAAACAGGAAGTAGCGCTGCGCCATCGGCAGCACCTCGGCCGGTTCGCAGGTCAGCAGCTCGCCATCGGCGCGCACTTCATAGGTCTCCGGGTGCACCTCGATTTGCGGCGTGGCGTCGTTCAGCACCATGGATTTCTTGGAAATGCCGCCGCGCACGTTCTTGACCGGCAGGACCAGGCTGTCGAGACCGGCGGTTGCCTTCACATCCGCATCATAGGCCGCCTGGGAGACGAACGTGACGCGGCTCTGGGTCATGGCCTTGCCAAATGCGCCGAACATCGGCCGGTAATGGACCGGCTGCGGGGTTGGAATGGAGGCATTCGGATCGCCCATGGGCGCGGCTGCAATCGTGCCGAGCTTCAGCACCATGTCCGGCTTCACGCCGAAGAATTTCGGGTCCCAGAGCACCAGATCCGCCAGTTTGCCGATTTCCACGGAGCCGACATGCTGGTCGAGCCCGTGGGCAATGGCCGGGTTGATGGTGATCTTGGCCATGTAGCGTTTGACCCGCAGATTGTCGTTTTCGCCCGCTTCTTCGCTCAAGCGCCCGCGCTGGACTTTCATCTTGTGGGCGGTCTGCAGGGTGCGGATGATCACCTCACCGACCCGGCCCATGGCCTGGCTGTCGGAGGCGATGATCGAAAAGGCGCCCATGTCATGGAGAATGTCTTCGGCTGCGATCGTTTCCTTGCGGATGCGGCTTTCGGCAAAGGCAACATCTTCGGGAATGGAGCTGTCCAGATGGTGACAGACCATCAGCATGTCCAGATGCTCTTCCAGCGTGTTGACCGTATAGGGCCGGGTCGGGTTGGTCGAGGACGGCAGAACATTGGTTTCGCCGCAGACCTTGATGATGTCCGGGGCATGGCCGCCCCCGGCCCCTTCCGTGTGGAAGGCATGGATGGTGCGGTCCTTGAAAGCGGCGGTGGTGTTTTCAACAAAGCCGGATTCGTTCAGCGTGTCCGTGTGGATCATCACCTGGACATCATATTCATCGGCCACAGACAGGCAGGTGTCGATGGCTGCCGGGGTCGTGCCCCAGTCCTCATGCAGCTTCAATGCCGAGGCGCCCGCCAGGATCTGCTCTTCCAGGGCGGCAGGCAGCGAGGCATTGCCCTTGCCGGCAAAGGCCAGGTTCATGGGGAAACTGTCTGCCGACTGCAGCATCCTGGTGATGTGCCAGGGCCCGGGCGTGCAGGTCGTCGCATTTGTGCCCGTGGCCGGTCCGGTGCCGCCGCCCAGCATGGTGGTGACGCCGGACATGAGCGCATCATCGATCTGCTGCGGGCAGATAAAGTGAATATGCACATCCAGGGCTCCGGCGGTCAGGATCCTGCCCTCGCCGGCAATCGCTTCCGTTCCGGGCCCGACAACAATGTCGACACCGGGCTGTACATCCGGGTTGCCCGCCTTGCCTATGCCGACAATGCGGCCGTCCTTCAGACCGACATCCGCCTTGACGATGCCCCAGTGGTCCACGATCAACGCGTTCGTGATCACGGTGTCGACCGCTCCGGCGCTGCGCGGGGCCTGGGATTGGCCCATGCCGTCGCGGATCACCTTGCCGCCGCCGAATTTCACTTCCTCGCCATAGGTGGTGTAGTCCTTTTCCACCTCAATGATGAGATCCGTATCGGCGAGGCGCACCCTGTCGCCGGTGGTGGGTCCGAACATGTCCGCATAGGCGGCACGGGGCATCTTGTAGGCCATGGTTGCTCCTGTCGGCGATCAGTTGTCGTAGTCGTTGAGCGTTGCGCTCAGGTCATCGGTTCGCTGCATGGTCAGAACGATCATGCAGCTTGTGAATAGGTCGTTGCCCCGCGCGCTGCCGCGAAACGGCAGGCTGTAGGCCTTGCAATCCTTGTTCCGGAAAGTGGTCCAGGCGGCCTGCGCATCTTCCAGGGCGGCCGGGCCGCCCTTTTGGGCTCCGCTCCGGGCCCTGTCCATCTCCACCAGCTTGGCATGGAGCTGGTCATAGGCGCCCTTCAGGCTGTCTTCGGCGTCTTTCAAGGCCTTGTCCGCGCAAAAACTGCGCTCCTCGTCATTCAGCGGATAGCCGCAATCAAGGGCCGCCTCTGCCGGGCGCTCCTGGGCAAAGCTTTGAGACGCAGACAGGACAGCGGCCGTGAGCACAGCAAGGCCGAGGGCACAGGATCTCAATTGCCCAGCCCCGCCGCCAGGGTTTCAAGATCGGCGGTCCGGTCCTGGGTAATCTTCAAAAGACATTCGTTCATCAAAAGCGGTGCGATTGTTCCATTGCCTGGATATTCATAGATATCGCAGGCGCGCTCCCGGTAGGCGATCCAGCTTTTCTGGGCGTCCTGCAGCTTTTTGGCTGACTCTGGCGACCAGTCTTTTACCGTGGCAAGGGCCTTTTGCAGAGCTGCCTTAACGTCCTTGTCGGCTTTTTCGTAGGCCTTGAAGGAACAGAAATTCAGTTCCGTCTGGGTCTGGGCATCACTGCACCCCTCCGGCAAGGCTTGCTGGGCGGCGCCAGGAACCGGAGCGCTCATCACCATTGCCAGAAAGATGGGTATCAGGGGGATCTTCAAAACACTCTCCAAAAGATCAAAGCGGGCCCATGACGTTCTGATTGAAGCCGTAAACCGTCCGGTTGCCCCGGTAAGGCACCAGCGTAACGGTGCGGGTCTGGCCCGGCTCGAAGCGCACGGCGGTTCCGGCGGGAATATCAAGGCGCATGCCCTTGGCCTTGTCCCGGTCAAAGGCAAGGCCCGGATTGGTTTCGGCAAAGTGATAGTGGCTGCCGACCTGAACCGGCCGGTCGCCGGTGTTGGAGACGTCCAGTTCGACCGTTTCCAGCCCGCTGTTCAGTTCGATCTCGCCATCGGCGGGGAATATTTCTCCAGGGATCATGGCGTTTTCCTTTTGAGTTTCAGTTCAGCCAGCTTTTCATGCTGCCTTGTTGTTCAGCGGTAAATTTAAAAAATGATCGGCCCGCTGTTGGAGGCTTCAAGCAGGCGTCTGAGCCCTTTATAGTGCTTTAGCGGATTGGCTCGTGCACGGTCACCAGTTTCGTCCCGTCCGGAAACGTTGCTTCCACCTGGACATCGTGGATCATTTCCGCAACCCCTTCCATGACCTGGTCCCGGGTGAGCACCTTGGCACCGGCGGCCATCAGATCGGCCACACTGCGCCCGTCGCGGGCGCCTTCCACGACAAAGTCGGTGATCAGGGCGACCGCCTCCGGGTGATTGAGTTTCACGCCGCGTTCCAGCCGGCGGCGGGCCACCATGGCGGCCATGGAAACGATCAGTTTGTCCTTCTCGCGAGGGGTCAGGTTCACTCGATAATCCTCCGAACTAGCAGGACCAGACGCGCGGCAGCTCTGCCGCGCGGTAACCGGTCAAAAAAGAAATCAGGGCCTTGCGCAGGGCACGGCTATCATTGGACACAAAGCGGGCAGTCAGCAAGCCGTTCCAGGCGCTGACCGCCGCTGCGACCTGGTTGCTTGCTGCCGCTATGCGGGCGTTTTCAAGGCAGGTCCGGGCACCCGCAAGCCGGTCTTCGGCGTCCGGGTGGACATCGGCAAAGGTGGCAAACACATGCCCGCCCGCGGTGGTTGCCGGTCCGGCCAGAACGTTGTCTGGCCGGCCGGTCAGCCGGACATCGTCGGCAAAGATCAGTTTGCCGCCGCGCCGGATGCGCCAGCGGTCCTTGAAAGCAAGCGTGGCGATCGTCTCGTTCATGGCTGTACGGCCGACAATCACCGTTTCCAGCATCATCAGCCTGGCGTCTTCGGCAAGCTCTGCTGTCAGGGTCCGGGACAGGCACGAGCGGTCGAACAGGATGGTTTCCTGGGGCAGCCATTCCAGGGTGGCGCCGGGGCCGACCGTTAGCGACCCTGTTACTTTTGCGGAGCCGGACACGCTGCGATAGGCGCGTTCTGCGGTCTGGCTGGTCACAATTGCGTGT
The DNA here is from genome assembly GCF_056160985.1 of Roseibium sp. AWQ4_290. NCBI lineage: Bacteria > Pseudomonadati > Pseudomonadota > Alphaproteobacteria > Hyphomicrobiales > Stappiaceae > Roseibium > Roseibium sp. AWQ4_290. The sequence goes on from NZ_JBSWYG010000005.1 coordinate 33,770, forward strand.
GTGTTTTCCGCAGCCTCGATCTTGTAAGACAGTTCATCCCCGCCGGTCAGGCCTCCGGCTGTGTTGATCAGGACCGCCGTCGCCGGGCTGTCATAGACCTTTGGCAGGCGCACTTTGGCCGAGCCCTTCTGATAAAGGTCTGCCAGCCGGGTGGTGCCGTTGCTGCATGCAAACCGGACGCGCGCGGCGCCCTTGACCCGCTGCAGATCCGGCGTCTCCGGTTTCAATTGTGATGCTGCCGCAGCATCATACATCCTGTTCCGCCTTTCAGGCCCGTTACGCCACTGCACTTTGAATGGGGTCCCGCCATGCTGTGTGAGAGGGGCATGGCAGGGAGGGGCACGTCAACCTGTCTGATGAAGCAAGAGCCGGGCCAGATTCCTGTGCGGCGATGAGCCTATGCAACAGTTCAAAAAGCAGCTGCGTTTTCAAATGGCCCCGCACACCCGGCTTGTAAACTGCCTGGTAAATAGTCTTGTGCTTAAAAAAACACCACGCTGGGACTTTTCACAAGGGGTTGCCCTTACCCGTGCAATCCGGTTTTTTAGGGACACAGCAAAAAGGCAAACAGTCCTTAACCTGTGTGCGTTTCTCATGAGCAGTGTGACCAGAGAGGGATACACGTGTTTGCGAGCTCAATTGGCCGCCTGACCGTCTTTGTATATGTGCTTCTCCTGTCGGTGACCGGCGGGATGATGGGGCCTGCGCGCGCGGATATTGGCGCTTTTATCCTTGTTGACGCTACGTCCGGTGCGGTTCTTGAAGAAAAGAGCGCCACACGGAAATGGTATCCGGCGTCCCTGACCAAGATGATGACAGCCTATGTCACGTTCAAGGCGGTCCGCGAAGGCCGCATCACTTTGAACTCCGCCGTCGTCCAGTCCAAGAATTCCATTTCCGAGCCGCCAAGCAAGATGGGCTTCAAGGTGGGGACCCGGTTCACCGTTGATACGGCGCTGAAGATCATTCTGATCAAGTCGGCCAATGATGTTGCCGTGGCGCTGGGCGAGACCGTGGGCGGATCGGAAGCAGCGTTCATTGACCAGATGAATGCGGAGGCCAAGCGTCTCGGCATGACCAGCACCCGTTTCACCAATCCGCACGGGCTGCCCGACAACCGTCAGGTCACCACAGCGCGGGACATGGCCATCCTGGCCATGGCGCTTCGGAAAGATTTTCCGCAGGCGCGGGAGTATTACAATCATCCGGGCATCCGTTTCGGCAAGAAGACTCTGCGGTCTGCCAACCGTGAATTTCTGCTGCGGGTGCCCGGCGCCAACGGCATGAAGACCGGCTATATCTGCAATTCGGGCTACAATGTTGCTGCGTCTGTCACCCGTCGGGGACGCACTTTGATTGCCGTGATCCTGGGGGCCAGTTCGGGGCTGGAGCGTACGGCGTTTGCCCGTCAGCTCTTTGACAAGGGATTCAAGAAGCGCAAAGGCGGCAAAACGGTCACTGCCTTGTCCGGACCATCCGCCAATCCACCAGCCGATGGCTATTGCCGGCGCAACAAAAGCCCGGGGGCCAAAAGTTACATGGCCCGGTTCGACATGCAGAACAAATCCGGCGGCGGGTTTTTGTTTTTCAAGAAAGCCGACGACAAGCAGCTGAAAAAAATCGACGACAGCGGCTTCATGCTGGCCAATGGCAAGGCAGACTGGGCAAAGATCCTGGACCGGACCATTGGCCCGCGCCGCATCGCCTACCGGCCACTTCAGGTCGGGCTCGGCAATCCGGAGGGAGCACCGTCCGTTGAGGCTGCTGCTGCTGCAGGTTCTGCGGCGGAAGGTGCGGTTCCGGTGCCCACTGCCAATCCGGTGCGGCTTGCGGAGACCAAAATCCGTTCAAAACTGCTGGCCTCTGAAGACATTGGCAGTGCCGGGGCTATTCCCCAAACGGCCGCAGCCGCCTCTTTGGCGGGCACGGATGCCGTCCAGGCAGCGCCCGGGTCCATCTTCCGCAAAGGCCTTGATTTCACCGTGCCGGTCCCAACTCCAAGTCCGCGCAAATAACCGGTGACAAACGGGCTGGCGCGCGCCGTAGCGCTTGATCCGGATGGCTGGTTAACTGTTTATTTACAGTGATGCTTAACACTGGAGTAAGCATTTATTCGAAAATGGCAGGCTTTGGGCGCAGTTTGCAGTGACGCCCGTTAAGTCATCTTTTGCAGAGCGCTTGCCGGGACCCGTCAGATCGAGAGATCGCATGATGATTGAACCGAGATCCACTGCTACCATCCGGGCTCTTGCAAGCCTTGCCGAATTGTCTGCCGATCAGCTGGAAGATGGCGTTTCGGTTGATCAGGTCGTCGCGACCCTTCGAAAGGCCGCCGAGGCTGTTCGTCTTGTTGTGGATACGGACTCGATGGACGAGGACGGCGCTGCAGGGGAAACCGGCCTGGTTCAGGATCTGACCCCGATGGATCTGGCGGAAGAAGAGACAACAGCCGATGCATCCGGCGGCACTCCCGAAGAGGTGGTCGAGGACGAACCGGTTCTGAACGCCGGATAAACCACTTCCTCGTCACCTTCTCCTCTTAGACCAATCTGTCTGCCTTTTTTCTGCCCTTTGACGCTTGGGGGGAAAGGGTGTTAGCCGTGCGTCTTCAAAATCTTCAGCGGCGATACGACGGGAGACAGGCGCATGGGTGCCTCTGAAAATGCAGACAAGCCGGCCGGTGGGCCTAAACCGCCCATTCCCCTTTCGGTCATAACCGGGTTTCTCGGTGCGGGCAAAACCACGCTGCTCAACCGCATTCTGAAAGATCCGGAGATGGCGGACACGGCCGTCATCATCAACGAATTCGGGGAAATCGGGCTTGACCACCTGTTTGTGGATCAGGCAGGAGACGGCATTATCGAATTGTCCTCCGGCTGCCTGTGCTGCACGATCCGCGGGGATCTGGTCACCACCCTGGAAAATCTTCTGCGTCATCTCGACAATGGCCGCACGGAGCGCTTGAGCCGGGTGATCATCGAGACGACCGGTCTTGCGGACCCGGCTCCGATCCTGCACACGATCATGCTGCATCCCTATCTGGTCATGCGCTACCGGCTCGACAGCGTGGTCACGCTTGTCGATGCAGTCAATGGCCTGTCGACGCTTGCGGCCCATGAGGAGGCGCGTAAACAGGCGGCCGTTGCTGACCGGATTGTGTTCACCAAGACGGATCTTGTAACGCCGGGTGCTGCTCAGGCAGATTTTGACAGCCTGCACAAGCGCCTGGCCCAGCTTAATCCGGGAGCCAAACGGCTGGACGTGCAGTCGGGCGAGGCTGTGCCGGTCACCCTTTTCAATGCCGGTCTTTATGATCCGGACAGCAAGATTGCTGATGTGGCGGCCTGGCTGAATGAAGAGGCCTATGCGGCGGATCACGGCCATGCGCATCATGATCATCACCATGGCGGACACGCTCACAGCCATGGCCACAGCCACAGCCCCTCTCACGCTCATGGAGCCCATGCTCACGGGCATGACCATGCGCATGACGTCAACCGCCACAGCGAGACCATCCGGGCCTTTACATTGGCCACCAGCCGGCCTGTTTCAGCCTCAGCGCTTGAAATGTTCCTGGACCTGTTGCGTTCTGCCCATGGGCCGAAACTGTTGCGGGTGAAGGGCATTGTGCAACTGGCGGAAGATCCTGACCGGCCGGTCGTTATTCACGGGGTTCAGCACGTGTTTCATCCCCCCGCGACGCTCGCGGCCTGGCCGGATAAGGACCGGCGCACGCGCATGGTGTTCATCACCAAGGATCTGCCGGAAGGTTTTGTGCGCAAGATGTTCGAGGCGTTTTCAGGCGCGCTTCTGCCGGATACGCCCGATCCCAAGGCCATGACCGACAACCCGCTGGCAATTTCGGGCTTCACCAGCCCCTGACCGTCTCCGGGACCGGCAGACAGGCTGGCAGATCCTGGCTGGTCTGCAGAAGACCAGGGGCTTTGAAGAGAATTTAGTCCTTCTTGCGCAGCCGGATCAGACCTTCCTGGGCGGTGGAGGCGACAAGCGTACCGTCCATTGCATAAAGGGCGCCCCGGTTCATGCCGCGTGATCCGGAGGAGGAGGTGCTGTCGGTTGCGTAAAGCAGCCATTCGTCTGCCCGGAACGGCCGGTGGAACCACATGGCATGGTCCAGGCTGGCTGCCTGGATCTTCGGGCTGAAAACCGAGGTGCCATGGGGAAACAGCGACGTGTCCAGAAGCGTGAGGTCCGAGGCATAGGCCAGAACGCATTGGTGAATGCGTTTGTCCTCCGGCAAGGTCCCGGTTGCGCGCACCCAGACATATTGCGCCGGTGGCAGGGGTTCCTTGCTGAAATAGTGGGTCAGTTCCACAGGCCGCATTTCAATCGGCCGTTCCCGCTCCCAATAGCGGCGGACATTTTCAGGGGCAACGGACAGGAACTTGTCCTTCAGATCCTGATCGCTCGGCAAGTCATCGGGTTTGGGCACATCCGGCATTTCCGCCTGATGGCTCAGGCCGTCTTCCTGAACCTGGAAAGAGGCGGACATGGAGAAGATGGCTTCCCCATGCTGGATGGCGACAACACGCCGCGTGGTAAAACTGCCGCCATCGCGGATACGGTCAACGTCATAGATGATCGGAACCTGGGGATCGCCCGGACGCAGGAAATAGCCGTGAAGCGAATGGACATGGCGGTCTTCAACCACCGTACGGGACGCCGCCACAAGCGCCTGGCCAATCACCTGGCCGCCAAATACGCGCTGCCAGCCAACCTGGGGGCTGCGACCCCGGAACAGGTTGTGTTCCAGCGGTTCCAGATCCAGAATCTGAAGAAGATTGTCGATGGCGGTGGTCAACGGCGATATCCCTGTTACATAGAGCGGCACAAGAGGTGTCCGGACCGGGCGGCCCTGATCTGCACTCTTGGGCGGGACCTCACCTTGAAGTCAAGATGCCCTTTGGGAAGCTGAGGGCCGGGAGAAAAGCAGTGGCGAAGAGCAAAAAGAGCGCCGGAATGTATGATGTGGTGATTGCCGGTGGCGGCTATGTGGGCCTGTCGCTGGCCGTTGCCCTCAAACAGGGGGACCCGGACTTGTCCTGCGCGGTGGTGGATCCCAAGCCGATGGATCAGCTGCACAAGGATCCGCGCGCTTCGGCCATTGCCGCTGCAGCCTCACGCATGCTGACCCAACTGGGCATCTGGCAGACCATTCAGGGCAAGGCCCAGCCGATCACCGAAATGATCGTGACGGACAGCAAGCTGCGCGATACGGTGCGTCCGGTGTTCCTGACCTTTGACGGCGAGGCAACGGCCGGGGAAGCCTTTGCCCATATGATGCCGAACGGGGTGATGATGCCGGCGCTTTACAAGGCGGCCAAGGCGCTGGGTGTAGCCTTCCATGCCCCGGCGACGGCCGATACGTTCCGCACTCAGGCGGATCACACCGAGTTGATCCTGGACGATGGTACGGTTCTCAAAGGCCGCCTTCTGGTGGCTGCCGATGGGGTGCGCTCCAAATTGCGGGACCTGGCCGGCATCCGGACTGTCAACTGGGACTATGGCCAGTCGGGCATCGTCACAACCATCCGGCACGAGCGGCCCCATGGCGGCCGGGCGGAGGAACATTTTCTGCCCGCCGGTCCCTTCGCCATCCTGCCGCTTCCCGGCAACCGGTCATCGCTTGTGTGGACCGAAAAGACGGCAGATGCAGACCGGCTTGTGCGCGCGGATGATTTTACCTTCGAACTGGAACTGGAACGCCGGTTTGGCCACCATCTGGGGACGCTGGAGCTGGATGGCCCACGCCGCGCCTATCCGCTCGGCCTGAAACTGGCCAGGGACTTTGTGAAACCGCGCTTTGCCCTCATTGGGGATGCGGCCCACGGCATTCATCCGATCGCGGGCCAGGGGCTCAATCTCGGCTTCAAGGATGTGGCCGCACTCGCAGAAGTTATTGTGGAGGCCCGCCGTCTTGGCCAGGATATTGGCGGCTTTGATGTTCTTGAGCGCTATCAGCGCTGGCGCCGCTTCGACACATTCCAGATGGGGGTGGTCACTGACGTGCTGAACCGGCTGTTTTCCAACGACAATGATGTGTTGCGGGCCGTCCGGGACTTTGGACTGGGGCTGGTGGACCGGATGCCGTCCCTGAAAGGACAGTTCATCAAGGAGGCTGCAGGGTTTGCCGGACCGGTGCCGAAATTGCTTTCCGGCGACCCGATCTGATAGGACTCGGGCGCCAGGTGCGTCGTGCCTGTTGTCTATGGATCTTTTGTATTGGATCGGCCCGCAATGAATGACCTGCCAGAGGGGGTGTCTGCGCCTTGCTCCATCCTGATTACGGGGTGTTCTTCAGGAATTGGCGCGGAAGCGGCCCATATCCTGCGCGGCCGGAACTGGCGGGTGTTTCCGGCAGCCCGCAAAAAGGCCGATGTGGAGCGGCTGACCGCGCAGGGCTTCGAAGCCTGCCAGCTTGACTATGAAGACCCGGCTAGCATTGAGGCGGCCGCCCGGCATGTGCTGGACCTAACCGGAGGCCGGTTGACGGCGGTCTTCAACAATGGCGCCTATGCGGTGCCGGGGGCCCTGGAAGACATTCCGGTGGACGCCATGCGGGCCCTGTTTGAAGCCAATTTTATCGGCTGGCATGATCTGACCCGGCGCCTGATCCCGGCCATGCGGGCCAACAGGCAGGGTCGGATTGTGCAATGCTCGTCAGTTCTGGGTCTTGTTGCGATGAAATATCGCGGCGCCTACACAGCCTCCAAATTTGCCGTGGAAGCCTATAGCGATACCCTTCGCCAGGAACTGAAGGGCAGCGGCATTCATGTGTCGTTGATCGAGCCGGGGCCCATCGACACCAGATTTACCGAAAATGCTTTGGCCGGGTTCGACCGCTGGATTGGCGAGGATGGCCTCAAGGCATCTGTCTTCCGGGCGAGCTATGAAAAACGCCGCAAGCGTATGGAAGCGGGCGAGCCGGGGCCCTTCAAGCTGCCGCCAGGGGCGGTGGTCAAGCGGTTGGTGCATGCCCTGGAGGCGCAGCGCCCGAAAGCGCGTTACCATGTCACGGTTCCAACCAGGATCATGGCCGTGGCAAAACGGGTTCTGCCCACAGGCCTTCTGGATGCGGCCTGTATCAGGGCCGCAGATTCAGAAGAATAATCCGGGGCGCCGTACACGCGCTAAGACCCGATAAGGACAGATTATGGCGCAAGTGATCGATTTTCTCATTCCCGTCGGCATGGCGGCCGTGGCCCTGGTGCTGGTGCTCGGGCTTTTGAACATGTTCCGCAACGGACCTGCAAACCGCTCTCAAATGCTGATGCGCTGGCGGGTGGGATTGCAGTTTCTGGTCATTGTCCTGGTGATGGGTGGGCTCTACTACTTTGGGTCCGGACGCTGATCCGGGGGAGATTTGGTCCAGTAAGCAGGGCCGTACGTACAGCCAGACGCTTTTGGGCGCAGCACGGGGAAATGCGACGACATGGTTGTTCTGAACAAGATCTACACAAAGACCGGGGATGACGGCACAACGGCCCTAGGCTCGGGCGAGCGGCGGCCGAAAAACGATCTGAGGATCGAAGCCTATGGCACGGTGGATGAAACCAATGCGGTGGTCGGACTTGTGCGTCTGCACACGGGGAGCCGGGTGGAGGAGGTCGACGCGGTCCTGGGCCGGATCCAGAACGATCTGTTTGATCTGGGCGCGGATCTGGCCACTCCGGATACTGGAGAGGATCTTGGCTATGAGCCTCTGCGGATGACAGATGGCCAGGTGAGCGCCATTGAAGAGGCCATTGATGTGCTCAATGCGGACTTGTCGCCGCTGCGCTCCTTCGTGCTTCCGGGCGGCAGTTCTGCTTCTGCCCATCTGCACCATGCCCGCACCGTCTCCCGCCGGGCCGAACGGCTGATGGTGGAACTGGCGGCACGGGAGACCGTCAACCCGGCCGCAGTGCGCTACATGAACCGACTTTCGGATTATTTCTTTGTGGCCTCCAGATATCTCAATGCCAAAGGCGCGCAGGATGTTCTTTGGGTTCCGGGGCAGAACCGCTAAGGTCTGATCCTTCCCTGGTCTGTTTTGCCGTCCTGCCTCCAGACCGGTCTTGTCTTAACGCCGTTTCCCCGGAGCGCTGTTTGTGTTCATTCCGCTGCATGATCAAAACCGGCTCAAACATGTGCCGCGCCCTTATGTGAACCTGGCAATCATTGCCGCGAATGTGCTGATCTTTCTGGTTTTGCAGGGGGCTGGAGATGTGAAGACGGTCAATGCCTCTTCGGTTTCTCATGGCCTGATCCCGGTGGTCCTGTTTGATATCCGTGACCTGGCGCCTCAGGTCCAGGTGCTGCCGGATTGGATGTCGGTGGTCACCTATGCGTTTCTCCACGGCAACTTCATGCATCTGATTGGAAACATGCTCTTCCTGTGGGTGTTTGGCGACAACGTGGAAGATGCGCTCGGACATGTCCGCTATCTGGTTTTCTATCTTCTGTGCGCGGCGGCCGGGGGCCTGTGCTATGCTGGTCTCGACACGCAGTCTGCCGTGCCCTTGATCGGTGCATCGGGTGCCGTATCCGGTGTCGTGGCCGCTTATTTGATGCTGCATCCAAGGGTAAAGGTCTGGGTGTTGGCCTTCGGGCGTATTCCGCTGCGTCTGACGGCCCGGTGGCTGCTTGGGGCCTGGGTTCTCTATCAGCTGGTCAATGCGGTTTTTTCCACGGAAAGCCAGGTCGCCTGGAGTGCCCATGTGGGCGGCCTGATTGCCGGGGCCCTGCTTGTTGTGGTCATGCGCCGTCCGGGGGTTGCCCTGTTCGACAGGGAGCTCGCCTGAGGCAGCTGACAGCCTCTTTTCAGATAAGAGCAAACCGCGTTTCGCGATAAAATGGTTTCAATCTGTTTTGTCTTCTGCCTGAAATCAGAGACTTCAACGCAAAAGACAAATCCGAATGATCGCGACACGCCACAGCCTGCCGCGGTCTGAAATTAAGTGTTGGGGGCAAGGCTCAGGCGGATTGCCAGACCGCATTTGCGGACCGGCAGGCAACGCCGCGGCGGCTCATGGCTTTGCCGGAGGCCAGAATAATCTTTTCACTGAAAGAGCGGCAATAGGTGCCGTTCGACGTCTTCCAGGTTTTCAGGGGGGTCACGCTGCCACTGGCACCGCTTTGCGGGTTTTGCCATCGGGTGGATTGGCCGGAGAGCGTCTTTTCCAGGGCCGTTTGAAGTTTTTGATCCGCGAGGGTCTTGTCGGACCGGGCAAGTTTTTCGGGCTTGGCCGGTTCCAGTATCTCGCTTGTCTCCTGTGTTGGCACGACCGAGCAAGCCGACGCCAAAGTGACGCAAATAGCTGCAAACACACCTCTTGCAGAGAGCAGATTTTCAAAAAGTCCCAACGCGATCCCGCCTCTTGGATCTACTTCCAGCCGCTGTCGATCGCCTCCCTTTCCTCGCTTCTGGACAAGGACCCACCGGAAGGCTCGCTGTCGCCGTTAAAACGGCGGCCACCGACGACGCGGTTCAGAAGATCGTTAGATGTAGACTTTTGTGAGGCAGATTGGCTCGATTTTTGAGCTGATTTTGCGGCAGCTTTCCTTTGCTCGTCGGTCATCTTGCTCCGGTCCCGGGACGAATCAGCGCCCGACGACCCGCCACCGCCGGAGCCGCTGCCACCATTGCTTGAACTGCCGCTGCCGCCCGAGCCCCCACCGTTGGAGCCGCCACCGCCTTTTCCACCACCCGAGCTGCTGCTGCCCCCATCCCCGGACTGGGCTTGGGCTGTCCCTGAAAACGTGAGATCGATCAGGGGGTTAAAGCAGAGAAAGGCAACAGTCAGAGCGGCCGTTACGGCAAAGCTTACACAGCGCGGAGCAGCTGAAACCCGGCCTCGCAGCGGCGTTTGACTTTTGCATGTCTTTCGGTGATGGGTTTTCGGCATCTGGCTCATTCTGTGGTCACGGTCGGGAACTGTACGGCTCCTCGCATTCATAACACTTGAAGGTCTGACTTCTTCCGAATCATAATTCAAAAAAAGCTGGGATTAAATGATCACTTTGCGGGTTGTGACCTTAGGGGTGGTTTGGCGGAGAACTCCTTGTCTGATGAAACACTGAAAGCGGAGATGATCCGTTTGCTCCCGAAACTGAGGAGTTTTGCGCTGAGACTGTGCCGGAATCCTGATCAGGCGGATGACCTGGTTCAAACCACGTGCGAGCGGGCCATCCGTTCTCTGGATCAATTTGACCCTGCGACCCGGCTTGACAGCTGGATGTTCCGCATTCTGCAGAATTTTTACTTTAATTCTGTCCGGGACGGGGCCAACCGGGCGCGCTTGTTTGATCTGGCCATGATCGACTTTGAAGAGAGTTACGACGGTGCAAAAGCCGCCGCCAGCAGTCTGGAACTGCAAAAGGTGCAGTCCTTTATTGGGCAGCTTGAGGAAGACAACCGTGAGGTTCTTCTGAAAATTGCCGTTGAAGGGCAAAGTTACAAGGATGTTGCTGCAGAGCTGGGCGTGCCGATTGGAACGGTGACAAGCCGTCTGGCCCGCGCCCGACTGAAACTAAGGGAATTTCTGGACGCAAAGGAAGCAGCGCCGGAAGCGGCGCTGCGCAGCCTGCCAGGAGGGGTGTCATGACGTTTGACAAGAAACGCGAGCAGATCACGTCGGCAGAAAAGGCTGGCAGGCTTCTCGACCGCGAGGGAAATGACAGCGAGTTGCTTGCGCTTTTGAACGAGGTCAAGCATTCGGAGGCGTCCGGGCGCCTCATGCGAGCGCTGGCGCATGATGATGCGGTGCTGCACAGCGCGATGCCCGCTGACGTGCCCGGCCGCAGCATGGACCGGTATCTGGAGGTCATTGACCGGGAATTCGACAAACGCAGCCCGCAGCATCTGCGTCGGGCCCAGCCCTTCTGGTCCAGTCCGATGGTGCAGATTGCCGCTGCGCTGGTTCTGATGGCCGGCACTTTCATGACGACCTCATTCTGGATGCAGTCCAGAATGGACACCGCAATGGTTGCACTGGCGGCCCATATGGAAACGGAACGCATGCTGTTGGCCAAAACGATCCAGGAAACCCTTGAGACAAAAGTCAGCGGGGAGCCGGTTTATATCGGTCAGGACGGCGCCTGGAGTGATGTGCTAACCCCGGTCAGGACCTACAAGAGCAAAAGCGGCCACTGGTGCCGCGAATACACACGTCAGACCACCTTCAGCAAACGGGCCCTGACCATTCGAGGCACCGCCTGCCGGGATGAAAATGGCACCTGGACGACTGTGTTTGCAGAACCCGTCTCGGACAAATTTGCCCCTGACGCAGGCGAAGCCGGTATCTGACGGCGATTTGTCTCCCGTCGCCCGGCCGGGCCGTTTGGCCCGGAAAGCTATGGCTGCAAGCTGGGGCGAGGTTTTTTGAGCGGCGCGTTTGTGGCCAGCCGGACAGACTTGTGATCCCTAACATTTCCAGCCCTGGCCTGCTGCATTGCAGCGTTTCCTTGCTGCACTGCGCTGCATCTTCATTGCGACGCCGGTTTTTCAATGTCCGGCAAATCGCTCTTTTACCCCTCTTACAGCAATTGACAGCCGCTGTGCTGGTCAGTACCGTCCCCCGCCATGCGCCACAGTTGGCTTGAATCTGCCGTTTATGACCTTGCGTCATCCCGGTAGGTCGGCCGGGGTATGCGGTGCGGTGCATTCCGCCCATGAAGAGGTTGAGACCAAATGAAAATCCTCGTGCCCGTGAAGCGGGTCATCGATTACAATGTGAAAGTCCGAGTCAAACCGGATGGTTCCGGCGTCGATCTTGCCAACGTCAAGATGTCCATGAACCCGTTTGACGAAATCTCCGTTGAAGAAGCGCTCCGGCTCAAGGAAGCCGGCAAGGCAAGCGAAGTTGTTGTTGTCTCTGTCGGACCGCAGCAGGCTACCGAGACCCTGCGCACGGGCCTTGCCATGGGGGCCGACCGTGGCATTCTGGTCAAGACCGACGAAACCACGGAACCGCTGGCGGTTGCCAAGATCCTGAAAGGGATTGCCGAAGCCGAAGAACCGGGCCTGGTGATCCTCGGCAAACAGGCAATTGATGACGACTGCAACCAGACCGGCCAGATGCTTGCCGCGCTGCTCGGCTGGAGCCAGGGCACGTTTGCCTCGAAGGTCGATCTGGATGCGGAAACGGTGGATGTGACCCGCGAAGTCGATGGTGGCCTGCAGACGGTCAAGCTGAAGCTTCCGGCCATCGTGACCACGGATCTGCGCCTGAATGAGCCGCGCTATGCGTCGCTGCCCAATATCATGAAGGCTAAGAAAAAGCCGATTGATGAAAAGACACCGGCTGATTTCGGCGTCGATATTACGCCGCGGCTGACCGTTTTGAAAACCGCCGAACCGGCGGCACGCGAAGCGGGCATCAAGGTGGGTTCTGTGACGGAACTTGTCGACAAGCTGAAAAACGAGGCCGGCGTCCTTTAAGGGCCGTTGCAGGAGGATAGACCATGACAACACTTCTTGTAGCTGAACATGCCGCTGGCGCCCTGAATGATACCACCGCAAAGGCCCTGAGCGCGGCTGTTGCGCTTGGCGCCGACGTTCACGTGCTCGTGGCAGGCAAAGGGGTTCAGGCGGTTGCAGAAGAGGCAGCCAAGCTAACGGGCGCAGCCAAGGTGCTGGTTGCCGAAAGCGATGCACTGGAGCACCAGTTGGCCGAGCCGACGGCCGATCTGATCACAGGTCTCGCCGCTGGCTATGACGCCATCCTGGCGCCTGCGACCGCGAACGGCAAGAACACCCTGCCCCGTGTGGCGGCTCTGCTGGATGTGATGCAGATTTCCGACATCACAGCTGTCGTAGATCCGGACACTTTCGAACGTCCGATTTATGCGGGCAATGCTATCCAGACCGTGAAGTCCGGGGATGCGAAAAAGGTGATCACCGTGCGGACCTCCACCTTCCCGGCAGCGGAAGCGGGCGGATCTGCGGAGATTGAAATCGTTGCCGGCTCCGAAGGTGCCGGGCTGTCGCAATTCGTCGGTGAAGAACTGTCCAAGTCCGACCGTCCGGAACTGACCTCTGCCAAGATCATCATTTCCGGTGGCCGGGCGCTGGGCTCTGAAGAGAAGTTCCAGGAAGTCATCATGCCGGTGGCTGATGCCCTTGGCGCGGCTGTCGGTGCGTCCCGCGCGGCCGTTGATGCGGGCTATGCCCCCAATGACTGGCAGGTTGGCCAGACCGGCAAGGTGGTCGCCCCGGACCTTTATATTGCCTGCGGCATTTCCGGTGCCATCCAGCACCTGGCCGGCATGAAGGATTCCAAGGTGATCGTTGCCATCAACAAGGACGAAGAGGCTCCGATCTTCCAGGTTGCCGATTACGGTCTTGTGGCAGATCTGTTTGAAGTTCTGCCTGAATTGAAGGCGGCGGTCAGCTAGTCAACCTCATCTGAAGTTCGTCTCCTTTTCCAGCGCGTTCAGAACGAACTTCAGAGTCATGAGGGTGACTAGAAGGCTTATGTTTCTAATGTGGTTGTCGGATTTGAAATACGCTTCGGCGCGCGCTGCACAAATCAGGCGTATTTCAAGTCCACCACACTAGGATCTGCGGCAAATCGGACATGACCTCCAGCGCGGGAGCGCGTTTTCGCACTGTGGTTCTTGCCGTTCGGCAAAAGACTTGCCACAAATAACCGCGGACCGGTTTAGCGCGGTGTTTCTTACAGACGGAAGTTCAGGATGGCAGTCGAAATCAAAAAAATCGGCGTGATTGGCGCAGGTCAGATGGGCAGCGGGATCGCACATGTGTGTGCGCTTGCAGGCTTCGACGTCGGCTTGAGCGATATTTCCATGGAACGGATCGAATCCGGTCTGGCCTCGATCAATGGCAACATGGCCCGCCAGGTCTCCAAGTCCCTGATCACGGAGGACGAGCGCAAGGCGGCCCTGGACAGGGTCAAGCCCGCCGAGGATCTCGATCTTCTGGCGGAAGCGGATCTTGTGATTGAATCCGCTGTCGAAAACGAGCAGATCAAGCGCAAGATCTTTTCCCAGCTGTGCCCGATCCTGAAGCCTGAAGCTATTCTGGCCACCAACACCTCGTCCATTTCCATCACCCGTCTGGCCGCGACCACGGACAGGCCGGAACGGTTCATCGGCATTCATTTCATGAACCCGGTACCGCGTATGGAACTGGTGGAGCTGGTGCGCGGCATTGCAACGGAAGACGAAACCTTCGAAGCGTCCAAGGTCTTCTGCGACAAGCTCGGCAAGCAAATTGCCGTGGCTGAAGATTTTCCGGCCTTCATGGTCAACCGCATCCTGCTGCCGATGATCAACGAGGCGATCTATACGCTCTATGAAGGCGTCGGCTCGGTTGAATCCATCGACAAGGCCATGCGGCTGGGGGCGAACCACCCAATGGGGCCGTTGCAGCTTGCCGATTTCATCGGCCTGGACACCTGCCTGTCGATCATGCAGGTGCTTTATGAGGGCTTGGCGGATACCAAATACCGCCCCTGCCCGCTTCTGGTAAAATATGTCGAGGCCGGCTGGCTTGGCCGCAAGACCCAGCGCGGCTTCTATGATTACCGCGGAGAGATCCCCGTCCCGACACGGTGACGGGCTGATGAACCTTGCCCGCCACTGCCTGACAGCTGCCGGAGCCGATCCGGACAAGACCGCGCTGGAAGTGGCCGGGCCAGGGGGCGCCATTCAGGAAAGCTGGTCCTATGGTGCGCTGAAAGCTGCCATTCTGTCTGTGGCTGCAGGCCTGTCGCAGGCCGGGCTGGTGCCGGGGGACCGTATTCTTCTGCGCATTGGCCATAGCAGTGATTTTCCGCTGATGTATTTCGGCGCCATTGCCGGCGGATTTGTTCCTGTCCCCACATCCGATCAGCTCAAGGGCCCGGAGACTGCGGGTTTTTTGACGGATAGCGGGGCAAAGCTGGTTCTTCATGACGGCTGCAGCCCACTGCCAGAGGGCCTGGAGGTTCCGGTTCTGGACCCCGATGCGCTTGCGCAGCTCAAGGCCTGTGCACCGGGATCGTTTTTTGAGGCGGATCGCAATGATCCGGCCTTTCTGATTTATACGTCCGGTACAAGCGGAACCCCAAAGGGTGTCCTGCATGCGCACCGGGCTGTCGAGGCCCGGGCCTGTGCCCATGCCGGTTGGCAGGGTCTTGAAGCGGATGACAGGCTTTTGCATGCGGGTGCTTTTAACTGGAGCTATACGCTTACGGTTGGGCTGATGGATCCCTGGATCTGCGGGGCGACAAGCGTGGTCTATCAGGGGCCGCGCGAGCCTGACCTCTGGCCGCAGCTGCTGTCGGCCTCCGGGGCGACAGTCTTTGCCGCCGTTCCAAGCCTTTACCGCCGCATCCTGAAATATGGTGAGGTTTCCAAAAAAGCGTTCCCGCTGCTCCGCCACGGCCTCTCGGCTGGGGAAGCCCTGGCGGAAGGGATTTACCGGGATTGGCGGGACAGGACCGGCCGGGAACTCTATGAAGCCTTCGGAATGAGTGAGGTGTCCACCTTTCTCTCCAGCGGCCCCGGCTTTGCGGTCCGGCCGGGGGCGACTGGCCGGCCGCAACCGGGCCGGACGGTTGCCTTGCTGGCGGCGGAGCTGGACACGCCGCAGCCAGTCGCGCCGGGGGAAACCGGGTTGCTGGCCGTTCACCGGGACGAACCGGGCCTGATGCTTGGTTACTGGAACCGTCCGCAGGACACAGAAGCGGCTTTCCGGGGAGACTGGTTCCTGACCGGTGACCGTATGCGCGCCGATGAGGACGGCTATTACTGGTATGAGGGCCGGGCGGATGACCTGATGAATGCCTTCGGTTACCGGGTGGCCCCGGAAGAGGTGGAGCGCGTTCTGGCAGCGCACGAAGCGGTGCAGGAAGTGGCCGTGACCGAGGTTCCGGCCGCCTCCGGGATCAGCCTGATCACGGCCTTTGTTGTGCCCCGGTCCCCGGACACCTTCCGGCAAGACGAGCTTGCCGCCCATGCGGCCCGTCATTTGGCCGAATACAAGTGCCCGAAAGCCTATCGCCTGCTTGAACAGCTGCCCCGCACGGGCTCCGGCAAAGTGCGCCGCGCTGCCTTAAAGTCCGGATAACCCCCGCTTCAGACTTTTCTCATGCAGAAGTAAGTCTTTGTTAACCCTTGATTAAGGGGAGGGGAGGTAGGCTGATCTGCAACCTGGGGATTTGTTATGGACAGCGCCGGAATTGCCACCAGCTACGCCGCGACCATGCAGGCGCAGACAAGCCAGTCGCTTCAGACAGAAATGCTGAAGATGATGGCGCAGCAGGATGCTGGCTTGGTTGCCCTGCTTCAGGAAGGCGCAGCCAATCTGGAGTCTGTTCAGGCCGCTCCCCCTTCAGGCCTCGGCGGCCAGGTGGACGTGACCGCCTGATCCAGGCTTTTTCTCCGTTCAAAGATTAAGATCCGCTGCTGAATAACGTCGGCATTGCTGGTGTTTGCATCCGGTAAAGCCGTGTTTGTGGGAAGGTGTGGCGGGTCGCGCTCATGCGTATGTGACGGTCTTGATCCTTTGAAATCAGATGCTTCAAGTCAAATATTTAAATTTTTAAGAAAAGTAGACAGAAACTATTTAATTTCTATTTTCTTATTCTGAGAGAAGATTTGAATATTTACGTTTGAAGTCAGATGTTCGGGCAAACTGATAGGGAAAGATTATCCCGAGTTTGGACCCACATGTCAGACGCGATCGCAGGCACAGCATCACAGGTTTTTCAGCCCTCCCTCAGGACACCGCGCACGGAGCAGGTGGCCGAGCAGGCGGAGACTGTGCAGGCCCGCCGCACGGAGGCGGCTGCCGAAACCGTGTCGCTTCAGGCAGATCAGAGTTCGAACCGGGCCGACTACCTGAGTGATCAGGCGGAAAGACTTGCAGAACGGGCGGCCTCGCGCAGCCCGCAAGAAGGCCTTGGACGTCTCGTGGACATCACGGTCTGATCCAGGAGCAGCTGTCCACAAAGGAGTGCGAGAATGGCGAGTGTCTCAGACAGCAGTTCAGCATCTTATGATGTTGCGCGTATCCGCAATGAATTTGCTGTCAATGCGGTGCGTAACCAGGCGGAACAGGAGCAGCAGGTGGCTGTGCGCCTGGAAGAAGCCCAGGAAACAGCAACCCAGGAAGAAGACCGCCGCGAGTCCCGTAAGGTTCCCGGCCTCGGTGAAGCGGTTGACATCACGGTTTAGAGCGGAACGTGCTCACCCGGCCATCACCCGGTTTGTCGGTTGCGCTGGCATGTCTGATGCCTTTCAGCGACAGGCAAATCCGGTGAAACACGATGTGCCCTGAAGGCGGGGCAGGACCAAAAGTCAAAGATGTCACTGTCCAGACTTACGAGCGGGTGCCCGTGCGGGCGCCTGCAATAAGCGCTTTTGCTTCGCCGGAGGCCCATTCGGCAGGGCCGTACATGGTTCCGATCTCACAGCCCTCCGGGCCCACCAGGATCGTGGTCGGCAGGCCGGTGGCGCGGCTGACCTTGCGCAAGTCTTTCAACAATCCGTTTGAGCTGTCCTGATAATAGGTCAGGTTTGACACCCCGATCTCATCCAGAAATGTCTTGGGCTTGTCCGGCCCGCCCCGATCCAGGTTCACTGCGACCACTTCGAATGTGTCATCGCCGAGATCGGCCTGGAGCTGATCCAATGCGGGCATTTCCTTCCGGCACGGGGCGCACCAGGTTGCCCAAAGGTTCAAGAGGATGGTGCGGCCCTTGAAGTCTTCAAGGGTGACGGGGCCGCCGTCAGGGCCTTTGAAGGTCAACCCGGTCAGGTCAAGGGGATGGCTGGCGGGCAGAAAGGCGGCGACCTCTCCCTTGGCAAAAGGTTTGGCGGAAGCGGCAGCCGATAGGGCCACCTGGCAGCTTTGGCCACCGGCGATATTGCCATTTGGGTCAGCGATCACGTATAGAGCCGCTACGGCGGCCACCACGCCTGCAAGCCCTGCGGCAAGGATGCCGCGTCTGGAGCTTTTCGCCGGGTCGGTTGGCTTATTCATTCGTTCACACCTCGCAAGGGGCGCCTTTTTGAAGGACAGGACATGAGCAATCGCATGTGGGGGGGCCGGTTCGCCGAAGGACCGGACGCCATCATGGAAGAAATCAACGCCTCCATCGACTATGACCGGAAGCTATATAAGCAAGACATTGACGGCTCGAAAGCCCATGTGCGCATGCTCGCAGAAAAAGACATCGTTACGCAGGACGATGCCGACAAGATTGTCCAGGGTCTAGACACAATTCTGTCAGAAATCGAAAACGGCACATTCACCTTCTCGCGTGCGCTGGAAGACATTCACATGAATGTGGAAGCGCGCCTGTCGGATCTGATCGGTCCGGCGGCTGGCCGTCTTCATACAGCCCGGTCCCGGAACGATCAGGTGGCGTTGGATTTCCGCCTGTGGGTGCGCGACACGCTGGACACGCTGGATGACCAGCTGAGCGAATTGATGCAAGTGCTTGCGGAAAAGGCGGAAACCCATGCAGGCGACGTCATGCCGGGCTTTACCCACCTGCAATCGGCCCAGCCGGTCACGTTCGGGCACCATCTTCTGGCCTATGTGGAAATGTTTGCCCGCGACCGCAGCCGGGTCCGTGATGCCCGCAAGCGGATGAATGAATGCCCGCTCGGCGCTGCTGCCCTGGCCGGAACCTCCTTCCCGATCGACCGGAAGATGACCGCCGAGGCCCTGGGCTTTGACCGGCCTTCGGCAAACTCGCTCGATGCCGTGTCCGACCGGGATTTTGTTCTTGAAGCTATGGCCGCCGCGTCGATCACCGCCATGCATCTCTCCCGTCTGGCGGAAGAGATTGTCATCTGGTGCTCGGCCCAGTTCGGCTTTGTCAAACTGTCGGACAAGTTTTCTACCGGTTCGTCCATCATGCCACAGAAGAAAAATCCGGACGCGGCCGAACTGGTGCGCGCAAAGTCCGGACGGATCTACGGCTCGCTTCAGGCGCTTCTGGTGATGATGAAGGGCTTGCCGCTCGCCTATTCCAAGGACATGCAGGAAGACAAGGAACAGGCTTTTGACGGGCTGGCCAGCACCTCTCTGGCCCTTGCAGCCATGACCGGCATGGTGCGCGATCTGGAGCCTGTCACCAAGGCCATGAAAAAGGCTGCCGGGTCTGGCTATTCCACGGCAACCGATCTGGCGGACTGGCTGGTGCGGGCGCTGGGCATGCCCTTCCGCGATGCCCACCATGTGACTGGCCGGATTGTCGGTCTGGCGGTTGAAAAGGGGATTGAGCTGCACAAGGTGCCTCTTGAGGACATGCAGGCGGTTGATGCCAAGATCACCCAGGACGTCTTTTCGGTGCTCTCCGTCGACAAATCCGTGCGCAGCCGGACCAGCTATGGTGGCACGTCGCCGGTCAATGTGCGCAAACAGGCGCGGCGCTGGCTGAAGGATCTGGCCAAAGGTTAGGCAATTGTGTGTCAGGGTGCCGAGCGGCCTTGCCGAACGCGCCCTGTCATGCGAGGACAAGGGCCGGAAACGCGATGACTGAAAAGGGCCTTTAACGAATGACGATCCGGTTCAGAACCCTTGCACTGATCAGCCTGTGCCTGACACTGACTTTGGCAGGGTGCGGGCGAAAGGGCGCGCTGGAAGGCCCGGATGTGTCTGCGGCGCCGCAAGGTGCTGCTGCGGACCCGGCCGATGCGCAAGCCACGGCGGCGCCCGAGAGCGAAGACGAGCCCTTTTTTCTCGATTTTCTGATCAACTGACGGCCGCAGGTCTGAACCGGGACAAGGTCCCTGTTGACGCGGCCCTGTTCTGCGAGGCATGACTTGCATCACTTTCACTACAAGAATGGCGTCCTTCACGCTGAAGACGTGGCTGTTGAAGAAATCGCCCGCGACGTTGGCACGCCATTTTACTGCTATTCGACCGCGACGCTGACCCGGCACTACGAAGTGTTCTCGTCCGCGTTTGACGATATTCCCTCGCTGGTCTGCTATGCCATGAAGGCAAATTCCAACCAGGCGGTTCTGGCCACGCTGGCCCGGCTGGGGGCCGGTATGGATGTGGTCTCGGAAGGCGAATTGCGGCGCGCACGGGCAGCTGGCGTTCCGGCCTCCAAGATTGTCTTTTCCGGTGTCGGCAAGACCGAAGCCGAACAGGCTTTTGCGCTGGAAGAAGACATCCTGTGTTTCAATGTGGAATCTGAGCCTGAGCTGCTTCAGCTCTCCCGCGTGGCGCACAGCATGGGGCGGACGGCGCGGGTGTCCATGCGCATCAATCCGGATGTAGATGCCAGGACCCACGCGAAAATTGCCACCGGCAAGGCGGAAAACAAGTTCGGCATTCCCTGGCAGCGGGCCCGCGAGGTCTATGCGGAAGCCGCCAGCCTGCCCGGGATCGAAGTCACCGGGATTGACATGCATATCGGATCCCAGATCACCGAGCTTAAGCCGTTTGATGATGCTTTTGCCCGTCTTGGGGAGCTGATTTCGGACCTGCGCGGCCAGGGCCACACCATCGATCATGTGGATCTCGGCGGGGGGCTGGGCATTCCTTATGTCACGGACAATGATCCGCCGCCCCACCCGGACGCCTATGCGCAGGTGGTGAAAAAGCATGTGCGTGAGCTGGACTGCAAGGTCATGTTCGAGCCGGGCCGGCTGATTGCTGGCAATGCGGGCATTCTGGTCACGAAAGTGATTTACGTAAAAGACGGTGCGGACAAGACCTTCGTGATCGTGGATGGGGCCATGAATGACCTGATCCGGCCAACGCTTTACGAGGCCCATCACGAAGTGCGGCCGGTGCGCGAAGAAGACAGTGGCGCAGAGCGAATCAAGGCTGATATTGTCGGTCCGGTCTGTGAAACCGGCGATTTTCTGGCCCAGAACCGGGATATGGCGAGAGTGGTGAGTGGCGACCTTCTGGCGGTCTATTCGGCCGGAGCCTATGGAGCAGTTCAGTCCAGCACTTATAATTCGCGTTTGCTGATCCCCGAAGTCCTCGTAAATGCTGACCAATTTGCCGTGGTCCGGCCCCGTCCATCCTATGAGGATCTGCTTGAACTGGATGTCCTGCCGGACTGGTTCAACGCTTCGTGACGAAATCAACCCGGAATTAGTCGCTCGACCCTGTTGCCCGATGGCCTCCAATGCCTCACCTTAAAGAATGGTGAGACGATCCTGACCGTGTGGTTTTTTAAAGCTGCGGCCGGATCAGGACCCGGAGGTGCCTTTGAGCCAGCATGACAGCAAGCAGGACCCCGAACGGCTGACAGACCCGACCCTGTCCGGCTGGCAGCGCTTCATCCGGACCCGTCTGGACCGGTTGGTGCGGCACAGCCGGCTGGCGCTCTTTGTGGAGCGGCTCTGGCGGGCGCTGTTGCCTGTGCTTGTTGTCATCGGTCTGTTTGTCGGCCTGTCCTGGCTCGGGCTCTGGCTGGTGCTGCCTGCCTGGGCGGGACCTCTCGGCGTGCTTGCCTTCGCCGGGGCCGCCATCTGGTCGGCGCGGGACCTCTTCCATCTCACGTGGCCCAGCCGGGAGGACGCCCTGCACCGGGTGGAAGAGGCCTCCGGATTTGACCACCGGCCGCTAACAGCGCTGGAAGATGAGCTATCCGCCGGGTCTGACGATCCATCGACCCGGGCCATCTGGGCGCTGCACCAGCGCCGGATGGCAGCCACCGTGGCTGCGATCCGCTCCAAGGGTCCCAATCCCCAAGCGTTTCGCCGAGACCCCTTTGCCTTGCGGGTGGCGGCGGCCTGTGTGCTCGTGATCGGGTTTGCAGCGTCCAGTGGCGACCATTTGGGGCGGCTGGCATCCGCTTTTCAGAACCCGTTCAACACGGTTGAACCGCCAAGCCGGCTGGATGCCTGGGTGACGCCGCCGATCTATACCGGTGAGCCGCCAATCTATCTGACCGGAGAAAGTGCCCAATTGCGTGACCCCGGTGCCCCGGTCACCGTTCCGGAAGGCTCTCTTTTCGTGGTCAGGGCCCAGGGGGCCAAGGACCTCAGCGTGACCTTCAAGGGG
This sequence comes from Roseibium sp. AWQ4_290, assembly GCF_056160985.1. NCBI lineage: Bacteria > Pseudomonadati > Pseudomonadota > Alphaproteobacteria > Hyphomicrobiales > Stappiaceae > Roseibium > Roseibium sp. AWQ4_290. The sequence goes on from NZ_JBSWYG010000005.1 coordinate 55,761, forward strand.
GCTGAGGACGAAGAACCGAAGGTGATTGCGCCGGAAACACCCGCCGAAGACACCGATCCGGAGCTGGCGAAACTGCTTCCTGAAGAACGGCGCCTGACGCTTGAGACAACCGGGGCCGTCACTCTCTTGAGCGCCGGTGAGCCGTTCCAGAGCTTTGTTTTTTCGGTGAACCCGGACCATGCGCCGGACATCCGGCTGACGGATGATCCGGAAGAACAGCTCAGCGGCGCGCTGAAATTCTCTTATCTGGTCAATGATGATTATGGGGTTGTTTCCGCCGAAGCGCGGATAACGCCGCTGCCGGATCCGGACCACAAGGACCGGGTGCCCCGGCCGCTGGTGGAGGCGCCGCAGTTTCCACTGTCCCTGCCGCCGCGCTCCGGCACGGCCAAAACGTCTGAGACGATCCGCGACCTGACGTCCCATCCCTGGGCGGGCAGCGAGGTGGATCTGACCTTGCTGGCGCGGGACCAGGCGGGGCAGGAAGGGGTCTCTCCGGCCTACCGCATCACGCTGCCCCAGCGCCGCTTTGCCAAGCCTCTGGCGCGGGCCATCGTGGAACAGCGCCGCACCCTGGCGCTGGACGCCCAGAACCATGACCGGGTGATCATGGCCATGGACGCTCTGATGCTGGCACCTGAAAATTTTGGCTTCAAGCCGCGCAACTATCTGGGCATGCGTTATGCCTATGGCGAACTGGTCGCTGCCGGAAACGACGAGGAGCTGAAAGCGATGCTGCCGCTTCTTTGGGAGCTGGCGCTCTCCATTGAGGACGGGGACCTGTCGGCAGCGGAAAAGAAGCTTCGCGATGCCCAGGAGGCTCTGCGCAAGGCACTGGAGGACGGGGCAAGCGATGAGGAAATTGCCAAGCTCACCCAGGAGCTTCGTGAGGCCCTGAACGAATATATGCAGGCCCTTGCCGAGCAAATGCGTCAGAATCCGCAAGCCATGCAGCCTTTTGACGGCAACCAGCAGACGCTGAACCAGCAGGATTTGAGCGAAATGCTGGACCGGATCGAGGAATTGGCCCGCACCGGATCGCGGGACGCGGCCCGTGAGCTGCTGGCACAGATGCAGCAGATGCTGGAGAACCTGCAAGCCGGGCGTCCGCAGATGATGCCTGAAGGCATGAGCAGTGAAATGATGGAAATGCTCAATCAGCTTGGCGAAATGATCCAGCGCCAGCAGCAGCTGATGGATGAGACACACCGGTTCAATCAGGACCAGCAGCGCCAGCGGGGCAACCAGCAGGGCCAACAGCAACAGGGGCAACAGCAGGGCCAGGGCCAGCAGATGACCCAGGAGCAGCTGCAACAGATGCTCCAGCAGCTTCAGGAGGGCCAGGGCAATTTGGCCCAGCAGTTGCAGGAGCTGATGGATCAGCTGAACCAGAACGGCATGGGACAGAATGAAGCCCTTGGCGATGCAGGTGACTCTATGGGCGAGGCGCAGCAATCCCTCGGTGATGGGCAGGGCCAGCAGGCGCTTGGCCAGCAGGGTGACGCCCTGGACGCGCTGCGCCGGGGGGCCCAAAGCATGACCGAGCAGATGATGGGACAGGGCGAAGGTGCAGGCAGCCCAAATGGCCCCTCACCTCTTGATGAGGACCCGCTTGGTCGTCCGCGCCGCACCGAGGGCCCGGATTTCAACAACCGGGTCAAGATCCCCGACGAAATCGATGTGCAAAGGGCCCGGCGGATTCTGGAAGAGCTGCGCAAGCGCTTTTCGGACCCATCCCGGCCGAAACTGGAGCTGGATTATCTGGAGCGGTTGCTGAAACGCTATTAATCTTGCTAGGCTTTGGAAGGGCCGTTCGGTCCCCGGGGAGGTCATCGGAGGGGCTGCTGCCCTTCGGGTGGTGCTGGCGGCGGCGGCTAATACCAACCTCACTAGATAGGAACCGATCTGACCGTGTTTTGGGACTGTTCGGCAAGGAGCAGGTTGCAGGGCGATATGGTTTATCGTTCAAAACCTGGGACGCAGCTGAACAGTCCCAAAACACGGCCTCGGTGGCCTGCTCCGGCCCGCCGGACTGCGTTGCGCCGCTTGAACGGCCAACCAGGCCGTCCTGCGCAACGCGCCTTGCCGGCCAATCCGGACCAGCGCCATCAGATGGGTTTCTATCTATTGAGGTTGGTATTATCTTCCAACCTATCCCTTTCAGCCCATCCCTTTCAGCTCAGGCGGTGCAGCCCGTTCCGCCGATGGAACATCCAAGTGAAACAGACCTTCAATCCCCCAAGCGTGCGCGCACCTTTCGGCAACTACAATCATGGACTTCTGGTGCCTCCGGGGGCCAGCCTTCTGGTCACTTCCGGCCAGCTGGGCATTGCCGTCGATGACTGCATTCCTCCGGATGTTGCCGGGCAGGCAGAACTGTGTTTTCAGGCCATTGAGGCGATCCTGCGAGAGGCAGGCATGAGCTTTGACGATGTGATCCGGATTTCGGGTTTCGTCACGCGCCGGGAGGATTTTCCCGCCTATATGGCCGTCCGGGACCGGTTCACCGGGCCGGTGAAGCCGGTGTCCACATTGCTTGTGGTGGGAGGCTTCACCCGGGAAGAGTTTCTGGTGGAAGTGGAAGTGACTGCCGCGAAAATCGTCTGATTTTCGTGGATGGACGAAGCGTCAGAAGGCTTCCATTTCGCTTTTGACCTTGCTCAGAAAGGCGGACCGGGTCTCAGGCGTGCAGTTGTTCATGTCGTAATGGGCCAGATATCTTACCGGGGCCCCGATCTTGATCTGGGCCCGGATGACCCGTTTGACGATCTTGCGCGGCGGGTCGCCGACGGCCAATGCCCGCCAGCGGCTGCCGCCATAGGTCATTACGGCACCCAGTTTGCGGATGTGGCGCAGGGTTGGCGTCAAGGATCCGTCCTCGAGATGGAAGGAGACGCCGGGCAGCCAGACCCGGTCAAAATAGCCTTTCAGCATGGCGGGAAAGCCGAAATTCCAAACCGGGGTGACAATCACCAGCCCTTCGGCTTTCAGCAGCCGCTGACAATAGGGATCCACTTTGGCCCGGTTTTGAGGAACGTCATGATAAATGTCCCGGTCTTCGCGCGACAGAACCGGATCGAAACCTTCCGCATAAAGATCGCAGCCGTCGACCTCATGGCCGGCTGCGGCGAGGCTTTCGCAGGTCTGGTGATAAAGAGCCCGGCCGTAGCTGGTGTCCTGGGGGTGAGAGTGCAACACAAGAACCCGCATGACTTAAGCCCCGGCAAAGGATTGCAGCCCCGGAAAGAGATAGGTCTTCCCGGAATTGAAATCGAAATCGGGATTGTCCCAGGCGATCATCTTGCCTGGATTGAGCAACCCTTTGGGATCGGTTTCCTTCTTGAAATCCAGCTGTACCTGGTCGGTCTGCTTCATGCCGCCTTCTTCCAGCGTGTAGCGGTGCGGGTTGAAGATGCGGCAACCATTGTCCTCATGCAGGCGGATGATCTCTTCCAAGCGGTCTTCGCTGGTAAATTTCACCAGCGGCAGGCCGGAACACTGGATCTGCCCGTCAAAGCGGAGGAACTCCAGATGGCCGAAAATTTCGCCGGGGAACATCGCAGTTGATTTGCGCACCAGTTCCACATGGTTCGGGCCGGGATACTGCACCTGCAAATAGGTGAAGGCATTGTCGAATTTCAAAGCCCGCAAGGTGGTGTGGTTCCAGGCCAGCTCATAGGCATGGGGAATGCCCTTCATAGATTCCACTTCATCGGAGCGGAAGCGGATTTCGCCCTTCATCCTCTCGGCAAGCGCCACGACGGAGGACATGGAATGGGGGGCGACCATCAGCACGGTAACGGCCTCGCCATCCTTCAGCCAGGGTTTGTGGCGGGTGAAATAGTCAAACGGGATCGGGGCGGCAATCGGAGCGACTTCCTTTAAAAGCAGGCCGTTGCTGCGGGCCAGCTTGTCGGAAAAGACCACCGCATCCATGAAACTGCCATGGCCGACAATCACATCCACCCAGTCATAGGCCGGGGCGAGCGGCATTTCCACTTCGGTGATGATGCCGTTGGTGCCATAGGCGTGGCTGACCTTTTGGAGGTCCCAAGCCGAGAGGTCCAGCACCCGGGGTTCGGCTTCCATCGTCACGATCCGCAGTCGCAGAATGTTGCCGATATCCCGTAAGCCTCCCCATGTAATCGACCCGACGCCGCCGGAGCCACCGGCAATGAAGCCACCAATGGTGGCTGTTTGCGCCGTTGAAGGATGAAAGCGCAGCTCCTGTCCGGAATGTTCGCGCGTGTACTTGTCCAACTGGGCAATCACGATGCCTGCTTCACACACGACGCGGCCCGGATGAACCTCCTTGACCGCGGTCATGCGGGACATGTCGAGGACAATTCCGCCGGAAAGAGGCATGGCCTGGCCGTAATTGCCGGTTCCGGCGCCGCGCGGGGTCACGGGCACCCCGTGGGCATAGGCGGTCTTCAGAACGCGGATCACCTCTTCCTCGTCCTTCGGGGCGGCGATGAGGTTTCCGGTTACATGCTCCAGCTGCGCCTTCAGGATCGGGGAATACCAGTAGAAATCGCGGCTCTTGGCCTGAACCAGCCGGGGATTGTCTTCCAGGGCGATGCCGTCAAGATCTTCCATGATCTGTTTGTAGTCAGCCATTTTCAGTCTTTCATCAGCGGGTCAAGGTCGCGGTAGTCCGGCAAGCTGCGGTCGATGCCCATGCCATTCCGCATCACGATGCGGTCTGCCTGCGGACGGGATAGAAATTCGCTCCAGCTGCGCGCGTTGAACAGCACCAGATCGGCCCGCTGTCCGGCGGCAATCGTGCCCAGTTCCGGCCGCCCCAGGCAGCGCGCCGGGCTGGTGGTCACCACTCTTGCCGCCTCATCCAGTGGATGGTCCAGATGGAGAATGCGCACCGCTTCACGGAACACTTCCACCATGTCCAGATCGCCATAGGCGTAGAACGGGTCACGTGTGTTGTCGGAGGCAACGGCGGTGCGCACACCGGCGGCTGTGAGTTCATGCAGCAGCGTGACCCCTCTGGAGCGTGGGGTGCGGCGCGGTGCGTCCTGGCTGCCCCGGTCCTGAAGATACATGTTGCACAGGGGCAGGGAGACGACGGAGAGATCCGCCTTGGCCACCCGCTCAATCGTGCGGGCCGCGGAGGCCTCGTCCTGGCGGGCCAGGGAGCAGCAATGGCCCACGGTCACCATGCCGTCAAAGCTGTTGCGCAGTTTCGCCTCGGCAACGCCGAGCAGGGTCAGCACATTTGCATCCTGGGTCTCGTCCACGTGAAGGTCGATGTCCAGATTGTGTTTGGACGCTGCGCGGAAGAGCGTGTCCAGGCGCCGGTCCAGATCCGGCCCCGGCTGGGTTACCCCGCCCAGCAGGCCGCCTGCCCGGGCCACCACATTCACCAGATCGGTGAAATAGACCTCATCGTCCACCGCCTCCAGCGGAAACAGCGCGACGGCTTGAAGCGCGATCCGGCCTTTCCAGGTGGTGCGCATCTGTTCAAACACCTCAAAGGAGATTCGGTGCTGCGGCGCCAGACTGTCCAGATGGGTGCGCAGAAGATTGGTGCCATGGGCATAGGCGCAGCGCAGGGAAAAATCCATGCGGGTTGCCACATCCTCTGCCGACCAGTTGGCCTCCCGGTCCGCACGCACTGCCGACAGGGCCCCGTCGAAGTCCCCGGTGGGATTGGGTTGCCGGTCCCAGATATGGCCCTTGTCGATATGGGTGTGCATGTCGGCAAAGGCGGGCCAGACCATAGCCCGGCCAAGGTCAGGTCCTTCGATCTCCGAAGGGGCAGCTCCGGCTGGCAGGACTGCTTCCAGGGTTCCGTCCGCGATGATCAGATCGGCCAGGGCAAGGCCTTCTTCTGCCCGCGCCTCCAGACCGGGGGCGGTGCACAGGGGCAGGGTCGCGGACCGCAGAACGAAGCGCGGGCTGCGGGGAAGGTCGGTAAACATCAGTTTTCCCGTTTCAGACTGCTTTCATGCCAGCGGTGCAGGCACCACCAGGAAATAAACGACGTGATGGCAAAAATGAGGACGCCGAGGGCCGCCAGAAGGATCAGGGCGGCAAAGAGACGTGCAATATTCATGCGGAACTGCGCTTCCAGAAGCCGGAAGGCGAGCCCTGATCCGGCTCCGGCGGACCCGGCCGCGAATTCGGCAACAACAGCTGCAATCAGCGCCAGCCCGCCGCCGATGCGCAGGCCGGTCATGAAATAGGGCAGAGAGGCGGGCAGCTTCAGATAGACCAGGGTCTGCCAGCGCGAGGCGCCGTAGAGCTCGAACAGGTTCAAAAGGTTATGGTCCACGCTTTTGAGGCCCTGCACCATGTTGGACAGGACCGGGAAGAAGGCGACCACGAAGGCACAGATCAGGAGGGCGACCTGGGTGGAGGGTGCGTAGATCAGGATCAGCGGTGCAATGGCAATGATTGGGGTTACCTGCAGCACGACGGTGATCGGGTAAAGTGCCCTTTCGATCCATTTCGACTGCACCAGCAAGATGGCCATGCCGCCGCCGCCGATCAGGGCCAGCGCCAGCGACACAAGGGTGATTTTGGTGGTCACCCAAAGAGCCGGCAGCAGGATCGGCCAGTCGGTCATGAGCGCCTTGGCCACGCGTTCTGGGCCGGGCAGGATATAGTGGGGGATCTTGTTGACGACGACGGTCACATGCCACAGGACGATCAGGCCGATGATCACCAGAAGCGGCACGGCAAAGGACAGCACCGTTTCCCGCCATCTGGCGAGGCTCTGGGGATCGCGGCCGGACGGTTGGGGCGTGTCCATCTGATCAGTGTCCTTCTTCGCCCATGGCTTCCAGCAGCATTCTGGAAACCTGTTCGCAGGTGCTGCGGTATTCTTCGGAGGTCCGGTAAAGCGCATCGCGCTCCAGACTGGTATGGAGCGGGAAATCCGCATGGACCCGGCCTGGACGGGCCTTCATGACCACGATGCGGTTGGCCAGATAGGCCGATTCATAGACCGAGTGGGTCACGAAGATCACCGAAATGCCGGTGGTTTTCCAAAGGGTGAGCACATCGTCATTGAGTTTCTGGCGGGTGATTTCATCAAGCGCTGCAAACGGCTCATCCATGAGCAGGAGCTTGGGTTTGGTCACCAGGGCCCGGGCGATGGAAACGCGCATTTTCATCCCGCCGGACAGTTCCCGGGGATAGGCCTTGGCGAAATCTTCAAGGCCGACGCTTTCCAGGGCCGACAGGATTGGCGTTTCGGCAGCTTTCTTGCTCATGCCCTTAAGGCGCAGCGGCAGATAGACATTGCCGAACACGGTCTGCCAGGGCATCAAGGTGGGCTCCTGAAAGACGAAGCTGATATCCCCGTCCGGCAGACCTTTGGAATTGATGCGGAAGCTTGGCCAGTCGATGCTGCCATCCGAGACACCGCCGAGCCCGGCGATAATTCTCAGAGCGGTGGACTTGCCGCAGCCGGACGGGCCGAGCAGGCTGATGAATTCGCCGGTCTTGACGGTAAGGGACATGCCGGAGAGGGCGACCGTGCCGTTGGAAAAGACTTTCGAGACCTTTTCCATTGCAACGAGCGGACGATGGCCGGATGCGGCCGTCTTGTTGGTGTCGCCCAGTTCAGTGCTGACCATGATATTCCCGGAAATTTATGAAGAGGGCTCCGCCCGGGCGGGCGGAGCCCTGGGGCAAAGCAAGCAGGGCTTACTTTTTCAGATCCAGACCGACGCCCTTGCAGACGAATTGGGTCGTGTAGGATTGCTTGTAGTCCAGACCGGCGTCAACCACGCCAATGGCAGCAAGCGTGTCGAAGAAGGTCTTGAAATGGGCATCAGTCATGCAGCCAATACCCTGCTCCAGCGCGTCGCCGGAATCCACAATGCCGTATTCCTTCATCTTGGCGAGGGAATAGGCGAGCTGGCCGTCGGTCATGTCCGGATTGTCTATTTTGATCAGATCGTTGGCGGCACTGTTATCGCCATAAAGGTAATTGTACCAGCCTTCGATAGACGCGCTGACAAAGCGCTGAACCAGATCCGGGTTCTCGTCGACAAGCGCCTTTTTCGTGGTGATCAAGGTGGAATAGGGGGTCCAGCCTTCATCGGCGAGCAGGAAGACTTTCGGAGCCCAGCCCGCATCTTTTTCGATCTTGTAGGGCTCGGAGGTCAGGTAGCCCTGCTGGGCGGACTTCGGGTCGATGATGAAGGGCGCCGGGTTGAAGGTGTAGGGCTTGAACTGGGCGTCGGAGAAGCCCTTGAAGTTCTTCTTCATCCATTCGAAATAGGTGATGTAGCCGTCCTTGCCCATGTAGATGGTATCCAGCTTGGCAAGGTCGTCGAATGTTTCGATGCCCTGGTCCGGATGGGCCAGCAGCACCTGCGGGTCCTTCTGGAAGATACTGGCGACATTGATCAGTGGAATGCCTTCCTTCACATAGTCGAAGCCCTTCAGGGTGCCGCCCATGTAGAAGTCGATCTTGCCGGAGATCAGCAGGGCGTCATTGGCCGCTTGCGGCCCGCCGGGCACAATCGTGACTTTCAGGCCGTATTTCTCGTAAGTGCCGTCGGCAACCGCCTGGTAGAACCCGCCATGTTCGGCCTGGGCCAGCCAGTTGGTGCCATAGGAGACCTCGTCCAGTGCGAGGGCCTGAGATGTTGCGCCGAGGCCAAAAAGACCCGCCGCAAACAGTGCTTCCAAAGTACGTCTGAGTTTCATGTTGTGTCCCCTCTCAAGGCGCCAGCTTGAAAACATTTGGAAATTCAGGGTATTTGAGCTTTGTGAGCGTATATTGAAAAGCATCAAAATTAGCCAACACCGCTGCCCAAAAGTCATCGGTCGGAAATTTGGTGGTGATTTCATCATCATGCGCAAGAAAGAGGCGGTTCAAATGCTGCATTCCCGAAAGCTGACTTATCTTGACGAGATTGCGCGCTGCGGCTCGATCCGTAAAGCCGCCGAGCGCCTGAATGTGTCCTCGTCTGCCATCAACCGGCAAATCCTCGCCTTGGAAGAGGAATTCGGCAGCCCGCTTTTTGAACGTTTGCCGCGTGGTTTGCGGCTGACTGCCGCAGGGGAGCTTTGCGTTGAACATGTGCGCGATGTGCTGAAGGACTATTCGAGGCTTGAAACGCGCATCCGGGCCCTCAAGATGCCCCAGGCCGGCCAGGTCTCGATGGTGACCACGGTCGGCCTTGCCTCCGGCCCGCTGCCCGGGATCATCGCGGACTATATCAAGGAGCATCCGCGGGTTCACATCAAGCTGCGCAGCGATGCGGGCACCACCACGATCACGCCGGTGCTGACAGGAGAGGCGGATATCGGCCTGGGCTTCAACATTTCAGCAACGCCGGGTATCCGCACTCTGGCCACATTCGACATCCCGATTGGGGCCGTGCTGCCGCCGGACCATGCCCTGGCCCGGGAAAGCGGTCCGGTGGACCTGGCCGATATTGTTCAAGAGCGTCTGGTTCTGGCGCAGACGGGTACCAGTTTGCGCGATGTGATCAATCTTGTCCTGTCGAGCCTGCCCGTGCCGATCGAACCGGTTCTGGAAACCAATTCCTCCGAGACCCTGCGCCAGCTTGTGCGCCGGGGCATTGGGGTCAGCCTGCTCAATCCGCTGGATGTGATTGCCGAATGCCGCCGGGGAGAGCTGGTGTTCCGGCCGCTGAAGGGCCACCGCACCCACCATCAGCCCATGAAACTGATCACCCGGGCCCGCACCACCATGGACGCGGCCACAAGCATGTTCATCGAAGTTTTGTTGCAGGACCTGGCGGATCTGGTCGAAGATTTGAAACAGGACGGCAAGCTGCCGGTGTCCTGAGTTCAGCTGGCTGGACCGGTCGCCGCAGCAATTGTTCCGGACAGGGGTCGCTGATCAGTCCGGCCGGTACAGCGCGCTGAGCGGATAGGCGGCTAGATCCTGCATCAGGCCAATGAACTCTTTGGCCTGGTGCTGCGCAATGGCTTTGCCCTTTTCAGCCGTGCCTTTGGAAGCATCTCCCACCACTCCGGCCGGATTGAGATCATGGGCGATCCAGGCCAGCGAATGGGGGGGGAGGGGCTGCAGATAGGCTGAGCTGCGTGCCATGTCTTCTGCCCGGGACACGAAATTGTCCGCCTTGTCCATTTTCACAAGCTCGGGCCGGAAATGCAGCATCAGGGAGGTTTCGACCTCGCCGCCATGGATTCCGAAGCGGGCCTCGTGGCTGGAGATCATGCCTTCGGGGTGGCCGAACCGGCCCCATTGGGTACTGACAACGGCCATGTCGCGGCGGACCCGCAATTCCCGGGCAACAATGCTCATCACATCCGTGTTGCCGCCATGGGAATTGACGATCACCATCTTGCGCACCCCGGCTTCAGCCACTTTTTCGCCAATGGCGGTCCAGCAGCGGATCAGCAGGTCCGCATCCAGGGACAGGGTGCCCGGCCCGTATTTGTGTTCATTGGCCTTGCCGATTTCCTGAAGCGGCAGAACAAGGCTGGCCAGATCCGCTGGACGCTGGCGGCGCACTTCGTCCAGCATCCCCTGTGCAATCGCCACGTCGGTGGCGATGGGCAGATGCGGCCCGTGCTGTTCGGTGGAGGCGATGGGCAGAACCGCGACCGTCCGGTCCGGGTCGAGTGCCGCAAAATCATAGGTGGTCAACTCGTTCCAGAAAAAGGGGGTCGTCACGGTGCATCTCCCGGTCATGCATTTGTCCTTAGCAGGGGTAGGAGACGCAGCGTCCGTTGAGAAGCATCAATATGTGGCTGGTGCGATGCTTTTTTGAGTGCGCTTCCGGGGGCGGTCAGGCGCCGGTCGGAAACAAACAGGCAAAATAAATGAGGTCAGGCGGCCGGAAGAAAGGCAGGGGCCGTGCACTTTTTCACTTCGGAACGCGGCCCATATCAGGCGTAGCGGCGGGTGTCCTGCGGCAGCTCTCCGGCGATGGCATGGCGCACGGCCTTGCGGATATCGGCCAGGGAAAACGGCTTGGTGATGACATCATGCACCAGGGCATCCAGGCCATTGGCCCGTTCGCGCTGATCGGCAAAACCGGTCATCAGGAGGATCGGCATTTTCGGATAGTCGCGCGCTGTGTGAAGCGCCAGGGCAATCCCGTCCATGACCGGCATCTTGATGTCAGATACCAGCAGCTCGAAGGCACCTTTTTCCCGCGTCAGGACTTCGACAGCTTCGCCGCCATCTTCAGCCACTTCCACACAATGCCCGTCGAGTTCAAGGGCACGCCGCACGAAGCTGCGAACCGCTTCATCATCTTCTGTCAGAAGAATGCGAGCCATGCTCAACCTCCCGTCCCGTCGTCAGCCGCTGCCTCGTCCCCGGAAGCAACGACATATCCAATAAAGGGCAACTGCCGCCAAGCGTGGCCCATATCCATACCGTATCCGACGACAAACTTATCAGGACAGGCAAATCCCACATAATCTGCAGATATGGCAGCTTTGCGGCGCTCCGGTTTGTCGAGCAAGGCTGCGATCTTAACGGAGCGGGCTCCCCGGTCCATCAGCCGCTCCTTGGCAAAGGAAAGTGTGCGGCCGGATTCCAGGATATCATCCACCAAAATGATATCGCGGTCGTTAACGTCACTTTCGACATCGCGCAAAACACGGATGGTGTCTGATCCTTCCGTGCCGGCGCCGTAGGAAGACAGGTGCATGAACTCCATTTCGGGCTCCAGGCCGCTGCGGTGCATGGCACGCACAAGGTCGGCCGCGAAAATGAAACTGCCTTTCAGAACCGCGACCACCAGAAGGTTCTGGGGTTTGCCTTCCGCGATTTCAGCGGCAAGTGCGGCCACGCGGGTGGCAATGGCATCTTCATCAAAAAGGGTGCGGATATCGGCTGTCATATTCACTCGAGTACTATTTGGCGCTGGCCGCGGTCGGTGAAGCGGACCTGAATGTCGAACGCCCCGTCGGGCGGATCTGCAAGAATGGTTCGGAACCGGGTTTCGTCAAATCCGTTAAGCGCCTTTGTACGGGGTTCCACGGTCCAGGCATAGACCTCCTGGTGATCGGCATTGCGGATGGACAGCCTGACGGCCGGGACGGGGTTGGACTGGTCTTCAAGATTGCGGATCGATCCTTCCACCACCAGAACGCTCTTGCCGTCTTCCAGCTCGGAGAATGTGCGCAAATTGTGGAACTCCAGGCCGCGCAGATTAACGTCGAAGCCGACCATTTCAAACAGGCTGGCCAGATCGGGAAACTGTTTGACCATGGTGTCGCGCAGCAGCACAAAAGAGCCGACCGCCGACAGGGCTGCAACAAACACCAGAATGCCGACCACCCGCCGGTAATTGCGGCGGAACATCCAGTTCAGGAGCGCGCCGATATGGTTGCGGCGGAACTTGTCCGGATTGACGGTGATTTTCGGCCGTTTTGCATGGCTCTCGATATCGGCCGGCGGCTCGGCCGGGCTGTCGTCTTCAGCCAGATCTGCTGAAAACTGCTCTTCGTCCTTGCGCGTGGCTGTGTTGGCGCCGGTGGAGGCGAATGCGGCCTCGTCATCTGACGGACTGTCCTCCGGTGCCGTTTCTTCCGGAAACGCGGCCACGTCGCCATCGGCGGCCGCATCGGCAGCCCATTCGGCCTCATCCGTCGCGGCCTCTTCTGTGTCGGCTTCGTCCTTGGGGGAGGGCTCGCTTGCGGGCGCTTCAAAGCTTGCCGTCTCCTCCTTGCCTTCATCGGGGGAGACGAACCATCGGCTGCCGCATTTGGCACATTTCACACTGCGTCCTTCAGGGCCGACGGCCTCGGCCTTGATCTCATAGGACGTACTGCAGTCCGGACATGTGATCTTCATGAGCGAAGACCTTTCGCCATGGCTTGCTCGCGCGCTATTGTCTTGTGACCGACGGGTCGAAACCGGCATCAAGCGTTGGACAAGTGCCGACAATTCCTGAGACAGGCTTTCAGGCCTCTAATGGACCTTTATATGATTAATGCAGCGTTAACGGCGTGATGATAGCACCGGTCCATCAACAGGAGACAAATTCGTGATCCGCTTCGAAAATGTCGGATTGAGATACGGCATGGGGCCGGAGATTCTGCGAGACCTGAGTTTTCAGATCGAGCCGCAGTCGTTTCAGTTCCTGACCGGACCCTCCGGAGCGGGCAAAACCAGCCTGATCCGCCTCCTGTTCATGTCGCTTCAGCCCACGCGCGGCCTTATCAAGGTGTTCAACCGTGACCTGAGCGTGATCGAAAAGCAGGAGCTGCCGCAACTGCGCCGCAAGATTGGTGTGGTGTTTCAGGACTTCCGGCTTCTGGACCATCTGACGACCTATGAAAATGTGGCCTTGCCGCTCAGGGTGGTCGGCAAGATGGAAGGGGAATACCGTTCCGATGTGATCGACCTGCTGAAATGGGTCGGTCTTGGCGAGCGCATGCATGTTTTGCCTCCGGTGCTTTCAGGCGGGGAAAAGCAACGCGCCGCGATTGCCCGCGCCCTGATCACGCGGCCCGAAGTGCTGCTGGCGGATGAGCCGACAGGCAATGTGGACCCGCCCCTGGCGCGGCGCCTGTTGCGTCTGTTCATCGAATTGAACAAACTCGGCACGTCCGTGGTCATCGCAACCCACGATATTGCCTTGCTGGAACAGGTGGATGCTAGGCGAATGGTGCTTGCGGATGGCCGCCTTTCCATTTTCGACTAGAAGACGGATCTGACTTTTGCAAAATACCCGCTTCTGCACATGCTGGCGGCAGACCATGATCGGGCAGCATAATGGCCAGGACAGATATGGATAATGACAAGCGGGCGCCCGTGGTGACCGTCAAACCGCCCAGGCGCCGCGATCCGGTCGTCAAGCGGCCGAAAAAACCAGCCGGGCCGAAACCGCAGCCCAAAGGATCGCCGGACGAGGCCAAGCTGCGGCCCGCTGCGGCTATTGTGCCGCCCCAGTCGGTGGCCGGCCGGGCGCTGACCCTTGTTGTAGCGATCATGAGCTTTCTGGCCTGCCTGACGGTCGGTGCCCTCTCCGTCGTCTGGGACGCGGCCGATGCCTGGCAGAACGATCTTGTGCGGGAAATCACGATCCAGATCCGGCCGACCGAAGGGGTCGATATGCTCCGGGAAATCGACAAGGCGGTGGCCCTGGTTCAGGAATTTCCGGGTGTTGGCTCGGTCCGGGCTCTCTCGGACCGCGACACCAAGGCGCTGCTGGAGCCCTGGCTTGGTGAAGGGTTTGAGCTGGACGGTCTGCCGGTGCCAAGACTGATCCAGATTTCGGTGCGTGATCCCCAGCTTCTCAATCTGCCCCAGCTCCGGGCGGCCGTGTCCCGCCAGGTGACCGGGGCGAGTGTCGACGATCATTCCATCTGGACCGCCCGCCTGTCGGCCATGGCCGGTGCGGTGGTCGCAGGTGGTGTCGTGATCATGTTCCTGATGCTGGGCTCCATGGTGCTGAGCGTTGTCTTTGCCACCCAGTCGGCCATGGCGGGCAACAAGGACGTGGTCTCAGTGCTGCACTTTGTCGGCGCCGAGGACAGTTTCATCGCCCGGGAATTCCAGCGGCACTTTCTGCTGCTGGGCCTGAAGGGCGGCGTTTCCGGCGGGGTTGCCGCTATTGTGTGTTTCGTGCTGCTGGATGTCTTTACCCGCGAGGGCACCGGACAGGCGGGAACCGACCAGCTGTCGGCCCTGTTCGGATCCGTTTCCGTCAGCCTGGCGGGCTATTTTGGCGTGTTCGCAGTTGTGTTCCTGGTTGCAATCCTGACCGCACTGACGTCCGGCCTTGCGGTCAAGGCCCATCTTGCGAAAGTGGATTGATTTCTGAGGCGAATGCCGCGAAATTGGCCGAATCAACTATCATAATGGCGCTATGCTGCACGCGGAGACTGTAATAGACCCAGCATCGAAGGACGGTGGCCCTGCCGCCGGATCAGGGTCTGCGCTGTCTGACGTCCGCGCGGAAGGCAGACGGGGCAAGAGGTCACGGTCTCCCCGCCGAAAGCGCTTCGGCCTCAGGCTTGCCTTTCTTCTGGTTCCGGCCGCCCTTGGCGCAGCGGTCATGATCCAGTTTCTGGTCTTTGCCCATCAGATCGCGACTGCGAAAGTGCCGCAAGCAGCAAATGCGGATGCCATTGTGGTGCTGACCGGTGGCCATGCCCGGGTGAATGAAGCCGTGCGGCTGCTGGAGGAAGGCCATGCGAGCCGCCTTCTGATTTCCGGGGTTCACCCCGGCACGACTCGCAAGCAGCTGGCGGCCGTCACCTCGTCCCACATGCCACTGGAAGAAGGCAGCGTTGATCTGGACAGAGTGGCCCTGAACACGGCGGGCAATGCCACCGAGACCGCAAACTGGGTCCGGAAAAACGGCTTCAAGTCCCTGCTGGTCGTCACAAGCGCCTATCATCTGCCCCGGGCCCAGGCCGAATTGTCCGACGCACTGCCGGATGTGGAGCTGATCGCCTATCCGGTGTTTTCAGCAGATCTGAAACTGGACACTTGGTACCGGGAACCGAAGACAATCCGGCTTCTCATGCGCGAATATGTGAAGTATATCCTCGCCAGACTGCGTAACTCCGTCAAAGCCGTTTCCTGACGCTTGTCAGCAGATGGGCCGGGGGCCACGCGGGCCTTGTTCACATATTCTGGTGCCATGATTCTCATCCGTTCCACCCTGTTTCAGGTGCTGTTTTATACGGTCACACTGATTGAAATGCTCCTGTTCTCTCCGGTCATGCTGCTGCCACGTTCCTGGGGCTGGGGCATCGTGCCGCTGTGGTCGCGCAGCCTGTTGTGGCTCATGCGCGTGGTGGCCGGGATCAAGGTGGAGTTCAGGGGGCTGGAAAACCTGCCTGACGGCGGTTTTATCGCAGCCATGAAGCACCAGTCCGCCTGGGAAACGGTCAGCCTGATCCCGCTTTTCTCCAGCCCCACCTTCATCTTGAAGCGGGAACTGCGCTGGATCCCGATTTTCGGCTGGTACACGGCCAAGTTCAAACAGATCCCGATCAATCGCGGCAAACGGTCCGAAGCGCTGGCGGCCATGATGGAAGCCGCCCGGGAAGCGATTGACGAAGACCGTCAGATCCTGATTTTTCCAGAAGGAACACGCCGTCCGGCGGGGGCGGAGCCGAAATACAAATACGGCATTGCCCATCTTTACAAAAACCTGAACTGCCCGGTCGTGCCGATTGCCCACAATGCCGGGCTCTACTGGCCGCGCTCGTCCTGGAAGGTGTATCCGGGCACGGTGATTGTCGAGATCCTGCCACCGATAGAGCCGGGGATGGCGCCAGATGCGTTTTATGCACAGATGGTTGAGAGCATTGAGTCTGCCAGCGACCGGTTGATGGACGAAGCGCGCCGGGCGCCGTCGCCTTCACCGGTCTTGACGTCCGCCGATGCGCTTAGAGCAAATCGCGCCTGACTGGATTTGCCTTATTTGCCTTTCGCCGCCGGGCACCTGGGATGTCAGCGCAAAAAGCAGATCTGGCCCTTCGGGTGATGGAACGCAGCCCATCGGCAGCGTTGCGCCGCTTGCCTGGTCCTCCGCGTCGCGCCGCGAGACGTGCCTTGCCTTGCCGAATGAGCTGCTTGCGGGCATCAAATGCTGCAGTCTGCTCACCCGATGCTCCAGCGGCCTGAAGCGCCAGCGGGCAGGGCTGGGGCCAGCTCCCTGGCTCTGGTGTTTGTCAAAGAGCCTTCAGCTGTGCCGCCAGCCAGGCAAGGTGGGTGTCGGCAATGCCCATCTCTTCCAGATGGGCGGCTGTGTTGATGACATATTCAGGGTTTTCACCGGATTTTCCGGCCGCTCCCTTAACAATCTCAAGCTGCGTTTCCCTGGGCAAGGCACCTGCATATTGCGCATGGTCATGGTCGACCATATAGACCAGCGCCTTGACGGTCTCGCCCGTGTCCAGTTCAACGCCGTGCCAGTGTTCTTTGTAGACCATGGTGGTCTGTTCGCGGGCGCGCAGATAGTCGAGTGTTTGCGGCCAGACCGCTTCAGAAACCTGATAGACCATGCCCCGGCAAGCGCCGCCATTGTCGAGACCAAAGACAAGGCCGGGCCGCTCCTGGGTGCCCCGGTGAACCCAGGAATAGACACAAAGCGCCCGGTGGGCACCGCGCAACAGGGCCGGTTCGCAGCGCAAATGGTCAAATCCGGGATTCCACATCAAGGAGCCGTAGCCAAACACCCAATAGTCGTTCATCTCGTCCAATCAGCCTTTCCGGTCCTGCTGTCTGCCCCCCACGAGACCCGTGTTTCGCGCTCCTTGGCCGAAACGTCAACAGGCGCGGCGCCATGCCTTGCTGATCCCACAGTTTTGCGCCATCACTTGAATTGGCAAAAAGGATTTCCTCTGCCAGCTGTTATTGGCTGGAGCTGGAGCCGCAAAGAGGGTGAGCAAAAGAGTGTCAGAGGGAACATCCAAATCTGCCGGATCATCAAGGCGCCGCTATATTCTGCTGCTGGTTGCAATCGGTCTGGTGATCGCAGGCTGGTCCGGCGCCTGGGTTTTCGGCCGGTCCGTTCTGGCCGGCCAGCTGGATCAGCAAATGGCGTCCCTGGGGCGCCAGGGACTGGATCTGTCTTGCTCGGACCTGTCCATTGGCGGGTTTCCGTTCCGCTACGAAGTCTCCTGCCGGGACCTTGCCTCCCGCGACCGGGCGGGGGCGGAAGGCGCCGTCGGCGCGCTGAACGCGGTTGCGCTGATCTACAATCCCTGGCATCTGATTTTCGAGGCGAAGCCGCCGGCGTCTGTTTCGGAGCCCCTGAGCGGTCTTTTGGGCGAGATGCATTGGGAAACCGCCCGGGCCAGTATCAAACTGGCCGATGGTGGTCTCGGGGCGCTGGACGCGATTGTGCAACAGCCCGAAGCGGCGGTGGAGAACACGCTCTCCTCTGGGCTTTTTGGAGCCGACAAGGCGGAGCTTCACATCCGGCACATGCCGGATAGCAAGGATGATGCTGAAGGCTTTTTGTCCGTAAATGCCTTGAGGCTGAAGTCAGTACCGGAATTCGGCAAACCCATCGACCTGCGCGCCCATATTCAGGTGACCGGCGGGGCGCTGCTTCTGGATGGGCTGAAGCTGCCCGCCCTGGTGCAGATCGGCAATGGCCGGCTGCCGGTCAAGCTGGTGCTTCTGGAGACGGTGATCGGGCCGAGCCGTGTGGCAGCGCATGGGGAGCTAGTGATCAATGGCGACGGCACGCTGTCAGGGCAGATGAGCCTGACCATTGGTCATCCGGAGGCGTTTATGGCGGCTCTCAAGCCGCTGTTCCCGAGCGGAGACAAGAACTATGAATTGGTGCGCACGGTCGTCCAGAACATGGCGCCCCTGACCAAGGAGCTGGACGGGGAGCCATCCATTGTGCTGCCATTTTCCCTTGAGCGGGGACTGGTCAGGGCCGGGCTCATGCCGTTGACCCGGATCCCACCGCTGTTTTCTGCAGGAAGTTAGGGAGGTGAACCCTGGTGCATGCCGCAAAAGGCAAAGCGGATGCAATGTGCTTTGCCTTCACCTGAATATTTGGTGATGTGCTGGCTCCCGTCCGGCCAGGCGGCCAAGACCGGGAGCCTGGTGTCCTGAAAGGATCAGTCGCCGGCAACCCGGTCGATCGGGATCAGGTAGCTCTTGCGGTGATCCGGCTCGGCGATCTTTTCATAAAGGGCAACTGCAGGTGCGTTCTTGCCCGGAACAATCCAGCGCAGGTGCAGCCAGCCGCGTTTCTGGCCTTCGCTGACCAATGTGTCGATCAGCTTCCGCCCGACACCCTGATTGCGGTGGTCGGGATGCACATAAATATCATCCAGCTGGCCGATCCTCAGTCCGGTGATCAGTTCCGGAAGGTCAAAATAGACGCCGAAGCCGATCAGCTCCGCGTCAACAAAGGCACCAAGAACCTCCGCCGTTTTGTCGCCCAGAATGCGTTCGGCGTAATATTCGTCCGGCCGGCGCGGGGCGCCGCGTTTGAGGGCCTGGGCGTTTTCAGCAATAAGTGGCGCGAGCTGATGGGCCTCTTCCGGCCCAAGGGCTCTGATCTCCGCTTTGGTCATGTATTCCCCGGGAATGACAAGTCAATGGTCGTGGTGGCCCAACATGTCCCGAAACGGCAACCGGGATCAAGGACCTGAATCAAATTCCACTTCTCGCCGTTTCCTGCTTTTGCTGTGCAGCTTTTCGTGCCAAGAGCGGTAAGGACACGGAAACGGGATGGAATGATGGAACGGGCCGCGCGGATGAAAGCAACGGTGATCGGTTTGAGCGCGGTTCTCATGTGGGCAACGCTCGGCCTGTTTGGGGCCGGATCCGGCGGTGTGCCGCCCTTTTTGCTGAATGCCCTGTGTTTCGGCACCTCGGGTCTTCTGGCACTGGTCTGGGTGGCTGCCAGGGGGAAACTCTCCCTGCTGCGCCAGCCGCTCAAGGTTTGGGTGTTCGGCACCGTTGGCCTGTTCGGCTTTCACTTCTTTTATTTTACGGCCATCCGCAATGCGCCGCCGGTGGAAGCCAATCTGATCAACTACACCTGGCCGTTGCTGATCGTGCTGTTTTCCGCCCTTCTGCCCGGCGAACAGCTGCGGCTGCATCACATTGCCGGCACGGTGCTGGGCCTTGCCGGTGCCGCTCTGCTGATCACCGGTGGTGAAGGGGTGCAGTTTTCCGGCCAGTTTGCACTTGGGTATGGGGCAGCAGTGGTGTCTTCGCTGTTCTGGTCGAGCTATTCGGTGCTGTCCCGGCGGCTTGGAACGGTCCCGACAGAAGCGGTGGCCGGATTTTGCCTGACCACGGCGCTGTTATCGGTTCTGTGCCATCTGATCTGGGAAGACACGGTCTGGCCCGCGTCAGCGCTGGAATGGGGATCGGTGTTAGCCCTGGCCCTGTTCCCGGTCGGGCTGGCTTTTTTTACCTGGGACATCGGGGTCAAGCGCGGCGACATTCAGGTTCTGGGGGCGGCAGCCTATTCCGCACCTCTTTTATCCACCCTGCTTCTGATTGCCTTCGGCTTCGGGGCTTTGACTGTCTCCGTCGGCCTGGCTTGCCTGGCCATCACCTTTGGGGCGGTGATAGCGGCCAAAGACATGATTTTCAAAGGGCAAGACAAGGCGGCTGCCTAGAGCATCGTGCTCTAATGGAAGGCGCGGGTCTTCCCCCTTCGGTGGATTTCGTTCCGCCGCGCAATCTCTTATGCTGCGGCGCAACGACTGTTGACAGCCTTGGGACTTTGCGATGACCTCACCGATCAGACCTCGCCGCTCCGCGCTCTATATGCCGGGCTCCAATGCCCGCGCGCTTGAAAAAGCCAGGACGCTTGATGTCGACTGCCTTTTGCTGGATCTGGAAGATGCGGTAGCCCCTGATGTCAAGGATCTGGCCCGGACCCAGATTGCCGAGGCGGTTGGGTCTGGCGGCTATGAGGGGCGGGAAGTGGTGATCCGCATCAACGGGCTGGACACGCCCTGGGGCGAGGCGGATCTGGAGGCCGCCGTCAAGGCGGGGCCGGACGGGATTTTGGTGCCCAAAGTCAATTCCCCTGCCGACCTGCAACGTGTGGCCCACATGCTGGCCCGCCACAATGCGCCGGCATCCGTCAAGCTGTGGGCGATGATGGAAACACCGGAAGCCATGCTGAACGCAGCAGCCATCGGGGCTTGCGGCCAGGATCCGCAGGTGCGCCTGTCCTGCCTGGTCATGGGTACGAATGATCTGGCCAAGGAGACCCGGGCGCGTCTGGCCCCGGGGCGGGCAGCCATGATGCCCTGGCTGATGACCTGCGTGGCGGCGGCCCGAGTCGGAGGGGTCGACATTCTGGACGGGGTGTTCAACGCCTTTCAGGATGCGGAAGGCTTTGCCGCCGAATGCGCGCAAGGGGTGGATATGGGAATGGACGGCAAAACGCTGATCCACCCCAAGCAGATTGCCGCCTGCCATGCGGCCTTCAGCCCTTCGGACGAGGAAGTGGCCTGGGCCCGGCGAATCAATGATGCCTTCGGCCGTTCCGAAAATGCGGGCAAGGGGGCAATCCAGGTGGACGGCAAGATGGTGGAACGGCTACATGCGGAAATGGGCAAGCGGGTGCTTGCAATTGCCGATGCCATTGAGGCACGTACGGCCAATGACAACGAGAGATCTTCATGAAGCTATACCGATTTATCACTGGCGTGGATGACAGCGAATTCTGCCACCGGGTCACCGAAGCACTCAACAAGGGTTGGAGCCTGTCCGGGTCGCCCTCCCTCACCTATGACGCGGCCCGCGGCGCAACCATTTGCGGTCAGGCGGTGACCAAAGAGGTGGACGGGGACTATTCCCGGGACACCAAGCTGGGTGACCATTGAAACGGTGAAGGGGCGCAGCGGCACTGCATTATGCGGCCGTAGGGACCAGAGACCAGACGCGGTCGTTCGAAAGCCGGTCGCAGAACAGGCCAGCCCCTGAGCTGGCCTTGTTTCTTTCCTGTTTCAAAAGCGCAATCAAAATAAGAAATAACTTTGATATGCAACTTTTACCTAAGGTATTGGCTTTGGTTTGCTCAGAAAAGACGTTACTTTTTATAATGGACCGAATAAAATAGATTTTAGTATTTTAATGAGAGTTATTTTTGTAGGCGTCGTAAGTGATTTAACGACTTATATTATAAATTCGATATAATGATCGCGAATACAAGCGATCATGTGGCTGGATTTGATCCTGGTTTATTGATCTTGATTTAAATAAGCAAGTAAATGCCAGTGGTAAATTTACGGGGTGACTTGAACGAAGCGGCCAGACTTGCGGAACTCAAGAGCTTTGAGTTTCTGGAGCATGAGGCCAATTCCCTGTTTGACGATGTGACGCAAACCCTTGTGGCCATCTTCAAGACAGACATCGCCTTCGTGTGCTTTGTCGGCCGGGACCAGCAGAAATTTCTGTCCCAGATCGGCCTTGGCGTGAATGCGGCGCCGCGCGGCGATTCCTTTTGCTCCCATGCCATTTCGCAGGATCAGCCCTTCTGCATTTCCAACGCGGCGGTGGACGAAAGATTTAGCAGCAATCCGGCGGTGACGGGCGGGCCGAAGCTGCGCTTTTATGCGGGCGCCCCACTGATCACCAGCAACGGCTTCAAGATTGGTACACTCTCCATAGCCGACAGGGCACCCCGGGAGCTCACAGCTGATGAACGTGGCACGCTGGCGGCCATGGCGCGGCTTGTGGTCCACCAGCTGGAAGGCCAGAAGGCGAGATACGAAAAGGACCATGAGACGGCCAGACTGCAAACCCTTCTGGACGATGTTGCCAATGTGATTTCGGAAGGTCTTGCGGTTTTTGATCAGGATGACAGGCTGGTCTATTGCAACCGGAAATACCGGGAATATTACGGCAAGGGCGCAGGTTATGTGCGGCTCAAACGGACCTTTGAAGAGATTTTGAAAGACGGTGTCAATGCGGGTTACTTCGCCGATGCCATTGGCCGGGAAGAGGATTGGCTGCGCCAACGCCTGGCCCATCATGCAAATCCGCCGGACGAACCGTTAGAGCAACGGCATATCAACGGCCAATGGCTGCTGATTTCCGAACGGAGACTGCCCGGAGGGGGCATTGTCGGGGTGCGTACGGACATCACCCGGCTGAAGGAAAACGAGCGCAGCATTCGCGAGAGCGAGCAGAAGTTCAAGGACTATACAGCGACCGCCTCGGACTGGATCTGGGAGACTGGCATTGATGGCAAGGTAACTCATCTGTCCGGCAATCAGCTGGGCATGAAGGGTCTGGATTCGGACAAGATCCTTGGCAAAAGCCGGCATGAAGTCACCTCTGAAAACCGGCAAGAGGAAAAATGGAGCTGGCTCGACGCCACGATTGCGAACCGCGAACCCTTCAGCGAGTTCACCTACCGGATGATGGGAACCGACGGTACGGAACAGGTCATCTGCGTCTCGGGAGTGCCCGCCTATGACGAGACTGGGGAGTTCAGGGGATATCGGGGTACGGGGCGCAATATCACCGCTCAGGTGCGCACAACCGAACGTCTGCAGGCTGCCGAGGCGCGCATTCGGGCGGCGCTCAACAACACGCTTGTTGGGATTATCCTGATTGATGCGAAAGGCACTGTTCTTGAATTCAACCGGGAAGCCGAGCGCATGTTCCAGTATGACAGCTCGGATGTGATTGGCCGGAATGCGGCGATGCTTATGCCCGAAGACCACGCGATTCGGCATGATGCCTTCCTGGCCCGATATTGGGAAACCGGGGAAAAACGCTTTCTGGGTCAGGCCCGCCGGGTCTTGGGGCGGCGCAAGGATGGTACGCATTTTCCACTGACGCTTGGTTTGGGAGAGGTGGATTTGCCGGACGGTATCCAGTTCATCGGATCACTGACGGATCTGAGTGAGCAGGAAAAGCTGGAAAACCAGCTGCAGCGGGCTCAGAAGCTGGAAGCGATCGGGCAACTGACCGGCGGGATCGCCCATGACTTCAACAATATCCTGGGCATTATTGTCGGGAATCTGGAGCTTGGCCTGCGCCGGGCCGAGCCCGGATCGAAACTGGCCGGCTATTTTGAAAAGGCCCATTCGGCGGCGGCGCGTGCCACCCGCACGACCCAGCAGCTGCTCTCGTTTTCCCGGCAGAAGGATTATTATTCGGAAAGCCTGACCTGTGAACTGAACACTGCAGTCAAGGATGTGGAGGCTCTGCTCCAGGGCTCGATGACCAAGGGTGTCGAGCTGACGATCCGGCCTCTGCCCAGTCCACTGAAGGCCCATGTGGATGTGGGTGATCTTCAGGATGCCCTGATCAATCTTGCAGTCAATGCGCGCGATGCAATGAATAATCGCGGCACGCTGACCATTTCCCTGGATGAGATTCATCTTCAAAAAAACAGCTATGCCCCCGGCCTTGCGGATCTGCCTTGCGGCCGCTACGGGGTGATTTCGGTGGCCGACAGCGGCCCTGGCATTCCCGAAGAGGTCAAGAGCCGGATTTTCGAGCCGTTCTTCACCACAAAGCCGAAGGGGCAGGGCACCGGGCTCGGCCTCGCGATGGTATATGGCTTTGTCAAACGCTCACGCGGCGATATCAATGTCTATTCCGAAACGGGCGTCGGCACCTGTTTTCGCCTCTATATCCCGCTTCTGGAGGATATGCCGGAGGTTGCGCCTGCTGCTGAAAAGTTGTCTGCGGGGATTCCAAGAGGCCAGGAGCAGGTGCTCGTGGTCGATGATGAGCCGGAGCTGGCGGACTACGCCAAGACCTCCCTTGAGGAGCTTGGCTATGAAGTCCGCACTTGCACCTCGCCAGCTGAAGCGCTGCAAGTGTTGATGGTCGACAGAGGCATATCCCTGCTCTTTACCGACATCGTCATGCCGGGGCCGCTCAATGGGGTTGAGCTGGTGGATCAGGCACGGGATATGAGACCCGGCCTGAAATGCCTCTATACTTCAGGTTTTCCCGGAGAAGTTCTGGAAAAAGCGAATCTCAAAGCCACGGATTTTCTGGCAAAGCCCTACAACCGCGCGGGGCTGGCCCGGGCTGTGCGCAGATGTCTTGACGAAGGTAAGACGCCATGAAGGTTCTGGTCTATGACGATGAGACCGAATTCGCCATGTTCCTCAAGGAGGCGGTGGAGGATCTTGGCCATACCGTTGCCATCGCAACCAATGCCAGCGAGTTTGCGGAGAATTTTTCAGTTGAAACCGACCTGATCTTTCTGGATCTGTTCATGCCGGAAGTGGACGGGATCGAATGCATCCGCTTTCTGTCGAGCACCGGCACCAAGGCCTCTTTGATCCTGATGAGCGGTCAGGATCCGGCTATCCTGAACTCTGCCCGGGAGGGCGCCAGAGCCAGCAATCTGACCGTTCTGGAAGTCCTGACCAAACCGATTTCTCTCAGTGCGGTCGACGCGGCGCTGGAGACGGCCGATGAGCATTTCCGCGACTCGAATTGCAAGAACGTGGCCACCACAAGTGAAGGCTGGGAATTCGGCCAGAGCGACATTCTGGCCGGTTTGTCGGCGGATCAGTTCTTTGTTGTCTATCAGCCTCAGCTGCGGCTCAAGGACCGGGAACCGGTGGGGGTCGAGGCGCTGATCAGATGGCACCATCCCGACCATGGGCTCATCATGCCCAATGACTTCATCGAAATGGCAGAGCATTTCCCCGACACGCTGAACCAGTTGACCCGGTTCGTGATGGAAACGGTCTGCCATGATTTGGGGCCGTTGACCGCGATCAGCCCGGGCCTGACCGTGTCCGTCAACCTCTCCGCCGTGACCTTCGACGACATTGGTTTTGCAGAAAAGCTCTTGCAAATTGTCCGCAGCGCCGGGCTGGAGACCAACCGGTTGGTGCTGGAGGTGACGGAAACGGCCGCCTCGTCCAGCGTCGGGCGTGCTATAGACACTTTGACACGCCTTAGGATGGCCGGGTTTGGCGTGTCGATTGATGATTTCGGCACGGGATATTCGTCGCTGGAGCAGATCGTTCAGGTGCCTTTCACAGAGCTTAAGGTGGACAAGCGCTTTGTAAAAGACATGCTCACGAGCTCCAAATGTCAGGCGATCTGCGAGATCTCCTGCCTGCTGGGGCGCAAGACCAACATGCTGCCCGTGGCCGAAGGTGTGGAAGATGAGGACTCAGCCCGAGCGCTGGAAGCGCTGGGTTATGTGATTGCGCAAGGGTTCTACTTCGCAAAGCCCATGCGGGTGGCGGAGCTGTTTGCCTGGCTGAAGGAAAGGACCAGCAATCCACCTGTCGCCAAGCTCAAACAGGCCCGTGAAATCTCGATTGCGTGAGCGGGGAAAAGGAAGCCTGTCCCGTCCGCGCCGAGGCTTCACTTTCAGCGAAAAGCCACGGCGAAGAGTTTTTGATACAGGGCTTCCACCTGGTGCGATGCCTCCGGACCCTGGCGGGCAAGGGTTGAAAGCCCAGGGGCCGCATTGACTTCCAGGACAACCGGTCCTGTGCCGGGTCCGCCGGACGCGGGCAGGATCAGATCGATTCCGGCATAAGTCAGGCCCAGTGTGCTTGTGGCAAGACGAGCAAGATCCAGAACACCTTGAGGCACCTTACCGGTCACAAATTGCGCCGTGCCACCGGCGGACAGGTTGGCGACGGGCAGGAGCTGCAGCCTCTGGCCTTTGGCCGGAATGGTCTTGCGGGTGACGCCCTGGCGATGGAGTTCATTGTCGATCCGGCTGTCGGCAGGCTCAAGGGTTTCCCGTCCGGCAATCAGCTCCGAGAGGGTCTGGATGCCGTCGCCGATCACGCTTGGGCTCTGCCGTTCAATGGCACACAGTATCTCCCCTTCCAGAACAAGGACCCGCAGATCCCGGCCGGTGACCGCTTTTTGGACCAGAAGAAGGTCACGACGCTGGCACAAATCCTCCAGCGCGTCCCAAAGGGCATGCCAGCCGTCCACCCGGATCACATCGCGGCCTTCCCGGCCTGAATTGGGTTTGACATAGAGGGGAAAGCCCGCTTCGGCGGCAAAGCTGCGGATGGCCCTTGCAGGGGTGTCGCAGGCCAGATCCCCGGCGCGGACCAGATGATGCGCTGGAACAGGCACACCGGCCTGTTTCAGAAACGTGGCCGTATAGGCTTTGTCGGCAGCAATTTCGGCGCTGCCGAACCGGTTGAGATCAAACCGGGTGCCCTTGAAGAACCAGCGCCTGCCATCGGGGGCTTCCACCAGTCCCGCATGGCCGTAAGGATCTGCAGCCGTCAGCCGCAAGCCGTGGCGGGCGCAGTAAGTGTCTAGAAGGTCAAAGACGAGAGATCGGCGTTCCGGGTCCTTGCCGGATGTCAATTGCGGCCCTTGCGCTGATTGGCATTGGCCAGATAGTCGATCTTGAACAGGTCCGGATTGGTCGGCGCGTTGGACACCACATTATAGACCGCAACAGAGGTGTCATAGCCCTGCTGGTCGGTCACGGTCCATTGCTTGAGCGCGAAATCCTCACTGTCGAAAATGAGGGTCAGCGTGCCCGAATTGAACTTCGTCTTGTCGAAGATTGTGACGGTGATCAGGTCCTTCTCCACCAGAACATTGGTGACATTGGTGTCCTTTTCCAGGTCGATATTGTCGGACAGGAGAAAGCGCAGCGGTGTCTGGCCAAGGGGCCATATGTCCTGGGTGTTCAGCTTGCGGTCGCGCACGGAGACCGACTTGCCGTCGGCCACAATGTCCAGCACCGAGGGTTTGTTGTAGTAGAACCGCACCTTGCCGGGGCGGGCCATATAGAACTTGCCGTCGGACTGACTGCCATCCGGGCCGAACTGGATGAAGTCCCCGTGCATGGTCTTCACGGAGTTGAAATAGGTGCTCAGCTCTTTCAGTGTCTTTTGCTCGTCAGGGGTCAGCGCATGGGCCGGAACCAGCAGCGACAGGACCAAGGCGGCCGCGAGCGCCGGGCGGCTCAAGGACCGGACGAGGCGGAGAGCAAAGCGTTTCAGCATGATGCAGTGTCCTAATTCGTTAAGCCGAACAGTTTGAGCTTTTGGCTATAAAGACTGTGTGGCAAAGCTTTGGCATTTGGGAGTTAAAACTCGTCTTCAACGCCGTTTTGCACCAGAATCTCCCGTTTTCCGGCATGGTTTGCCGGGCTGATCAGGCCTTCCTGCTCCATGCGCTCAATCAGGGAAGCCGCCCGGTTATAGCCGATCGACAGACGCCGCTGCACGTAGGAGGTGGAGGCCTTCTTGTCCTTCAGCACGATGGCAACCGCCTTGTCGTAGAGCTCGTTGCCTTCACCGCCCCCGGCCAGACCGCCGCCGCCATCATAGGGGCTGTCGCTTTCGTCTTCTTCCTCAGTCACCGCTTCCAGATATTGCGGTGTACCTTGGACCTTCAGATGCTTGACGATGTCCTCGACCTCGTCATCGGACACAAACGGGCCGTGAACACGCTGGATGCGGCCGCCCCCAGCCATGAACAGCATGTCGCCCATACCCAGCAGCTGCTCGGCGCCCATTTCGCCCAAAATGGTGCGGCTGTCGATCTTGGAGGTTACCTGGAAGGAAATCCGGGTCGGGAAATTGGCCTTGATCGTACCAGTGATCACATCCACCGACGGGCGCTGGGTGGCCATGATCAGGTGTATGCCGGCGGCACGGGCCATCTGTGCAAGGCGCTGGATCGCGCCTTCAATGTCTTTGCCGGCCACCATCATCAGGTCGGCCATCTCGTCGACGATGACAACGATATACGGCATCGCCTCCAGCGGCAGTTCCTCTTCTTCGTAGATCGGCTGGCCGGTGTCCCGGTCAAAGCCGGTCTGCACGGTCCGGGTGAAATTCTCGCCTTTTTCGAGGGCCTGTTTGATCCTTGTGTTGTATCCGTCAATGTTGCGGACACCCATCTTGGACATTTTCTTGTAGCGCTCTTCCATCTCCCGGACCGTCCATTTCAGGGCAACAACGGCCTTTTTCGGATCGGTCACAACCGGGGTCAGCAGGTGCGGAATGCCGTCATAGATGGATAATTCCAGCATTTTCGGATCGATCATGATCAGTTTGCACTGGTCCGGGGTCAGCCGGTAGAGCAGGGACAGGATCATGGTATTGATGGAGACGGACTTGCCCGAGCCGGTGGTCCCGGCCACCAGCAGGTGGGGCATGCGGGCCAGGTCGGCCACAACGCTCTCGCCATTGATGGTCTTGCCGAGCGCGAGCGCCAGCTTGGCCTTGTTCTTTTCAAAGTCCTGGGCGGCCAGCAATTCGCGCAGATAAACGGTTTCCCGGCGTGCATTCGGCAACTCGATGCCGATGGCGTTCTTGCCCGGAATGACGGCAACACGGGCGGAGATCGCGCTCATGGATCTGGCAATGTCGTCGGCCAGGCCGATCACGCGGGAAGACTTGATGCCCGGGGCCGGTTCCAGCTCGTAAAGGGTCACGACCGGACCGGGGCGAACTTCGATGATTTCCCCGCGAACGCCGAAATCCTCCAGAACCCCTTCCAGGATGCGGGCATTCTGTTCCAGCGCGTCAGCGGACAGACCCGGCACCTTGCCGCCGGCCTGGGGTTCGGCCAGCAGGCGCAAGGGCGGCAGCTCATAGTCTTCCGGAGCACCGAGGAACGAAGGCTGGGCCTCGTCAATGGCGCGTTTGCTCTGTTTCGGGCGAGGCGCAGGTGGAATGACCCGGCCCGCCTGGGGTGCCTGGGCAGCAGCGTCGGGTGCCGGAGCCGCGGAGGGCGGCGATGCAATGCCGACGGGCACAGGTACAGGCACCGGGGCCGGGTCCGGCCGCACACCGGAAACGGGCCCCTTGTCGATCATCAGATCCTCCGGCTCAAAACCTTCCCCCTCTTCGTCATAGGCGGACGGGGCGTAGGGATCATCATAGTCGTCGTCATGCGCCTGCTGGCCGCGCTCGTAAAAGGCGTCCAGACCGTCATCCTCTTCGGGCATCAAACGGCCGGTCAAAGCCCTTTTCAGGGCGCTGAAGCGGCCTTTGCGGCGATCGCTGCCGTCCTCACCGTCATCTCCGCCGTCATCGGGGCCAAAGCCGTCTTCGTCCCATTCTTCTTCGTCATGGGCGTCATGACCCTGGGTCTGGCCGGTGGCACGGCGGAACCTGGACAGCCCCAGCAGCCGCCAATGCTCCATTTGGCCCACCATGGCGCCGAAAGCGGCGGAGAGGCGGGATTCGCCATCTTCCTCATCCTCCAGGCCAAGCTCTTCTTCCAGTGAACGGCCATGGCCCTTGGGGGTCTTGGTGGAGCGTTTGGTCTTGGCCGTCTTCTCCGGTGCGGCCGCCTCGGCGCTGCTGCGGGCGCCCAGCCAGCCGGCGGCGGAAAGAAGCAGAAAGATGGCCGGAACACCAAGGCCCAGGCTGCCGACAATGGTGGCCGCCCCGCTGGTCATGTTGGAGGTGATCAGGGCTGGAATCCGGTGCACCATATCACCATAAAATCCGCCCAGTCCGGTCGGCAGCGGCCAGCTGTCGGGAACGGGCAGGGCAGCAAGCGCACCTGCGGCAAGACTTGACCCGGCGGCCCAGTAAAACAGTTTCCTGCGGCCGATTCCAAGCGCATGTCCGGCCAGCAGCCGCCAACCCCACAGCACCAGCGGGATCAGGAACACGGCTGTGGCCAGGCCAATGGTCTGCATCAGGATATCAGCCAGGACGGCGCCGGGCGCGCCAAGGGCATTGCGCACCGGCGCGCTGGTGGCGTGGTTGAGACTGGGGTCGTTGACCGACCAGGTTGCGAGCGAGGCGGCCAGCATTGCGGCGAAGGCAATGATCGCCAGCCCGCAGGCGCCCACCAGATTGCGCCGCAAAAACCGTTTGAACGGGCTTTCCGTATCCAGAAGGTCAACAGAAGATCGGCGGCCGTTGCCGCGCACTGCGCTGGCCCGTCTCATGCTTTGTCTCCAAACCAGGTTGCCATGCGCTCAAGCGCGGTCCGTGTTGTCTCCAGCGGGGCGACCAGCCCGACCCGTATGAAATCGCGGCCCGGATTGCTGCCATCCGACTGGTCCGAGGCGAGATAGTTGCCCGGCAGTACTTTTACGCCGATGTCCTGCCACAGGCGCCGGGTCACGGTGACGCCGTCGCCCCAGGTGCCGACATCAAGCCACAGGAAAAACCCGCCTTCTGTGGTCACCGGCCCCAGAATCGGGCCGAGCAGGCGTTCGGCGGTCTCGAATTTTTCATTATAGAGCCTGCGGTTTTCAATGACATGGTCTTCGTCCTGATAGGCTCTGACCGCCACGGCCTGATTGGGCAGGGGCACCTGCGGCGCCGCCAGGCCCCGGAACCGGGCCCATTTTCTCAAGAAGTCAGGGTCACCTGCGGCAAATCCGCAGCGCAGACCGGCCAGGTTCGAGCGTTTCGACAGGGAATTCAGAACGATGATGTTGGAAAAATCCGTGCCCATCGCCTTGGCAGCTTCCAGAATACCGGCCGGCGGCGTGCTGCGGTAGATTTCCGAATAACATTCATCGGCAAAAATATAGAAGCGGTGGGCACGCGCCAGTCCGATCAGGCGCTGCCAGAAGGCCATACCGGCAGGGTAGCCTTCCGGGTTGGTCGGTGAGGCCACGTAGAAGGCAACCGTCCTGTCCAGAAGCTCAGGGTCGAGATTGTCCAGGTCCGGCAGGAAATTATGGCCCGGCACGGCGTCCAGCAGAACGGCCTCGGCATCGGCAATATGGGCGGCGGCGGCATAAGTCTGGTAGAATGGATTGGGCAGGATCACCACCGGATGGTCCAGTCCCTTGTCCAGCTGGTCGCGGGCGGCAATGGCGCCGAAGGACAGACCCTCGCGGGACCCGTTGAGCGGCAGCACCCCATGTTCGGGATCGACCATTCCATCAAGATTGTAACGCTTGTCCAGCCAGCTGGCGATGGCCTTGCGGAACTCCGGTGTTCCGGCAATGGGCGGATAGCGGCGGAAATCGGCCATATTATCGGCAAGGACACTGGCCGTAAAATCCGGGATCGCGTGCTGGGGCTCTCCGATGGTCATCATAATCGGGTCACGCCCCGGGGTCTCGCCGTCAAGAAGCTCGGCAAGGCGCTGAAAAGGATTGGAGCCCGGCAGGACGGCGCCGCGCTTATAGGCTTTGGAGCTGGCAGTCATTCAACATCCGGCTGTCATTACGCATTACGGTGACCCGACCCTATCGTCTCCTTGGTAAATCTCTTATTAACCAAGCGCGGGGCCAAGCGTTTTCGGGGTCCCGATTGCCTGATGAATCGAACTTTTCTAAGGTCTGAAAACGGTTCACACCTTGATTGTGAAAGGAAATCCATGACCGGGAAAAAGGACCCCGTTTCCGTAGTCTGTTTTGGCGACTCCCTCACCTGGGGATTCAACCCTGTGGACAAATCGAGATACGGCCATGATGTACGCTGGACCCGGCGGCTGCAGGCCGAACTCGGCCCGGATTTCTACGTGATCGAGGAGGGCGTCAACGGGCGCACGACCGTGTATGATGATCCGGTCCGGGGTGACAAGAACGGGCTCGCCCATCTTGCCACCATCCGCACCACTCATATGCCGATCGATGTCCTGATCATCATGCTCGGCTCCAATGATCTGCAGGACCGGTTCAACCTGAGCGCCAAGGCCATCGGCCGGGCCATGAGCCGGGTGCTCTTTGCCGCGACCCGCGCAAGCGATGATGTGGAAGGGCGGGCACCCAAAGTGCTGTTGATGTCGCCGCCGCCGCTGGGGGATTTCACCGGGCTGGAATTTGAGGGGGTGTATTCAAACGCCCATGGTGGCGTTCAGTCCCGGCTCTTGGCGGGCGTCTATGCCGAACTTGCAAAAATCTATGGCACGGCTTTTTTCGATACGGGCACGGTGATCTCCTCCAGCCCGGTTGACGCGGTCCATTTCGACGCGGCCCCGCAAGCGGACCTTGCCCGGGCCGTGGCCGGGCAAGTGCGCAAGCTGGTTTAGGGTGTGCCGGGTTCTCATCCGGATTCAAGCCGCTTTGTCTTTTGCCTTGAAATCTCTGATGTCAGGCTGTGGAAGGCAAAATCGATCTAACGCGATTTGCATTCTCGTCACCTGACTTGGAAGTTCGTCACATTTACCGGCCCGCTCCGAACGACCTTCAGAGTCAAGAAGGTGACTAGCAAGGTCATGTTTCTAGTGTGGTTTCCGAATTTGAAAGACGCTCTAGCCGAGTGCCGCCCGGTTCTTCTTCAGCCTCTCCAGGGCTTTGCGGATGCGGACTTTGACCGAGCCCGCAGTTTCTGACGCTTGCGCGGCCAGCAGCTGCTCTTGCGCTTTGGAGTGAAAACCGGGAAAGCGCTCTGCAAGCACCGCAAGGGCGTAAAAGCCCCAGGCCCGGACAAATTTGTTGTCTGAGGACCTGGCTGCGCGGACGAACTCTGAAAGGGCGGGCCCGGAAGCCTCCGGCAGATCAAGATGTTCCAGATATTGCAGCACATGCAGCCGGGCTTCCCAATGGGTTATTTTGGGAAGCGCTTTGAGATGCCTTTGCGTAAGTTCTGCTGAAAGCGGCGGCCCCTTTCTGTCAAAGTTTCGTTTGATCAACCAGGTTGCGCCGGTCTGGGTGGCGTCTGCCTCACACAGTTCGACAAGGCAGGACAAAAACGCTGGGTCGCCGCTCCAGATCTCGCAAGCGGCGGTAAGACATTTCGGGTTTTTGCCATCCCAGCCGCGCACACACGCTTCAACATCGTTCCGCATGGTGCAATCCTGACAGGGATGTCCGGATTTGCAACTGTGCGAAACACAGGCTGCCCCTAGCCCGGGCCGGGCAGCCTGGAGCGGGCCAGCTGAAAGAAGCAGACAGGCACGCTGATCATCAGGATGAAGACCAGCATGGCGTGGGCCGTGATCACTGTGTGCGGCAGGGGCAGCAGGAGCACATAAAGAAGGGGCTGCATCCAGGCGATCCCGGCCAGAAACTGCAGACCCATCGGCCAGTCCGGCAAATCCCGGGTCATGAACAGGATCCCGGCGGCAAACAGAGGCCAGCTATAATACATGAAGGATGGCGCGCAGGCCGCGCATAACAGCAGCAGGAACCCGAGGCGCAGAGGATAAGGCCAGGTCTGTGGCAGCCGGTAGGCGCAAACCGCCCCGAGGACGAGTGCCAGGCCGACGCCTGCGGTGCGCAGGCCCGGGGGAAAGCCCAACCGGCCCAGAAACGACCGTAAGGACGTGTCCCATTCAAGCGCGGTAAGGGCATAGGCCTGGTAGAGTGGATGGGACAGGGAGGCCAGATAGGCCTCAAACACGTGTGGCCCGAACAGGGCAAGGGTGGCAGCACCAAGCGCGAGCGTGCCCGTTGCCGCCCACAAGATGCAGCGCCAGGCGCCAATGCCCATCAAAAAGAACGGCACCAGAAGGCCGTATTGCGGTTTGATGGTCGCCAGCGACAGGGCGAGCCCGGCCAGAACCGGCCGCTCGCGCGCCTTCACAAGGGCAAAGACCATCAGCGTGATCACAAAAAGGGACAGGTTAAGACGCAACAGGATCTGAACCGCCCCGGTGGAAGCGGCAAACAGAAGGCAGAGCACCCAGGGCTGTCCGGTAATCCGGGGCAGGGCCAGCAACGCAGCCAAGGTGAGCGCCATGGTGGCGGCCTTGAATGTAGCGAAATCCGTCCAGGCGAAGGGGTGAAACAGCGCCAGGGCATGGGGCGGGTTCAGGAAGATCAGGTCCTGAAGCCGTTCGGACAGACCGCTGCGGAAGAGGTCCGGCGTGTAGACACTGGCCGCCGCGCCCGCATTGGTCATTTCCGACGCCCGGTAGAACGTGGCCAGATCCTCCACCCGCGTATCCTTCAAGGCCGCCGGCAGAGTGAATATTTCCTTGCGGGCGTTCCAGAGGGTGACCAGAGTTCCTGCCGCCGTGATGATCAGGAGCCACAGAAAGGCGGGTCCGCCAAAACCCATCCGGACGGCTTGGGACTGCCAGAAGGGCAGGAGACTACGGGAAGATGCCAAGGAATTTGCCTCTCGGCCGGGTACTGGAACGTCAAGTCGGATCGGCCCGTATCATCCCAAGAAACCCTAAATGTCCGCTTAAGCCGTGAGCCTCCGGCGGACCGGGCCCGCCCATGCGCGGCGGCCAGTGGGGTTGGTCTGTCTTAAAAATCCACCGTCAGGCCCTTGATTTCCCAATCGTCATAGCGGGTGGGTTCCAGCCCGCCACGGCCATTGACTTCTTCGGGCAGGGTGGCCTGTTTTGCATCGATCTCCTTGCGCCGCTCTTCGGCTTCGGCAAGAGCGCGCTGGGCGGCCGGGGGCAGGTCTTCGAACCGCTTGCGGGGCGTTTCTTCCAAATCCGTTTTGAGAGACGGCGCGTCGCTCTGGCTGTAGGCGGTGATCGGGTCTTTGTTCGGGTCGGTCATGATCGTGTGGCTCGGGCTTGCCTTTGAGAAGAATAAAGGTTCTGTCATGGGTTATAGGGTAAGCTTGCCAAAAATGGCAGCCATACCCATCTAGACAGGTGATTTGAAGCGGCTGGATCCCGCCATGATGATCCGGTGCGAAGAGCGCGTTGAGCGCGGGCGGCCTGAACGGGGGCCGGGCCTCGGCGCCTGTTGTTTGGACGCAGGAAACGGACACACGCGGCAATGAACTATCTTCGAACAGCCATGCTGTTGGCGGCCATGACCGCGCTCTTTATGGGCATCGGCTTCATGATCGGCGGACAGGCGGGCATGATCATTGCCCTGGCCATTGCTGCGGCCATGAACCTGTTCAGTTACTGGAATGCGGACAAGATGGTTCTGCGCATGCATCATGCGCAGGAGGTCGATGAGCGGTCCATGCCGGACTTTTACCGCATGGTGCAGCGGCTTGCTCACAATGCCGGGTTGCCGATGCCCAAGGTCTATATCATCAACAATCCGCAGCCCAATGCCTTTGCAACGGGCCGGAACCCGGAAAATGCTGCGGTCGCTGCCACCACCGGACTGTTGAACATGCTGACGCCGGAAGAAGCTGCTGGTGTGATGGCCCATGAACTGGCCCATGTGAAGAACCATGACACCTTGATCATGACCATCACGGCGACCATCGCCGGGGCCATCTCCATGCTTGCCAATTTTGCCTTTTTCTTTGGTGGCAACCGCAACAACCCGCTGGGTATCGTCGGTGCTCTGTTGATGATGATCGTTGCCCCCATGGCGGCAATGGTGGTGCAGATGGCGATCTCGCGCACGCGTGAATATGCGGCGGACCGCATGGGTGCCCAGATCTGCGGCGAACCCATGTGGCTGGCCTCCGCTCTGGCGAAGATCGCAGGCGGTGTCGAGCGCATTCACAATCCGGACGCTGAGGCCAATCCGGCAACAGCGCATATGTTTATCATGAACCCCTTGTCCGGGGAGCGCATGGACAATCTGTTCTCGACCCACCCGAACACCCAGAACCGGATTGACGAGTTGCGCAAACTCTCCGATGCGGGCCTTGGCACCGGGGGGCGCTCCAGCGGCCTGTTCTCCCGGGCCCAGCCTGCCGCTGAGCAAGGCCCTTGGTCCGGGTCCGGCGCAACTGCGCGGCCAGGCGCCCGGTCCGGCCCGGACACTGGATCGAAATCCGGCCCGTGGTCGGGGCTCGGAGGCCGTGACCGGTCCCCCCCGCAGCCCCGGCGCCCGAAAGGTCCCTGGGGTTAGTCACCTTGATCTGAAGTCGTCACATTTTCAGGCAGGTTCCGAACGAACTTCAGATTCAAGAAGGTTACTGGCAAATTTCAAATTCACCTTACGATACTCTAGGCCTCCAGCGTTAAAAAGCGTGCGGCAACAAATCGCTTTTCCCCGCGACCCAATCGGATTAAAATCATGGACATGCGCCGCAGCCGGAGATCCCGGCTGCGGCGCTTGGTTTTCGCCGCTCTGCCGGCCCATTCAGGAAGTTTACTTGACCACGCGCCCGAAAAAACCGCCCTTCCAAAAGCCTTCGGGCGCCCCCAGCGGGAGCTCTGCAGACACTGCGGAAAAGCCCGGATTTGCTGCCCGTAAGGTTGCTGCCGATATTCTGGGTAATGTGGTCCACAAGAAACGGCCACTGGACGGAGAGTTGGACACCGTCTCCGGCCATTCCGGCTTCCGGGCTTTGGCGGCCAACGACCGGGCGCTTGTGCGGGCCATCATCGGAGCGGCCCTGCGCCACCGCGGCGAAATAGGCGAAGTTCTGGACCGGTTGCTGGACCGGCCGATCCCGGAAAAGACTGGCAGGGTGCTGGATATTCTGCACACGGCTGTGTCGCAGATGCTGTTTCTGGACATTCCGGACCGGGCTGCGGTCTCGCTTGCGGTGGATCATGCGGGGCTGGACCGCAGAGCCCGGCCCTATAAGGGCCTCGTCAACGGAGTTCTGCGCCGTCTCGGGCGGGAGCGGGACGATATCACCGAAGATCTGGATCCGGAGTGCTTGAACACGCCTGACTGGCTGTGGGAGAGCTGGCAGGAGGCGTATGGACCGGACACCGCGCGGGCGATTGCCAGGGCGCACCAGACAGAAGCGGCGCTGGATCTGAGCGCCAAGGCTGACCCGCAAAGCTGGGCAGAAAGGCTCGGTGGAACTCTTGTCGGGGCCGGCAGCATCCGGCTGGAGAAGAAGGGTGCCGTGGAGGCGCTGGACGGGTTCGCCGATGGCGCCTGGTGGGTGCAGGATGCTGCCGCGGCCTTGCCGGCCCGCCTTCTGGGGGAGATTGAGGGCCTGAGGGTTGCCGATCTGTGCGCTGCGCCGGGGGGCAAGACCGCCCAGCTGGCTGCAGCCGGGGCAAAGGTGACCGCGGTTGACATTTCCGCAAGCCGCCTGAAGCGTCTGGACCAGAACATGGCGCGGCTTGGGCTGGCAGTCACGGCCGTTGCTTCGGACCTGCGCAGCTTTGAGCCCGAAAGCCCCTTTGATGCCGTGCTGCTGGATGCGCCCTGCAGCGCGACGGGCACGCTCCGCCGCCATCCGGATGTGGCCTGGATCAAGAAGCCATATGATATTGAAAAACTTGCCGAAATTCAGCAAGATCTGCTGGACCGGGTGTTGTCCTGGATCAAGCCCGGGGGTCTGCTTGTCTACTGCACCTGTTCGCTGGAACCGGCAGAAGGGGAGGCCCAGGCGTCGGCCTTTCTTGAGCGTCAGGCCGGCCGTGTGCAGCTGAAGCCGGTCACGCCGGAGGAGACCGGAGGGCTCAGCCAGTGCATTTCGGCGGAGGGCTATCTGCGCTGCCTGCCGTGTCACGACGCCAGCTCCGGCAATGGCAATATGGGCATGGATGGATTCTTTGCGGCCAGATTTCAGCTGTCTTAACGGTGCATAAACGGTTCGGTTGCAATGATTCATCAACGAAATGCTAACCTTAACGAACAGTTGTCATGTTGAAGAGCAATAGGGCACAGGCTCTTGAAACGGATGTGGCTCAGGAGCCTGTGCCCGATCGGCTCCACAAGGTGGAGAAACCTTATAGTCGCGCGCAGACCATCAGCGTCGGGGATGGTCCGGTGAAATTTGCAAGCCTGCATGAAAGGGGCCGGATCTGGCGTCTTGTGGTCCTGCATTTTTGGCACCGGACACTGAGATGGTTGCATGGCGGACCGTTGTTCCGCCTGCAGCCCTTCTCAGCCGTGCCCGCACGTCTGTTGATTGCTCCTCAGGACCTGCGCACCGCCGACGAAACCAATGCGGGCGATATTTATGGCGGCCGGTTCCTGTTCTCAGGCCACCTGGTGGAAACCCAGGGCCGCTCCCCGTTTGAAATGCGCGCCGTGCATGAAGACTGGCTGCGCGCGCTGCACAGTTTTGGCTGGCTGCGGGATCTCAGGGCCTCCGACAGCCAGATTGCGCGCCAGAATGCCCGCGTGCTGGTGGCAGACTGGATCCGTCATTGTGGCCGCCGCCATGATATTGGCTGGGAAGCTCCGGTTGTCACCCGCCGGATCCTGTCCTGGCTGGCCCATTCGCCGTTCATCCTTCAGGACGGGGACCACGATTTCTACCGGGCCTTCGTCAAGTCGCTTGCCTATCAGGTGCGGTATCTGCGCCAGACCATCAACGAGACCGAGGACGGGGTTGTCCGGCTGCAGGCAGCGCTGGCCGTTGCATCCGCCTGTATTTCAATGGCTGGACAAGGCCGGTTTTCCCGCCAGAGCATCCGCCGTTTGGAACATGAGCTGAGCCGTCAGATCTTGCCCGATGGCGGGCATATCTCGCGCAGTCCCCGCGCGCTTATCGATATTATGGCAGACCTTTTGCCTATTCGTCAGGCCTTTGTCGCCCAGGGGCTGGAAATGCCCCCGGCCATGTTGCAATCGGTGGACCGGATGATGCCGCTGCTGCGCTTCTTCCGCCATGGGGACGGAGCGCTGGCCCATTTCAACGGCATGGGCTCCACGCCAAACGACCTTGTGGCGACGATCCTGGCCTATGATGATGCGCGCGGGGCGCCGCCGCTCAATGCCCCCCATTCGGGGTACCAGCGGCTGGTGGGCGGCAATTCCGTCGTGATTGTCGATACGGGGCCGGTTCCGGCCCTTTATGTTTCAGGCGATGCCCATGCCGGGTGTCTGTCCTTCGAATTTTCCTCCGGCCCTAACCGTCTTGTGGTTAACTGCGGGGTGTCGCCGAAATCCAACGCCCTTTGGCGCAAGGTCAGCCGGTCGACCGCAGCCCATTCGACCGTGACAATCGAGGACACTTCATCCTGCCGCTTTCTGGCGGATGAGCCCTTCGGTCGCCTGCTCGGGGCGCCGGTCCTGTCGGGTCCGCTCTCCGTGCCGCTGGAACGGGAGGATGATCAGGCGGGCAGCCGGATCACGGCCTCCCATGACGGCTATGCGGCCGCATTCCAGGTTATCCATGAACGGGATATGCGCCTGTCCGGCGATGGCACGGTTCTGGATGGAATTGACACGTTGCGGGCCCTTGGCCCGCTCAATGCCAAACACCGTTATGCCTTGCGCTTTCATCTTCACCCGGCCTTGCGCACCTCCATGCTCCGGGGCGGCTCGGCGGTGCTGCTGGTCTGCCGGGATGGTGAAGCCTGGGAGTTTGAGGCGCCGGGCTGTGAGATGATGCTGGAGGAAAGTATTTATCTTTCTGATGTTTATGGCCATCGCAAGACCGCGCAGATCGTGGTGTCCGGATCGCTTCAGGAAGCACCGTCCGTTGGCTGGCAGTTCCGCAAGACCGCCTCGGCGCGGCTGAGCCGCCGCGGGACCAGTGATTTCGACGAGCCGTCCGGCCTGCCGCTTGAGGAATAGGGCTGCCCCAGACCTTCCGATTTGTCTTGAGACGTGATAGGGCGACGTCAATTCCCTGATCGTTCCCATTTGCGAGGCAAATTCATGGCCATTGTGTCCAAAGCCGTTCCCGTTCCCGAACTGGTGCCTGTCAAGCGCGCGCTCCTGTCCGTTTTTGACAAGACCGGCCTGGTTGCCTTTGCCAAGGCGCTTTCGCAGCGCGGTGTCGAACTGGTGTCCACGGGCGGGTCCTACAAGGCTCTGAAGGACGCGGGGCTGCCGGTTCTGGACATTTCCGAAGTCACGGGGTTTCCGGAAATCATGGACGGGCGGGTCAAGACGCTCCATCCGATGGTTCATGGCGGTCTTTTGTCCATTCGCGACGATGCGGACCACAAATCGGCGATGGCAGCGCACGGGATCACCGGCATCGATCTCTTCTGCGGCAATCTTTATCCGTTTGAAGAAGTGGTTGCGTCCGGCGCCGACTATGCCACGGGCATTGAGAATATCGATATTGGCGGCCCGGCCATGACCCGGGCTGCGGCCAAGAACCATGCCTATGTGACAGTTGTGACCGATCCGGTAGATTATGACACGGTGATTGCGGATCTGGACGCGAATGGCGGCCAGTCGCCTCTTGGTCTGCGCAAGAGACTGGCCCTGAAAGCCTTTGCCCGCACGGCGGCCTATGATGCTGCGGTCTCCAACTGGATGGCGGACCAGCTGGACGAGGCCACGCCTGCGCACCGGGCGGTCGGCGGGGCACTGGCGGAAGTCATGCGCTATGGCGAAAACCCGCATCAGACGGCAGGGTTTTACAAGACCGGCGAACAGCGGCCGGGTGTCGCCACTGCCGAACAGCTCCAGGGCAAGACGCTGTCCTATAACAACATCAACGACACGGATGCCGCTTTCGAGCTGGTTAGTGAATTCGACCCGGAGCGCACCAGCGCTGTTGCGATCATCAAACACGCCAATCCGTGCGGCGTGGCCGAAGGGGCCAGCCTGAAGGAAGCGTATGAAAAGGCGCTGCGCTGTGACCCGGTGTCTGCCTTTGGTGGTATTGTCGCCCTGAACCAGCCGCTGGATGCGGCTGCAGCGGAAGAAATCGTCAAGATTTTCACCGAGGTCATCATCGCGCCGGAGGCCGATGACGCAGCCCGTGAGATCATCGCGGCGAAAAAGAACCTGCGCCTGCTGGTGACCGGTGGTCTGGCCGATGCCCGCGCCAGGGGCCTGTTTGTCAAATCCGTTGCAGGCGGGCTTCTGGTCCAGTCCCGGGACAACGGAGTGGTTGACGATCTGGATCTGAATGTCGTCACCAAACGCGTACCGGGCGCAGAGGAACTGGCGGATCTCAAATTCGCTTTCCGCGTCGCCAAACATGTGAAATCCAACGCCATTGTCTATGCCAGGGATGGGGCGACCGTCGGCGTTGGCGCGGGTCAGATGAGCCGGGTGGATTCCGCGCGCATTGCGGCCCGCAAGGCTCTGGATGCTACGGAAGCTGCCGGGCTGGAAACGCCCTTGACCAAGGGCTGCGTGGTCGCGTCAGATGCTTTCTTCCCCTTTGCCGATGGGCTCTTGTCGGCAGCGGAAGCCGGGGCAACGGCGGTCATCCAGCCGGGCGGCTCCATGCGTGATGACGAGGTGATTGCTGCTGCAGATGAGGCGGGCCTTGCCATGGTGCTGACCGGCATGCGCCACTTCCGCCACTAGGGCGTGTCGCCTTCAAATGGTTTCAAACCGTTTTGTCTTTTGCGTTGAAACCTCTGATTTCAGGCAGCGAAAGGCAAACCCGATTGATCGTGACACGCTATAATATCAACCTCACCAAACAAGCACCTGTTGGACTGTGCCATGAGAGCGTTCAGCAAGGCGCGTGTCACGGGGTGATGCGGGGGCATCGTCCAGGACGCGCGACACGGCGGAACGCTCTCATGTCGTGACCTCCGGTGGCTTTTCAGGCCCGCCTGGCCGTGTCACGCCGCACGCCTTCACCGGTGCGGGCGGCGTTTTCTGAAAAAGAAAAGAACGGCTCATCGGCCAGCCCCCAACTGAAATGTGGGCATATCGGAATCGATTGAGCTGAACTCCTTGGTTCAGTAGGGCTTTCCGGGTTCGGACAGGTTTTGGGAAACTGCAACAAATAAGAAACGGTGACTTCCCCGGCTCTGCGGTGGTATGAGCTTAGGCTGTCCGAGCCGCGGCCGAAAACGGGTCATTTGCCAGCGCATAATCTCATCTTGAACAACGCCGTTCGTTGCATGGCAGGTAAAGGTGACACCAGAACATTAGCTTACCCGTCTGGCCATAGAACCTCGACCGCAAACAACTGCCATTCCGGAGCGCACGAATGGAACCTATTGCACTTCTTCTCTTCGTCACCGCGCTGATCCTGAACGCGGGCACACCTGGACCCAGCATTGCTGCGCTGGTGTCGCGTGTCATCACGCGTGGCTGGCACGACGTCGCGCCTTTCGTCGCGGCGATGTGGCTAGGCGAGGTGATCTGGTTAACGCTCGCGATGGCGGGGCTGTCGGCCCTAGCGGAGACCTTCCACACCGCGTTTGTTGTCCTCAAGTATTTGGGGGTGGCCTATCTGCTTTGGCTTGCATGGCGCATGTGGACCGAGCCGGCCGCAACTGGGGCCGATGCCGTACCCGATGCTTCATCGCGTTGGTCCATGTTCGCTGCCGGGATGGCCCTGACATTGGGCAATCCAAAGATAATGGTCTTCTATGTTGCGTTTCTGCCCACGCTTATCGACCTTTCGGGTGTGAGCATCGGGCTATGGGCAGTCGTGGCCTGCGTGACAGTCGCAAGCCTCGCCTTTGTCGACCTCGCTTGGATCGCTGTTGCCCACCACGCCCGGCGGTTCCTGAACACCCCGCGTGCGGTGAGGATGGCCAACCGCTTGGGTGCAGGTTGTCTTGGCGGGGCTGCGGCGGTGATCGCATCGCGCTAAAGGGCACGCAAGTAGACTATGCTGTAAGCCACCATTCAGACTTTGTGCAGCATCTCGCAATTTGGGTTCAGAACAGGCTTTCATCACGGATGACACGAACGGCCTCTTTGCGTCCCCTTTTCGGTCGTTGGCCCGCTTGAGGTCTTGTCCTGAAAACGGCCGCTGGTTGCACCGCTTGTGAAGATCTGTAAGGGCTTGCAACGGAGGCTCCCTGCGGGTTGAAAGAAGGTCTCCCGCCTGGAAGTTTCACCAAAATACTCAGTTCGTTTTTGTGCTGGATCTCTGATGCTAATTTGCAAAGCTGTTTGAAGAGCCTAATGTTTGATTCGATTGATCATTTGGCTCTTCTTGAGGCTTTGCCATGTCGTTTACGCTAAAACAAGCCCGCTACTTTGTTGGGGCCGCCGAGTTCGGTACGATTAGCCGGGCCGCAGTCGAGCTGTCTGTATCCCAAAGCGCGGTTACAGAAGCAATCAAGGATCTTGAGGCCCGCCTTGGTGTCAGACTCTTCGAACGGCGTAGACGCGGTATTGAACTCACCCATGACGGTCATGTGTTTCTTCGGCATGCGAAAGCCATTTTAACGGAAGTTTCGAACGCCGAGATCAACCTCAGTTCCCGGGAGAGTACCGTTTCCGGAGTGCTCAACCTGGGTGTTACATCCCTGACAGCCGGTTACGTGCTTTCTGAATTGTTGTCTCGGTTCCGCCGCGCTCAACCGAATATTGATACCCGGGCCATCGAAGACACGGGCGATTACCTGGAGCATCTTCTCGTTGGTGGCGAACTCGACATCGGCATCATGGTGGTTACAAATCTTCGAAACCATCATGCGCTCCATTCCGAAATCCTTGTTGTGTCGCCTTATCGGTTATGGCTACCGCTTGGGCATCGGCTGGGCACTAAGCAGAGCATTGCGGTTGAGGATCTTGCCGAGGAGCGGCTCATTCTGCTCGACGTGGATGAAATGCAGGCAGAGTCCATGCGCCTCCTTGATGTATTTGCCCAAAAACCGACCGTTGCGTTCAAGACACGCTCAGTTGAGGCCGTTCGGTCTTTGGTCGCCAGTGGCGCTGGCGTCGCACTGTTGCCCGATCTTGTATATCGGCCCTGGTCACTTGAAGGCGAGCGGATTGAGAGCCGAGACGTCTCCGGGCAGCTGCCAGTGGTCCAAGTGGGCCTGGTCTGGCGGCGCGGTGCAAGCATCTCAGGAACTACGCGGGCTTTCATTTCGGTAGCTCAGAGTTTTCACGCCCCTCGCCTACGTTGATATCGGAATTTCCGATACGACGTCATTGAATATTGAATTTGCCAATTCAAGCTGGCTGGCTCAATTTTTTCTGCAGCGCAGAAAAAGCCTCAGAGGGTGATCATGAAACAGTTACTGAAAACCACCGCAGTTGTAAGCGTATGTGCGTCCATCGCTGCGCCTTCTTTTGCTCAAGATATGGTGACGGAACTTGGCAAGGGCGAAGGCGAGCTGAATATCGTTGCCTGGCCCGGCTACATTGAACGCGGAGAGACGGTCG
Source organism: Roseibium sp. AWQ4_290 (assembly GCF_056160985.1). NCBI lineage: Bacteria > Pseudomonadati > Pseudomonadota > Alphaproteobacteria > Hyphomicrobiales > Stappiaceae > Roseibium > Roseibium sp. AWQ4_290. The sequence continues at coordinate 99,857 of NZ_JBSWYG010000005.1, forward strand.
GCGATTTTGACTGGGTCACCAAGTTCGAAGAAACAACGGGCTGCATGGTCAAAGTCAAAACAGCCAATACATCTGATGAGATGGTCGCGTTAATGAACGAGGGTGGCTTTGACCTCGTTACTGCCTCCGGAGATGCCAGCCTCAGAATGGTTGCCGGCAAGCGGGTTCAACCGATCAACACGGCATTGATCCCGAGCTGGGACACCGTTGATGACCGTTTGAAAGAAGCACCTTGGCATTTCGTCAACGGCACCCATTACGGAGTACCGTATATGTGGGGTCCCAATATCTTGATGTATAACACCGAGGTGTTTGGTGACGCTCCACCAAAGTCATGGTCGGTGGTTTTTGAGGAGCAAAATCTGCCGGACGGCGAAACCAATATTGGACGTGTTCAAGCCTATGACGGCCCGATCCACATCGCCGATGCCGCCTTGTATCTGATGACACACAAGCCGGAACTCGGCATCGTATCGCCATATGAGCTGAATGCTGACCAATATGCAGCAGCACTTGATTTGCTGCGCGAGCAGCGCAAGCTCGTCAGCCGGTACTGGCACGATGCCTTTATCCAGATCGATGACTTCAAAAACGAGGGCATGGCCGCGTCAGGTTCATGGCCTTTCCAGCGCAACCTGCTTCAAGGCGACGGTGCGCCGATCGCCAGTGTCATTCCCGAAGAGGGCGTAACGGGTTGGGCGGACACGACAATGATGCATGTGGACAGTTCAAACCCGAATTGCGCCTATATGTGGATGGAGCACACTCTCAGCTCAAACCTAATGTCCGATCTTTCCGTCTGGTTCGGGGCCAACCCGGCCGTTCCGGCGGCCTGCACCGACGGGCGCGGTATGCAAACAGCTGAGGGCTGTACAAAGAATGGTTTCGATGATTTCGAAAAAGTTAGCTTTTGGACGACACCTGTCACCCGTTGTGAAAGCCAGGATGAGTGTGTTCCGTATTACCGCTGGGTCTCAGACTACATTGGAGTGATTGGTGGCCGCTAGGCCAGATCAGGATTTAAGCAAAAATCACATTCGCCAATCCGCGTTGGAAAATATGACACCAGCTGTATCTCTCCGATCCGTATCTCGTCATTTTGGCCAAGTCCGGGCAGTTGATGCGGTAAACCTGGACATCACGGAGGGCGAGTTTTTTGCTCTTCTCGGCCCCTCAGGCTCTGGCAAGACCACTTGTTTGCGCCTGATTGCCGGGTTTGAACAACCAACCAGTGGCGCCGTTGTGATCTTCGGCGAAGACGCGACCCGGGTTCCTCCTTATCGCCGCCCGGTGAACACCGTCTTTCAAGACTACGCCCTGTTCCCTCACCTGAATATCCTGGACAATGTTGCCTACGGATTGATGGTCCGCGGCGCGAAAAAAGCGGCACGGCATCAGGCGGCTGAGGAAGCCTTGTCGCTTGTTGCTCTCGGGGGCTTTGCGGGCCGCAAGCCGTCGGAACTTTCGGGCGGCCAGCGCCAACGTGTTGCGCTGGCACGCGCATTGGTGCTTCAGCCGAAAGTCTTGCTTCTTGATGAGCCATTGGGGGCGCTGGATCTCAAGCTCCGCGAGCAAATGCAGAGTGAGCTTAAAACGCTGCAACGCCGGCTCGGCATCACCTTCATATTTGTGACTCACGATCAAGGCGAAGCGCTCTCAATGGCCGACAGAGTGGCGGTTTTCGATCGGGGCCACATTCAACAGATCGGTGCGCCGCAGGATGTTTACGACCGGCCTGAAACGCCATTCGTGGCAGACTTTGTCGGTTCTTCCAACGTGCTTGCGCCTCACATGGTCAAGCATCTCGCCGGACAAAGCGCACCGGCAAGTTTGCGACCTGAGCAAATCCGATTGACCGATACCGGCGGCAAATTGACTGGCAAAGTCATCGGCTCAGCTTTTTTGGGAGTCGCCCACCGGATTGAGCTGGATGTCGGTGAAGCGCGTCTGTCCGTGCTGCTGCCCAAGACCGCAACCGTGCCGGATCTGGGCGCATCGGTGCAATTGACCTGGGATGACGGTGCGCTGCACGTGATGCGGGGTCAACATGTCTGAACCAGCGACGGTATCTTCGCGAATTTCGGATTCGCTCTGGCGGCGGCCGACGATCCTGTTGCTTTTGCTTGTGACGCCTCCGTTACTTTGGCTCGGCATCGTTTACCTTGGGTCACTCTTTGCGCTGCTTGCCCAGAGCTTTTTCTCGATCGACGAATTTACGGGTCTGGTGCGGTACGAGTTCACTCTAAAAACGTATGCTGAACTGTTTCGCGCGTCGAACTTCGACATTCTCGTCCGGACGATTGTCATGGCAAGCGCGGTGACAATCGCATCGGCGATCATAGCGTTTCCAATCGCATACTATGCTGCCCGCTATGCCAAGGGCCGTTGGAAGGCTGTTTTCTATCTCGGAATCATGTTGCCGCTTTGGTCGAGTTACCTCGTCAAAGTCTACTCGTGGAAGCTGATCCTTGCGAAAGAAGGCATCCTAAACTGGCTGTTCGATACTTTGCATTTGAGCTGGATCCTGCAGGCCTATCTGGCCATACCGGTTATCGGTGGCAACTCCCTGTCTGTCAGCTGGACCGGCACATTCCTGGTTTTTGTTTATGTCTGGTTGCCATTCATGATTCTGCCCGTTCAGGCTGCGCTGGAGCGGGTGCCGCCCAGCATGTTGGAAGCCTCCGGCGATCTTGGCGCCTCGCCCAGCCAAACGTTGCGCAATGTCATTCTCCCGCTTGCTTTGCCGGGCATTGTCGCAGGCTCGATCTTCACCTTTTCGCTCACCATGGGCGACTACATTATTCCGCAAATAGTCGGCACGTCGGCAAGGATGATCGGTCAGGCTGTGTATCAATTCCAGGGCACAGCCGGAAACATCCCGCTCGCCGCTGCTTTTGCCGTTGTGCCCATTTTAATGATGGGCATCTACCTGACACTTGCCAAACGCGCGGGGGCTTTCGATGCGCTCTAATGCCTCCCTTGGTTTGAAAATTGCTGCGACATGTGGGCTCTTGTTCCTGCATCTGCCCATCCTGCTCATTTTTGTCTACGCCTTCACCACCGAGGACAAGTCATATCAATGGCCGCCACCCGGTTTCACGCTTCAATGGTTTGGAGTCACTTGGAACCGTCCCGATGTCTGGGAGGCCTTGGGTTTGTCGCTCCGGGTCGCGGCAATTTCGACGGCTATTGCCATGGCTCTCGGTACGCTTTGTGCAGCAGCCGTCGCGCGGTTCAAGTTCTTCGGGCGAGAAACAATTTCGCTCCTGGTTATCCTTCCGATCGCGCTGCCCGGCATAATTACAGGCATTTCCTTGCGGTCTGCCTTCAATATCGCTGACATTCCGTTCAACTTCTGGACGATTGTGCTAGGCCACGCGACTTTCTGCATCGTGGTTGTTTACAACAATGCCGTGGCCCGCTTCAGGCGAACTTCCGGTTCTCTCGTGGAAGCGTCTATGGATTTGGGTGCGACCTATTTTCAGACACTGCGCTTCATCATCATGCCAAATATTGCAACCGCGTTGCTTGCCGGTGGCATGCTTGCCTTCGCGCTTAGTTTTGACGAGGTCATCGTCACAACCTTCACAGCCGGGCAACAGCAGACGCTTCCGATCTGGATGCTGGAGGAACTTGTCAGGCCCCGGCAACGCCCCGTCACCAATGTGGTCGCGCTGCTGGTTGTTCTCGTCACTTTCATCCCCATTCTCGCCGCCTACTACCTGACACGCGGAACAGAGACGATTGCCGGTCAGGGTAAATAAAAAAGGGAGACATACCCATGCAAACGGAAATGCTGATTGGAAGCAAATTTGAAGCGGGAACGGAAAACGAAGAAACGGTTTTGAACCCACGGACCGGCGAAACCCTGTTAAAAATGCCAGAAGCGAACACCGACCAGATCAACCGCGCTGTGGCTGCCGCACGGGCCGCTGCGCCAGCTTGGGGCAAAACCACACCGAGTGAACGGTCGGCTCTGTTGTTGAAGATCGCGGACGCTGTCGAAGCAGACCTGGAAAATCTGGCCCAATTGGAAGCGCTCAACTGCGGCAAGCCCATCAACGAAGTGCGCAACGAAGAAATTCCGGCCGTCGCGGATTGCTTCCGCTTTTTTGGCGGGGCTGTTCGTAACATGCACGGGCCCGTTGCGGGCAGCTACATGGCCGGTCACACCTCAATGATCCGACGCGATCCCATCGGTGTTGTCGCTTCTATTGCCCCTTGGAACTATCCGATCATGATGATGGCCTGGAAATTGGCGCCCGCCCTTGCCGGAGGCAACACAGTGGTCATGAAGCCCTCAGAACAGACACCTCTTACGGCACTCGCTTTCGCGAAAATCTTAGCGGGCATTCTTCCCGACGGTGTCGTGAACGTGATTACCGGGCAAGGCGGGTCCGTTGGCAATGCGCTGGTGAACCATTCCGGGGTTGATATGATTTCAATTACCGGTGATGTCGCGACGGGCAAGAAGGTGCTGATGGCCGCGTCAAAGGGCGTGAAACGCACCCATTTGGAGCTAGGTGGCAAAGCGCCGGTGATTGTGTATGGCGACGCAGACCTTGCCCGCACAGTCGAAGGTCTCAAGGCTTTCGGCTACTATAATGCAGGTCAGGATTGCACGGCGGCCTGCCGTGTCTATGCACATGCATCCATCTACGACAAATTTGTTGCCGATTTAACGTCGGCCGCCGCAAGCATCGTCTTCAACAACGATGACGACGGCCAAAATGAAATCCCCCCGCTGATTTCCTCCCGCCAAAGGGACCGTGTGGCAAGCTTTGTGGAACGGGCCGCTGAACAGTCCCATATCGAGATCACAACTGGTGGCGGGGTTGTTGACGGCGGCGGTTTTTACTTCCAGCCAACGGTGGTGGCAGGTGCGACCCAATCTGATGAAATTGTGCAACGTGAAGTCTTTGGTCCGGTGGTTTCAGTCACCCGTTTTGGCGATGACGATCCGGTGCTTGATTGGGCCAACGACAGCCCCTACGGCCTTGCCTCATCTGTCTGGACAAAGGACATAGGCAAAGCCATGGAAGCTTCGGCGGCTCTTCAATATGGCTGCACATGGGTGAATACGCACTTTATGTTGGTCAATGAAATGCCTCACGGTGGCCTCAAACAGTCCGGCTACGGTAAGGATATGTCGATGTATGCTTTGGAGGACTATACTGCTGTGCGCCATATCATGATCGCGCATTAAGCGCTTCGCATCGGCGAAAGCGGGAATGAGACAAGGTGTTCGTCGGAACTTGATTTATTTTCGGCCGACGCGTTCATTGTCGTAAATTTCCGCCTTTTCTTGCCCAAAATTCCGACACGACCGCTTTGAATCGAACGCGATCGCGCATGTGGTCAAGGCTTGCTGATTGGAATGCGGGCCTTCGGCTTTAGTTTATGACCAGAAGCGGGAAGCAGAGGTCCACTGTGTATCGGTCAGACCTCCGCTTCGAGCCGCAGGCGATTAGGACCCTTTCAGGGGCTGGAGCAGCGGGTTGCTTTTTTCCTGATATCAGCTTCTGGGTTCCTGAACCCGGGTCATCAGCCAGAATCCCACGCCGAAGAAGACCAAAATGACCGACATGCCCGCCGGCTGGCTGTTGAAGAGCGCAGTGACGAGGGCAACGGTCAGCGGGGCCAGAAAGCTGGTCACTTTGCCTGACAGGGCAAGCAGGCCGAAATACTGGGCCATGTGCTCACGCGGGGCAAGGCGTACCAGAAGGCTCCGGCAGGAGGCCTGCAACGGGCCGGCCACAGCGCCGATCAATGCGCCGAGGCCGATGAAGACCTGCTCCGGCAGGGAGGCAAACAGGGCGCCTTCGGGGGCCGGGGGGGTCTGGATGACGAAAAAGACGGTTGTTCGGTCAACCGATATGAGGCCGAGGCCACTGATCATCAGCACAATCAGGGACACCAGGATCACGGGTTTTGCGCCGAGCCGGTCATCCAGCGGGCCGCCCAAAACCAGGCCCAGGGTTCCGGTGATTGTTAAAATGATGCCGAATGTGCCGATTTCGATGGAGCCCCAGCCGAGCTGACCGGCCGAATAGATGCCGCCAAACGCAAACAGGGCCACAAGACCGTCCTTGAACACCATATTGGCAATCAGGAACAGGAAGATGTTCCTGTTCCCGCGAGCAGTGGCCAGATTGCGGGTGAGCGCTTGCAGGCCGCGGTGGACCGCAGCACCCATCCGGGCCCGCTGGGGTGCATCCGGCACAAACAGGAACATTGGCAGCACGAAGACAAGATACCAGAGAGCAGAAAACGGTCCGACCGCCCTGTCGCCTTCCTGTGTTGTGGCGTCGAGACCGAACACCGGCTCGATCCCCAGCAATGTGACACCGGTCTGCGGGCTGGCGGCGAAGAACCCCAGGGCGATGACCAGGGTCACCAGCGCGCTGACATATCCGATGCCCCAGCCGAAACTGGACAGGCGCCCGACCTGATCATGGGGCACCAGCGAAGGCATCATTGCATTGTTGAAGACAGTCGCGATTTCAATGCACAGCGTGCCAACCGCAAACGCGGCCAGGGCGATGAGAATACCGTTCGGATTGCCAGGAGCTGCGTACCAGAAAGCCCAGCAGCTGATAACAAAGGGCACCGACAGCGCAAAGATCCAGCGTTTGCGGCGTCCGCTTGCATCTGCCACCGAGCCCAGCACCGGGGCCAGAAGGGCGATGGCCAGCCCGGCGGCCGCTGTCGCATAGCCCCAGAGGGACTGCCCTGCTTCCGGCGTCGGTGCCAAAGCGGAGGCAAAATAGGGGGCGAAGACGAAGGTGGTGACCAGGGTGAAAAAGGGCTGGGCAGCCCAGTCGAACAACGCCCATGACAGGATCGCGCGGCGATCCGTTTTGGGCGGCAGGACGTTGGAAGCGGAAGTCATACTGGATCCTGTACCTGACGCGAAACCGGCCCGCAGCGAGGCTGCCGGCCGGTTCTCCCAGGTGATCTTTATAGGCCTTTTGGACGCGGGTCCAGCGCCAGAAAGGCTCGTCTTCTGAGCTAGTCTGCTCCGCAGATTTCCGCCAAAAGACTGGACGCTACGGAAAATTTGGAGACGCTCAAACCGCCATCCAGAATTTCCCGGACCGCCCGGTGTCTGCTTGACGCTTCGGTTTCATGAGCTTCCAGCCAGGCCGGGAAACTGCCTGCCCGGATCGAGGCGCTGGCAAGAGTCCGATGAGCGGAAAAGAGGGTCGCCCGCGCCCGGTCGAGAGCCAGGCCGTCATAGTAGTCGCGAACTTCCAGGTTCCCGGCCATTTCATGCATGGCACCGATCTGGAAGTGGTGGGCGACCTCGTAATAGGCCCGCGCCGCTGTTTCCAGATCCGCTCCGGTTCCCTCTGCAACAATCACGATATCGGGAATGGCCTGTTCCGCCGGCAGCCAGGCAATGCGCCGGGCAAGGCCCTCCGGAACGCCCTTGGCGACAAAGTCGGCGGCGCGATCGTTGAGGGTTGCAGCCGGCTGCTCCGGAAGCAGGGTTTCCAGGCGGCCGCGCAGATCGGCAATGCCGGTCCGGAAGCGTTCCACCACCGCCGACAGGCCCTTGTCGAAGGACACATTGCGCTTGAACCAGATCACCCGTTCAAGCAGCAGGGTCTGGACTTCGGAATAGAGGTCGAGCTGCAGGGCGCCGTCGACCTTCGTGTCGAGCGCATCGATCTCCGTGTTGAGGTCGGTGAGGTCGAAACTGTTGCGCACGGCCACAAACCCCCGGGCAATCTCCGCCGGGCTGGCTCCGGTCTGGTCCATGAGCCGGGTCAGGAAGGTGGACCCGCCCCGGTTGACCATGGAATTGGCGAGCATGGTGGCGATGATTTCCCGGCGCAGGCGGTGGCCGTTGATTTCGTCCTGATAGGTCGCGGCCATCTGCTTGGGGAAATAGCGCACCAGTTCGCGCGCCAAGTAGTCGTCATCGGGCACGGTGCTGTCCAGCAGCGCATCATAAAGGGTGATCTTGGCATAGGCCAGAAGCACGCCGAGTTCTGCGCGGGTCAAAAGCTGACCGGCCTTGCGCAAGTCCCGCAGGGCTGCCTCGTCGGGCAGCTGCTCCACCTCCCGGTCCAGAAGGCCGTCCTGTTCCAGGCGGCGCATCATGCGCACCTGAAACCCGAAATCCTCCACGCCCCTGAGTTCGGTCATGGAAAGGGCAAGGGTCTGCAGGTAGTTGTTGCGCAAAACCAGATCGGCGACCTCGTCGGTCATCTCCGCCAGCAGGTCGTTGCGTTGTTCCAGGCTCAGCTTGCCCGCCTTCACCGCAGCTCCCAGGGCGATCTTGATATTGACTTCCATATCGGAGGAGTTCACCCCGGCAGAATTGTCGATCGCATCGGAATTGCAGCGGCCGCCCTTCTTGTGGAACTCGATCCGGGCCAGCTGGGTGAGGCCCAGATTGGCGCCTTCGCCGATGACCCTGGCGCCCAGTTGCGGCGCGGTGATGCGGATCGGGTCATTGGCCCGGTCACCAGCATCCGCGTCCGTCTCGGTGGTGGCGCGGATATAGGTGCCGATGCCGCCAAACCAAAGAAGGTCCACCTCCATCTTCAAGATGGCCGTCATCACCTCCTGTGGCGTCGCGCTGGCCTTGTCCAGCGAAAGCATTTCCTGGATCTCCGGCGACAGTGGAATGGATTTCAGCTGGCGGGAGAATATCCCGCCGCCTTTGGAAATCAGATCCGTGTTGTAGTCGTTCCAGGAAGACCGTCCGAGGTCGAACAGGCGTTTGCGTTCCACCCAGGTCTTGGCCGGGTCGGGGTCCGGATCCAGGAATATGTCCCGGTGATCGAAGGCGGCGACCAGCCGTGTCGCCTTGGACAGAAGCATGCCGTTGCCGAAGACGTCGCCGGACATGTCCCCCACACCGGCGGCTGTGAACGGTTCGCTCTGGATGTCCCGGTTCATTTCCCGGAAATGCCGTTTGACCGCTTCCCAGGCGCCCCGGGCGGTGATGCCCATTTTCTTGTGGTCATACCCGGCCGAGCCGCCGGAGGCGAAGGCATCGCCAAGCCAGAAGGACCGGCCTTCGGACAGGCCGTTGGCCGTGTCGGAGAAGGTCGCCGTGCCCTTGTCTGCGGCAACCACGAGATAGGGGTCGTCGCCGTCGAAGCGCTGCACCCGGTCCGGGGGCAGGATCGTGTCTTCGTCCAGATTGTCGGTCACATCCAGCAAGGCGTTGATGAAGGTCTTGTAGCTTTCCGTTCCTTCCGTGAACCAGGCTTCCCGGTCGCTGGCCGGGGGCAGCTGTTTGGGCACAAAGCCACCCTTGGCGCCAACCGGCACGATCACCGCATTTTTGACCTGCTGGGCCTTGACGAGGCCGAGCACTTCGGTGCGGAAATCCTGGGGCCGGTCCGACCAGCGCAGGCCGCCGCGCGCCACCATGCCGAAGCGCAGATGCACACCTTCCACCCGCGGGCTGTAGACGAAGATTTCCCGGAACGGGCGCGGTTGTGGCAGATCGTCGATCTCGCGGCTGTCGATCTTGAAGGAGAAAGTCGGCTTAGGCTGGCCGCCGCTGTCCAACTGATAGAAATTCGTGCGCAGGATCGAGCCGATCACATTCTGGAACCGGCGCAGGATGCGGTCGTCATCAAGGCTGGAGACCTCCTCCAGATCGCTGGTGAGTTCCGCCGCCAGCCGCGCCGAGCCCAGATCCCGGTCCTTGCCGGTGACATCCGGGTTGAAGCGCAGATGGAACAGTTCCACCAGCTTGGCCGTGATCACGGGATAGTTGTTCAGCGTTCGCCACATATAGTCTTCGGAGAACGGAATGCCCGCTTGCCGCAGATATTTTGACAGGGCGCGGACAACAGCCACATCCCGCCAGGCAAGCCCTGCGGTCATGACAAGGCGGTTGTAGCCGTCATTTTCCGCCTGGCCCTTCCAGATCGCCATGAACATGCTTTCCAGCCGTTCGCGCAGGTCTTCGGGCAGTTCGAAATCCTCGCCCGAATGGCTTTCCAGGGTCATTTCATGAAGATAGGAGAGCGGCTTGTCGGCGGGCGTCACCCTGTAGGTCCGCTCGTTGATCACGTTGAAGCCCATATTCTCCAGCAGCGGCACCCGGGCCGACAGGGGGATCGGGGAACCGCAATGGTAGACTTTCAGGCCGAGGCGGTTGGCATTGGAGCCGGTCTGACGGTGGAAGGTGATGGTGGTGTCGTCCAGGCCGGACAGGGTTTCCAGCTTGACGATATCGAGCACCGCCGACTGGGCATTGTAGACTTCCTTGTAGCCGCCGTGGAACGACAGGGAATAGCGGTCGGCGAGCTGGCGCGCCTTGGCGCTTGGAAAGTCGCGGGTTAGGGCATCGCGCACGCTGTCCGACCAGCTGCGCACCATGTCTGCCACGGCGGTTTCCAGCTCTTCCTGCTCCGGGGCCGGGGTTTCGCCCCTGTCACGGCCGACAATGTAATGCACCCGGGCCAGCGGCCCTTCCATATAGGTGACATACCAGGCCGACAGGCGGCCCTCAAAGACCGAGGCCAGATAGGTGCCGATATTGATCCGCACTTCGGTCGAATAGCGGTCCCTCGGCACGAACACCAGAATGGAGACATAGCGGTCGAACTTGTCCGGGCGCGCCAGAACGCGGATGCGCGGTCGCTCGTCCAGCTGCAGGATCGCGATTGCAAAGTCGTAAAGCCGCTCCCTGTCGATCTGGAACAGCTCGTCCCTTGGAAAAGCCTCCAGAACATTGCGCAGCGCCCGGCCGGAATGGCTTTCGGAGCCGTATCCGGCCCGGGCCAGGACACTGGCCACCTTGCGCCGCAGGAACGGAATCGTGCTGGTGGGCTCGGTATAAGCGGTGGAGGCGAACAGACCGACAATGCGCAATTCACCTGTCAGCACTCCATCATCGTCATAGAGCTTGGCGCCGACATAATCCATGTGCACCCGCCGGTGTACGGTGCTCTTCACATTGGCTTTTGCGATGATCAGCGGTTCGGGCTTTTTCAGGAACTCGCGGATTTCCGGCGTGATCTGGACGAATTCGGAACCGCGCCGCAGCACGCGCACATCCGGGTCTGCCAGAAGGCCGAGCCCGGTTCCCTCGTGCGGGGAGAGTTCGCCTTCTTCCGCGCCGCCCTCGAATTTGTATTCGCGCATGCCGAGGAAAATGAAATTGTTGTTTTCCATCCACTCCAGGAAGTGGATGGCCTCCCACAGATCGTCGCTGCTGCCGGGAATCTGCGTGGTCTTGTAGGTGTCGATGGCGTCGGCCAGCCGTTCCTGCATCGGCTTGAAATCATTGACCACCGAGCGCACGGAGTGAAGGACCTTGTCCAGGCGGCCGCTCAGGGCGGTACGGGCTTCTTCTGAATCAATCCGCGTCACATGAATATGGATCAGGCTTTCCTGCCGGTCCTTGCGTTTGGCCGGTTTCTTGCGCGCTGCTGCCGTGACAAGCTTGCCGGCATCGTCCCGCTCCACGATGAAGATCGGGTGCAGTACAAGATGCACGTCCAGCTTGCTGGCATGCAGCTCGTCCATGACCGAATCAACGAGAAACGGCATGTTGTCATTGACGATCTCAATCACGGAGAGCCCGTTGGCCCGGGAGGTCTTCTTGGCAAAGGCCGGGTCGGTGATGCTGATGCGGTGGGTGCCAAGGTCGTGGGTCTGGAAGTCCTGCCAGGCGTCGCTGACAAAGCCCGTCAGATCATCGGCAGTATAGGCGACGAGGTCTTCCGCTGCGGCCCTGTCGAAGAAGGCGGCTGCAAATTCCGCCAGCTCAGGATCGGTCTTGTTCAGCCCTGCTTGCACCTCGCCGATGAGCTTTTGTTTCTCAACGTCGTGTTTGTCCGGCATTCCTAATCCCCCTAGGCGATCTTCGTTGTGGCTCGGCCGCGTGGTATGCTTTTCTAGTGCAGCTTGTTAAAAATTTTCATGACGGGAGTAAAAAATTGTCAAGCAAAGTCACGGCCTTGCAAATTGAGTCAACAGATTCTTTGAGTGAAAAAACGCAAAGCTATTTCGAATTGTGCAAGGAGAAGCTCGGCTTGGTTCCCAATGTGCTGACGGCCTATTCCTTCGATGAGGCGAAATTGCGGGCCTTCACCGGCATGTATAACGACCTCATGCTGGCAGAGTGCGGACTCTCCAAGCTTGAGAGGGAGATGATTGCCGTTGCGGTATCTGCCGTCAACCGTTGTTTCTATTGCCTGACCGCGCACGGAGCAGCGGTACGGGAATTGTCGGGAGACCCGGTGCTGGGCGAATTGATGGTGATGAATTACCGGGTCGCGGATCTCAGCGCTCGGCAGCGGGCAATGCTGGATTTTGCGGTGAAGCTTACTGAAAAACCGGCGGAGATTCTGGAAAGCGACCGCCAGGCCCTGCGGGATGCGGGGTTCAGTGACCGGGACATCTGGGACATTGCCTCTGTTGCAGCCTTTTTCAACATGAGCAACCGGGTCGCGGCCGCCTCCGACATGAGGCCCAATGATGAGTATCACTCAAGGGCCCGTTGAAGTCTCGTCGCACGACAATCCGGTGACAAGACCGGCGTTTGGGTGTATGACGGCGTCGACTTTTATCTGAGGAAGGAGAGGAGCGGGCCATGGCTGCGCGCGTATTTATTGATGGTGAAGCGGGAACGACGGGTTTGCAGATCCGCGAGCGCCTTGCCACGCGCCGTGACCTGGATCTGATCTCCATTCCCGAAGACCGCCGCAAGGACCCCGTTGCCCGTGCCGAGTGTCTGAATACGGCGGATGTGGCCATTCTGTGCCTGCCCGATGCGGCGGCAAAGGAAAGCGTCGCGCTGATCGAAAACGACACCACCCGCGTCATTGATGCCTCCAGCGCCCACCGGGTCGCAGAGGGCTGGGTCTATGGGTTCGCCGAAATGGACCGGGATCAGGCCGATATCATTGCCGGTGCCATGCGGGTGACCAATCCGGGCTGCTGGCCCCAGGGCCTGATCGCGTCCCTGCGCCCGCTTGTGGCGGCGGGTCTGGTGCCATCTGAATTCCCCGTGACCTACCAGGGTATTTCGGGGTATTCCGGCGGCGGCAAGGGCTTGATCGGCGACTATGAAGGCCGGGGCACGGAGGCCAATGTGTTTGCGCCCTATGCGCTGGGCTTCAACCACAAGCACCTGCCGGAAATGACCGAATATGGGCTGCTGGACTCAGCGCCCTTGTTCACCCCGTCTGTTGGCAACTACTACAAGGGCATGCTGACCGTGCTGCCGCTGAACCTTGCCGCACTGGAGACGGTTCCGAGCGGAGAGCAACTGCATTCAGCGCTTGCCGATCACTTTGCAGATGCCGCCAACGGCTTCGTGGAGGTGACGCCGCTGGAGGCGCTGGACAAGTCGGAATACCTGGACCCCCAGGCGGTGAACGATACCAACCTGCTGCGCCTGCATGTCTTTGCCAATGATGCACGGGCGCAGGCAGCAGTGATCGCGATTTACGACAATCTGGGCAAGGGCGCGTCCGGCGCGGCGGTCCAGAACCTCAACTTGATGCTCGGCGTCGATCAGGCCACTAGCCTGGCGGCCTAAGGACCAGGGCCTTGAGGCCGGCAGTGACGCCGGTTTCAGGGGGCCGGTCTCAAGGGGCCGGCCGGACCCGGTCCGGCAAGACGCGCACATCTTTCAGGAGATAGAAGAATGGAAAAATTTGAAACCCTGACCGGGGTCGCTGCGCCCCTTCCGATCGTCAATATCGATACGGATATGATCATTCCAAAGCAGTTCCTGAAGACCATCAAACGCACCGGTCTCGGTACTGCGCTGTTTCACGAAATGCGCACCAATGACGATGGTTCGGAGAACCCGGATTTCGTTCTTAACAAAGCCGCCTACCGGGATGCCAAGATCCTGATCGCAGGCGACAATTTCGGCTGCGGCTCTTCCCGCGAGCACGCTCCTTGGGCGCTGCAGGATTTCGGCATCCGCTGTGTGATCTCCACGTCCTTTGCCGACATCTTCTACAACAATTGCTTCAAGAACGGCATTCTGCCGATCCAGGTGTCCGAAGACGAGCTGGAAACGCTGCTCCACGCTGCCGAGCGCGGGGCAAATTTCACCTTGACGATCGATCTGGAAAACCAGGAAATCCAGGGTCTTGAGAGCGGCGACATTGCCTTCAAGATCGACCATTTCCGCAAGCACTGCCTGATCAACGGTCTGGATGATATCGGCCTGACCATGGCCAAGGCTGGCGAGATCGACACGTTTGAAGGCAAGATCGGCGAAAGCCGTCCTTGGGTTTAAGGCAGGCCCGGTTCCAGTGCTGCCCCTTTGGCCTGATAGAGGGCATGTGACGGCAAAGACCCTTCTGGAAGGCGGAACTGCCTTTCAGAGCGTCTAGGGCCGGGGAAGGGCATCAGCTCGGCCTATTGGCCCTTGTCATCCTCGCGCACGCGCCGTTCTGCGTTGAGCTGCTCCAGCTCCGCCAGTTTGGTACCAATGGGCCGCAGCGCGGCCACTGTGGTGCGGTATCTCAAGGAATGCTGCTCGAACAGGCGTCTGGCGAGTTCGGGATATTCCTGGATCATGCGCTTGAACAGGGCCCGGCGGATGCGGATGATGCTGACGTCTCCGAGGGCCAGTGCGCGGCAGGGGCGTTTGATGTCCGTCAGCAGGGCGGACTCGCCGAGAAGCACCCCCCGGCCGACCCTTTCCATCTCCTGAAACCCGTTGTCGCCGCGCTTTTGCAGGCTGACAGTGCCCTGGGTGACCACAAGGCCGCCATCCGCCCGTTCCCCTTCGTCGAAAAGGGTCTGGCCATTGGCGTAATCCATGCTTTCGGCGCTGAAGGCGAGCAGGCGCAGCTGGTCGTCCTGGAACTCCGAAAGCATCGGGATTTCTTTGAGAATCGCAATGTCTTGGGCAAGGCTCATGCCCAAGATTTACGCTGATAACCCGCTAGGGCACAAGCTTATATCCACCGGCTTCTGTGACCAGAAGCTCCGCATTGGACGGATCTCGCTCAATTTTCTGGCGCAGCCGGTAAATATGGGTCTCAAGCGTGTGGGTGGTGACCCCGGAATTGTAGCCCCAGACCTCATGCAGCAAGACGTCCCGGGTGACCGGCTTTTCACCTGCCCGGTAGAGGAATTTCAGGATCGAGGTTTCCTTTTCCGTCAGCCGCACCTTGCTGCCGGCATCGTCCTGCATCACCTTGGCGGCCGGGCGGAAGGAATAGCGGCCAATGGCAAAGGTGGCATCTTCGCTCTGCTCATGCTGGCGCAGATGGGCGCGGACCCGCGCCAGCAGCACGGCGAATTTGAACGGCTTGGTGACATAATCATTGGCCCCGGCTTCCAGGCCCAAAATGGTGTCGCTGTCGCCGTCATGGCCGGTCAGCATGATGATCGGCGCCTTGAACCCGTTCTTGCGCAGCAGCTTGACAGCCTCGCGGCCGTCAATATCCGGCAGGCCCACATCCATCAAAAGAAGGTCGACATGTTCATCTTTGGCAAGGCCGATGCCTGAGGTGGCGCTGTCTGCCTGGATGGTTTCAAATTCGTCATAAAGGGAAAGCTGCTCGACAAGCGCTTCACGCAGTTCCGTATCATCATCGACAATCAAAATGGTGCGGGCGGTCATAAGGGGTGTCCTCGCCTGAAATTCAACCTGATCACGCCACTGTGTGAAAACCACACGAGCGTGTTCCTGCTTCTATGTGCGTGGGAAAGTTTCGCCGCACAAGCGGGCCTTCGTCAATTCTTCTTCACGCGAGGGTTAGCGCCGGTTTATCAATGTCTTGTCGCAGCAACAGGTTCAGCGGATCGTGTGCCTATGAAAAGACTTGGAAAACCGGCGGAATTGCTGGAGGTGCGGGCGCTGCCCCATGACCGTCGGAAAGGTCTGCTGCGTTTTGGGCCGATCACGGTTCCGTGTGCCCTTGGCCGCTCCGGCATCGTGCAGCGCAAACACGAAGGCGATGGAACGACACCGGCCGGTTGCTTTCAGCTTGTGAAGGTCTTTTACCGGCCGGACCGGGGGCCGCGCCTGAAAACCGGCCTGCCGGTGACAGCGCTGACATCCCGGGCGGGCTGGTGCGACGACCCGGGCCACCGGCTTTACAACCGGCCGGTCACGCTGCCCTTTCCAAAAAGTCATGAGATCATGTGGCGGGATGATCCGCTCTATGACATCGTTGTTGTGCTTGACTACAATCTGGCCCCGGCGGTTAGGGGCCGGGGCAGCGCCATTTTCTTTCACATCGCGCGTCCGCACTACACGCCGACGGAAGGCTGTGTGGCCGTCGCCCCCCGCCATATGCGCCTGCTCCTGTCAAAGGTCCGGCCCGGCGCGGCCATGCGCATTCATCTGTGAGCCCGGCAAGGCACGGCCCAGGTCCGGTGGCCAGGGTTCAGTCTTCGGCCATTTGTGCCCTGTAGATTCTGAACTGCCCGCTGACCCGCACGGTGGTGCGGGTGCCCTGGCCATTGTCCAGATCAGCGGTTCTGAGCCGGAACCGGTTGCGCTGGACGTTGTAGTCCGAATAGACATTGCATTCCAGAAAGGTGGCAATGCCATTCTCGTCAATGCTCTCCAGAATGGCCGTATGCCGGGGCGCGCCGCGGGTTTCTGTTTGAACCTCATAGCCGTCTTCGTTTTCAACGCGAACTGACACCTCAAAGCGGGTGAACTGGAACACGTCGCCGGGTCTGGCATTGCTGAGCTGTTCGATCTGACGTCCCCAGGCATAGGTCGCAGACGGTTTGTGAAACCCGAGGGTTGAAAAGCCATTATTGACCAAGGTCCAGCACTCGCCGTTTCCTTCCTGACGGCCAAGCCTGTCTGCGGCAAAGGAGATCAGACGTCTTGCTTCCTGTTCAGTGACATCACGCATAGCAACTGTCCTCAAGTTGACTTAACGATAGATGCAGTGTGCGTGACGGTTCGCCCTTTGTCTGTAATTCTGGTCACAGAGTACTGAAAAGATCTTTTCTGCAATCAAGTATCCTGAGGTGAGAATGTTTCAAGTCTTGGTTGTAACTTGAGGAAGTGGTCCATGAGGCAGGGAGCGGCGAACGCCACTGGAGCCAGAATTTTTACCGGTTTTGACTGTCTTGCGGCTCGCAAAGCTCAGGCCACTGGTAATTTCGCATGTTTTCCGCCATATAGGAGCACTTGATCCGAAAAACGGTCTCTTTCTCATCAATTCAAAAGAAGTGCACCCGATATGGCGTCTGACATCAGACCCTTTTTGAAGATGAATGGTCTTGGCAATGACTTCGTGGTCTGGGACGCGCGGCAGGCACCGCTGCGCCTGTCCCGCGAGGTGATAGCCAGATTGGGGGATCGTGCGCACGGGATCGGCTTTGACCAGATGATCACGGTGGAGCGGTCACCGCTTGGTGTGGATGCCTTCATGCGCATTCACAATCAAAATGGCGGTGAAGTGTCTGCTTGCGGCAACGCGACCCGCTGTATCGGCCGCCTTCTGATGGAAGAAGCCGGCAAGGATGTCGTGACAATTGAAACCGCCGCCGGTCTGCTGCACGCATTTGACACCTCCGCGCCGCACAGTGTGACGGTTGACATGGGCACGCCACGGCTGACCTGGGAAGAGATTCCCTTGGCGGAGGAATTTGCCGATACACGGGCGATTGAACTCCAGATCGGGCCAATTGATGCGCCGGTGCTGCACACTCCGGCTGTGGTCAATATGGGTAACCCCCATGCGATCTTCTGGGTGAAGGACGATGTGGAGGCGTATGAGCTGGAACGTTTCGGCCCGCTTCTGGAACATCATCCGGTCTTCCCGGAAGGGGCGAATATCTCGCTCGCCCATGTCTTCGCAGAAGATCAGATCCGCCTGAAAGTCTGGGAACGCGGGGTCGGCCTCACCCTGGCTTGCGGCACCGCCGCCTGTGCGGCCGGGGTGGCTGCTGCGCGCGACGGCAAGACCGGCCGGACAACGACCGTGCATCTGCCCGGCGGCCCGCTTGGCATCGAATGGCGCGAAAGCGACGGCCATGTTCTGATGACCGGTCTGACGGAAGTGGAATTTGAAGGTGAAATCGACCTTGAAACGCTGGCCTGGACAAAGACCGGACCGGGGGACGCCCAGGAGGCCGGAGCGGCGTCATGAGCATTGATGTGGTCACATTCGGCTGCCGGCTCAATTCCTATGAATCGGAAGTGATGAAGCGCGAAGCGGAGGCCGCCGGTCTCAAGGACGCGATCCTCATCAATACCTGTGCCGTCACCAATGAAGCGGTGCGTCAGGCCCGCCAGGCCGTGCGCAAGGCCAAGCGGGACAATCCGGGTGCGCGCGTGATCGTGACCGGCTGTGCGGCCCAGACCGAGGCAGACACGTTTTCCGCTATGAAGGAAGTGGATCTGGTGCTCGGCAATACGGAAAAGCTGGAGCGCAAATCCTATCAGGATGTGGCCGCGTTCGGCATTTCCGACAGCGAGAAGGTCCGCGTCAACGACATCATGAGCGTGGAAGAAACGGCGGGCCATCTGATCGATGGTTTGACCGGGCGCGCACGGGCCTTTGTGCAGGTTCAAAACGGCTGTGATCACCGCTGCACCTTCTGCATCATACCTTATGGCCGGGGCAATTCCAGATCCGTGCCCATGGGTGTGGTGATTGATCAGATCCGCCGTCTGACGGAAAATGGTTACAATGAAATTGTCCTGACCGGGGTCGACATCACTTCCTATGGTGCGGATTTGCCGGGGGCGCCGAAGCTCGGTACCTTGACGGCCAAGATCCTGAAAATGGTGCCGGATCTGAAACGCCTGCGCTTGTCCTCCATCGATTCCATCGAGGCGGATGAGGATCTGATGCGGGTGATTGGCAATGATGAGCGCCTGATGCCGCATTTTCACCTGTCGCTGCAGGCCGGGGACGACATGATCCTGAAGCGGATGAAGCGCCGGCATTTGCGCGCCGACACGATCCGCTTTTGCGAGGAGGTCCGGCGCCTGCGCCCGGACGTGGTGTTTGGCGCTGATATCATTGCCGGATTCCCGACCGAGACCGAGGCTATGTTCGAAAATTCCCTCAAGATCGTCGATGAATGCGGCCTGACTCATCTGCATGTCTTTCCGTTTTCTCCGCGTCCGGGCACTCCGGCCGCACGCATGCCCCAGCTTGAGCGCAGCGTCGTCAAGGCAAGGGGCGCGCGCCTGCGGGCCAAGGGGGAAGAGGTGCTGGTGAAGCACCTTGAAGGAGAGGTGGGCAAGGTGCGGCCGGTCCTTATCGAAAAGGAAGGCCTGGGCCGGACGGAACAGTTTACCCAGGTTGAGCTTCCCCTTGGCCAGGCCGGTGAGGTCGTCGAGACCCGGATTATCGGCCATACCGGACGCCATCTTCTGGGCGAGGCCCTTTCCAAGGCAGCCTGAGCCGTGGTCTAAGGGTTGGGTTTCAACGGCTTGTGTTTCGCAAGGCCGGACGCCAAGGCTTCGCAATCCGGAGCCGGACCAAGCGGTGCCAAATGTTCAAGGCGGTTTTATGAGCGAGAAAAAACGCGGATTTCTGGGACGGCTCTTCGGGGGCGCGGACCAGCCGGAGGAGCAGGCAAGCCCGTCCGTTGAGGACACATCCGCAAGCGGAGCGCCGCATGCTTCACCGGATACGGCAGACGGGGAGACCCCTCCCGCCTCCAGCATGGCCGTTGAGCCGGTGGGCTCTTTTGGCGAAACCGTTCCCGTTCAGCCGGCCGGTGCAGCGCCAAGTCTGCTGACGGACGCTCCCTCTTCCTTGCCGGAGTTCTCCGGGGACACGCCGCCTACGGATCTTGGTCCGGTGCTGGAGGCAGAGCGGGATCAGGGAACACAAGAAGCACCGGCTGCGGACGCAGGGCCTGGCGATACAGACGCCGTTGCGGTCAACCCGCAAGCTCCAGTCTCTGAAACAGGCCCCGGCGCTGCGCCAGAAATGCCCGAAGGGCCGGAAGAGACTGCGTCAGACAGTGGCTCTGAAGCAGGCGAGGCGCCGAAGCTCTCCTGGTTCCAGCGGCTGAAAAACGGGCTTTCCCGCTCTTCTGCCTCCTTGACCGATGGCATCACGTCGATTTTCACCAAACGCAAGCTGGATGCCTCCATGCTGGAGGAGCTGGAGGACATTCTCATTCAGGCGGATCTGGGCGTCGACACGGCCATGGCAATCACCGATCGCCTGTCCGATGGGCGCTACAACAAGGAAATTTCGCCTGAAGAAGTGCGGGAGATCCTGTCGGAGGAGGTTGAAAAGGTTCTGGATCCAGTTGCGCAGCCGCTTGATCTTGAAACCGGCAAGAGACCCCATGTGGTGCTGATGGTGGGGGTCAACGGTACGGGCAAGACCACAACGATTGGCAAATTGTCGGAGAAACTGCGCTCTGAGGGTAAGTCGGTGATGCTGGCGGCTGGCGATACGTTCCGTGCTGCAGCGGTGGAACAGCTCAAGATCTGGGGCACGCGTACGGGGGCTGAGGTTGTGGCCCGGGACACCGGCGCGGATGCGGCCGGTCTGGCCTTTGACGCCATGAAGGAAGCGCTTGAAAAACAGGTTGATGTACTTTTGATCGATACGGCCGGGCGTCTTCAGAACAAGGCGGAGCTGATGGATGAGCTGGAAAAGG
The DNA here is from genome assembly GCF_056160985.1 of Roseibium sp. AWQ4_290. Classification (NCBI taxonomy): domain Bacteria; kingdom Pseudomonadati; phylum Pseudomonadota; class Alphaproteobacteria; order Hyphomicrobiales; family Stappiaceae; genus Roseibium; species Roseibium sp. AWQ4_290. The sequence continues at coordinate 120,416 of NZ_JBSWYG010000005.1, forward strand.
TCATCCGCGTGATCAAGAAGCATGATCCCGAAGCCCCCCACACGGTCCTGCTCACACTCGATGCGACAACGGGTCAGAACGCGCTCAATCAAGTGGAGATTTTCGGCAAGGTTGCCGGGGTCACCGGCCTTGTGATGACCAAGCTGGACGGAACGGCAAGGGGCGGGATTCTGGTGGCGATTGCCGCCAAACACGGCCTGCCGGTGCATTTCATCGGGGTTGGCGAAGGGGTGGAGGATCTGGAACCGTTCTCGGCAAAGGACTTTGCCAGCGCGATTGCCGGGCTGGCCTGATCAGAGACCCGGCTCCCAGCCCTCTGGCGCCATCTCAAAGCCGTCAAACTGAAAACCCGGCGCCACTGTGCAGCCAACCAGGGTCCAGGCGCCCAGCGAGCGGGCCTGCTGCCAGCCATGGCGCGGCACGATTCCCTGGGGCCGTTCCCCGGCGCGCAGATCGTTGCCGAGGGTCAGCCCCTCTTTTGTGCGGCCGTCTGCGCTGATGGACAGTTCCAGTGGGGCGCCCGCGTACCAGTGCCAGGTTTCCACCGCATCCACCTTGTGCCAGCGTGAGCGCACCCCCTCCGGCAGCAGAAAATAGATCAGGGTTGAGGCTGCCCGCCCGGTGTCGTCAGTTTCCGGATCCCGGAAGGTTTCGGCATAGAAGCCGCCTTCGGGATGGGGCTGCATTTTCAGCAATGTGACGATGTCATCCGCGCTCAGGCTGGGAGAAGGGGTCACAGTCAGCATTCTCCAGCATAGGCAACATCATCAATGGTTTCGCGCAAGGCGGCAACGACCTCCTCATAAAGTACCTGCATGTCCAGCTTGTGACCGCCGCCCTGGTGGGCCGGTATCGGCTCGGCCTGGCTGAGAATACGGTGAACAACGTCCTTGGCACGCTGCTCGGCGCTGCGTTGCGTGGATGAATCTGGGGTTGTGGTCATGATGTCTGCCCTCACATGATCCCGAAAGACCCCATATGGGGGCTGGCCGGATGGATTGAAGGCGCTTTGCCGGAAAACGGGCCCGGCATTTTTCCCTCCCGAACGCCGGGCTGCGAAACAGGTTCAGAAATTGTCCTTGCGTGTGCGGATCTCGGTAAAAATCTCTACGGGGCTTTTGCCTTCCATGCCAAGGGCGGCAGCAACTGCAGGCTCTCCGGCGCGCAGGAACGGGTTGGTCGCCTTTTCTCGGGCCATGGTTGTCGGCAGGGTCGGCGCGCCGTTTGCTCTCAGCCCGTCCACTTCCTGCGCCCGCGTCTGCAGGTCCGCATTGCCCGGCTCTATGGTGAGGGCAAAGGCCGCATTTGCCTTTGTATATTCGTGGCCGCAATAGATTGTGGTTTCGTCGGGCAGCTCCCGCATGAGTTTTTTCAGGGATGACCACATCATCTCCTTGTCCCCTTCCATCACCCGGCCGCAGCCGAGGGAAAACAGGGTATCGCCCGTATGGGCAAAAGCGATTGCGGGAATAAACCAGGAAATCTGGTCGAGCGTGTGCCCCGGAGTGGAGACCGCCTTGATCTCGTAGGGTCCGCACAGAATATGGTCGCCATCTTCCACCACCCGGTCGAGCTCAGCGATTTTCTGGCGGGAGCGGGCAGGGCCGTAGACAACAGCGCCCGTCGCCTGTTTCAACTCGCCCAGCCCCTGAATGTGGTCCCAATGATGGTGGGTGATCAGGATGTGGCTGAGGGTCCAGCCGGTCTCTGACAGGGCCTTTTGGCAGGCGGCGGCGTCCGGAACATCAAAGGCGATGGTCGTGCCACTGTCCGCATCGTGCACCAGTACGCCGAAATTGTCGCTTAGGCAGGGAAACTGATGGATCTCGGTTGTGGTGTTCAAGGCCATGGTGATGGTGTCCTGAAGTGATTGACTTGATGTTCGCCACAGTGGCAAACAGAATGCCGGAGGGCAAGGTGTGGTCGTGCGCGCTTTCGCTTCCGGCCTGTGTCAAACGGTCCCGACAGATCTGCCTGATGTGAGTCCTTGCCCCGATGTATCTCGACGTTGTTCATCTGCGTGCCTTTTATGATCTGCCGCTTGGAAGCCTGCTCAGAAGTCTGATCGGGGGACCGATTGCCGAGATGTGGCCGGATCTGAAGGGCCAGAGCCTGTTGGGGGTCGGCTATGCCGGCCCGTTCATGCGGCCCTATCTTGGAACCGCCGAGCGGGCGATTGCCGCCATGCCGGCCCCGCAAGGGGCCGTTCACTGGCCGCGCGAGAAAGATAATGCCTGCACCCTGGTGGAAGACGACGCGCTGCCCTTTCCAGACCTGTCCTTTGACCGGCTGATGCTTGTGCATGCGCTGGACCATTGTTCCAATCCGGAAGACGTGTTGAAGGAAGCCTGGCGGGTGCTGGCGCCGGGCGGTCGGCTGATTGCCGTTGTTGCCAATCGGCGGGGCCTGTGGTCCCGGTCCGAATTGTCACCCTTCGGCTATGGCCGCCCCTTTTCCGGGGGGCAGTTGAAGGACCTTCTCAAAAGCACCCAGTTCAACGTGCTGCAGGACAGGGAAGCCCTGTTCATGCCGCCGTCCAAGGCCCGTCCGATCCTGCGGGCGGCCCGCACCTGGGAGGGCATTGGACGGCGGATCTGGCCGCTTTTTGGCGGTATTCTTCTGGTCGAGGCGGAAAAGGTGGTCTTCCAGAGCCTGCCCGCGGACGGCAAGCGCAACCGCCTGCGCGTGCTGCGCCCGGTGTTCCTGCCCGAAGGGGTGGCTACCGGACTTAAGCCGGTACGGGCCGTGCGGCCACACAACATCTCCGCCTCGAAAAGGGCGCCTGAAGGTGTTTGAGGGCGCGTGCTGAGACGTGTCCCGAGCGGCCCGGCTCCCGGGCCGTTTTGCGAAGCTGCCGAGGACGAAGCGAGGGCCGTCTGAAGCTCTTTGGAACGAGGCTTTGCGAGCTGCATGCCGCAGCGCCGTCCCGGCCCTGAGCCGGGATCATTGCCGTTCGGCCGGAGCGCGGGAATGTTCTGTCGGGCAAAGCTTACCGCTTCAGCAAAAACACGGCCTGTTCAGCCGCCAGATTCCAGAACCACCAGGGAGCGTTGACCGGGATCTTGTTGCCCTTTGAGCTGAGGGCAATGGCCGTGTTCACATCCGCATCCAGCTCGCGGCACAATTCGACAAAGTCGCGCAAAGAGCAGAAGTGGATGTTCGGAGTGTCATACCATTCATAGGGCAGATATTTGGTCACAGGCATCCGCCCCCGGAACAGGAGCTGCATCCGGTTGCGCCAATGGGCGAAGTTGGGAATGGAGACGACCACCTGCTTGCCGATCCGCAACAGGTTGCTCATGACCTCCTTGGGCGCGCGTGTCGCCTGCAGGGTCTGGCTCAAGATGACCACGTCAAAGGCATGGTCCGGATAGTCGTCCAGATCCGTATCGGCGTCCCCCTGGATCACCGACAGGCCTCTGGCAACGCAGCGGTTCACCCCGGCCTGGCTCAATTCGATGCCGCGCCCGTCCACCCGGCGTTGATGGACCAGATGATCCAGCAGCGTTCCATCCTCCGAGCCGATGTCGAGAACCCGGGCGCCTTCCGGCACCAGGGAGGCAACGACCTTCAGGTCCCCGCGGACCTCTCCGGTATGGCTGTCTTTGGGGAGCGGTGTCATGGCTCAGGCCTCCTCCCCCGGGGCAGGGATGCCCCGGGCCCGGGCCGCCCCCGTCATGAAGCCCTGAATGGTGTCAAACATTTCCGGCACGTCCAGCAGGAACGAATCGTGGCCCCGGTCGCTTTCGATTTCCACAAAGGACACGTTGGCTGCTGCCGCGTTCAGCGCCTTGACCACCCGGCGGCTTTCAGAGGTCGGGAACAGCCAGTCGGAGGTGAAGGACATGACGCAGAACCGGGTCGGGGTGTTGCGGAAAGCACTTGCCAGTGCACCGCCGAATTCCTGGGCCAGGTCGAAATAGTCCATGGCCCGGGTCACATAGAGATAGGAATTGGCGTCGAACCTGTCGACAAAGGTCATGCCCTGGTGGCGCAGATAACTCTCGATCTGGAAATCCGCGTCAAAGCCGAAGGTCAGCCGCTCCCGGTCCTGCAGGTTGCGGCCGAATTTCTGATGCAGCGATTCATCTGACATATAGGTCACGTGTGCGGCCATGCGGGCGACCGCCAGCCCCTTGGTGGGCCTGACCCCTTCTTCGATGTAATTGCCGCCGCGCCAGTTGGGATCGGCCATGATCGCCTGGCGGCCAACCTCGTGAAAGGCAATGTTCTGGGAGGTGTGGCGGGCGGCAGATGCGATCGGCACGGCCGCAAAAACCCGCTCGGGATAGCTGGCCGCCCATTGCAGCACCTGCATGCCGCCCATGGAGCCGCCAATGACGGCGAACAGCGTCTCGATGCCAAGGTGATCGATCAGCCGGGCCTGGGCGCGGACCATGTCACGGATCGTGACAACGGGCAGGTCGAGGCCATAGGGGGTTCCGGTCCCGGGATTGAGGCTGGCCGGGCCTGTGGTGCCGAGGCACCCGCCAAGCACATTGGCGCAGACCACGAAATAATGATTGGTGTCTACAGGCCTGCCCGGGCCGACCATAAGGTGCCACCAGCCAGGTTTTCCGGTCACCGGGCTGGTGGAGGCCACATACTGGTCTCCCGTCAGCGCATGGCAGACGACGATGGCGTTGGACTTGTCCGCGTTCAGCGTGCCATAGGTCTCATATGCAATCTGCCAGGGACCGAGCTTGATACCTGAATCCAATTCCAGCGGAGCGCTTGCGGGAAATTTCGCCAGTTTGCTGGACGGGGATTCGGCTTCGCCCGGGTTCAGGTTTTTCAGGTCGGCTGGAGGTGTGCTGTCAGCGGGCATGAGCGAAACGGGTGTCTTCTCGTTCTGGTCTGGCAGGCCTTGGATGTGCATCCCGGACGGGCCTGACAACCCGGAAAGCCGGACGCAAGATCCTCTGGGACAAACAGCCAGACTGGCGACCTAGCCGTGCAGCGCTTGCAGTGTCAACGTTTTCTTTTGCCTTTGGGCGATCACATGCCTATGACTATGCGCCGCTGAACCTGTAAACAAGGCTGGAGCGAATATGCCGCAAGCACCGGAGACCGGGCAGACCCTTGCTGATCTGCGCGCGCGCGTTGACGGGATTGACGCTGAGATCCATCAGGCCCTGATCGCCCGGGCTGACGCAGAAACTGCAATCCGCGCAGCCGGAATGGCCACGGGTGTGCCATCCGGGTTTCACCATCCGGAACGGGATGCCGACAGCATGCGCCAGATGGTCGAGCGGCACCGGGGCGTCCTGCCCCTGGCCACGGTGGAGCATTTGTGGCGGGATATTATCTGCGCCTGCACCGGGCTGCAGGGTGATGTGACCGTATTTCTGGATGGCGGGGCCGAGCTGATCGAGATGCTGGATCTCGCCCGCTTCTATTTCGGCTTTTCGGTGGAGCTGGACCCTTGCAGCGATGCTGCCGATGTGGTGGATGCCGTGGCCCTGTCCAGGGCTGGCATCGGCCTTGTTGCGCTCAGCGACCGGGCGGATCTGCCCTGGTGGAGGGGTCTGAGCGAGACCGGCGCTCTTGTGAAAGCCCGGCTGCCCTTTGTGGTTCTGGACGAGCGGCCCGCCGATTTGCCGGCCCTGGTGCTGGGCAAGGCGGACAGTCTCGCGGAGAGTGCCGATATTGCGGTGTATGATGCCCGCTGGTCGGATCTTCTGCCCGGCCGACTGATGGATCAGGGCATTGAGGTGATGAGTTTCTTCCGCTCCGCCAATGGGGTGGATGCCCTTCTGGCGATTTCCGGAGACCTTAGCGAGGAAGATGTCCGGGACGCCTGTCAAAAGGCCGGGGCTGAGCCCGGTGTCTTGCGGCGGGTTGGCGGTTATGCGGCGCCGATCGATGCGGAAGGGGATGCTGACGACGAGTTCGGCAGCGCCGACCTGCCGGCCGGAGGCGGCAAGGATGAAGTGATAGGGACGACATGACGACAGTGAGGGAAATGCCGGTGAGGACGCCGGACCGCCCAGAACCGAGAGCAGGTGTGCTGGATATTGCCGCCTATGTGCCCGGAAAGTCCAAGGGCACCCATGGCAAGACCCTGCATAAACTGTCGTCGAATGAATCCCCGCTGGGGGCAAGTGCGGCTGCGGTTGAGGCGGCCAGGGAGGTTGCCGCCCATCTGGAGCTTTACCCTGATGGCAGTTCGGCGGAACTCAGAGCTGCGATTGCGGAGGTCTATGGCCTCAACGCGGAGCGGATCATTTGTGGCGCCGGGTCCGATGAGGTTCTGACCATGCTGGCCAATGCCTATCTCGCTCCGGGCGACGAGGCGGTCTATTCCGAGCATGGGTTTCTGGTCTATGAAATTGTCATCCGGGCTGCCGGGGCCACCCCGGTTGTTGCGCCGGAAAAAGACCTGACCACCGATGTGGATGCGCTGCTGGCGCGGGTGACGGACCGGACCAAGATGGTTTTTTTGGCCAATCCGAACAATCCGACCGGCACCTATCTGCCCTTTGAGGAGGTCAAGCGCCTGCATTCGGGCCTGCCCCCGCATGTGCTGCTGGTTCTGGATGCGGCCTATGGTGAATATGTGCGCCGGAACGACTATGAAAGCGGGCTGGAACTGGCAGCGACCTCTCAGAATGTGGTCATGACCCGCACGTTTTCAAAAATTTATGGCCTTGCCAATCTGCGCATCGGCTGGGGCTTCGGTCCGGCTCACATCATCGATGCCATGAACCGGATCCGAGGCCCGTTCAACATGTCCGGCATGGCAATTGCCGCCGGGACGGCCGCCATGCGCGACCGGGCCTTTGTGACCCGGGCGGTCGAGCATAATGAGACGTGGTTGCCCTGGGTGAGCGGGGAACTGGAAAAGCTCGGTCTGACCGTGACGCCGAGTGTCGGTAATTTCGTGCTGATCCATTTCCCGGACGAGAAGGGCAAGCAGGCCGCCGATGCGGATACCTATCTTCTGGAGCGTGGCTGCGTGCTGCGCCGGGTGGCCAATTACGGCCTGCCCAACGCGCTGCGCATGTCCATCGGTACGGAAGAGGCCAACCGGACGGTTGTGGCACATTTGAAAGACTTTCTGGGAAAAGCCGGAAGGCAGAACAAGAATACATGACTGGTGCTCCCCTTTTTGACCGGCTGGCCCTGATCGGGATCGGCCTGATCGGGTCTTCCATTGCCCTTGCCGCCCGTGAGCGGGGTCTGGTGAAGGAGATTTCGGTGTCCACCCGTTCTGCGGACACGTTGCGCCGGGCCGAAGAGCTTGGTCTTGGGGACTGCTATGAGCTGGATGCGGCGGTGGCTGTGGAAGACGCCGATCTCGTTATCCTGTGTGTTCCGGTGGGCGCCAACGAGGCAGTGGCCAAGTGGATTGCGCCTGCGCTCAAGAAAGGTGCCATCCTGAGCGATGCGGGCTCGACCAAACAGTCGGTCGTCGATCAGGTGCGCCCCCATGTCCCGGACGGGGTTCATTTCATTCCCGGTCACCCGATTGCCGGAACAGAGCAATCCGGCCCGGATGCAGGCTTCGCCGCGCTGTTCGAGCAACGCTGGTGCATTCTGACACCGCCGGAAGGGACCGATCCGGCCGCCTTCGGCAAGCTTAAGGCCTTTTGGGAGGGCTGCGGCTCAAATGTGGATGTGATGGACCCCAAGCACCATGATCTGGTGCTGGCCATCGTTTCCCACCTGCCCCATCTGATCGCCTACAATATTGTCGGCACGGCCGATGATCTGGCGGCGGTTACCAAATCCGAAGTGATCAAATATTCCGCGTCCGGTTTTCGCGACTTCACCCGCCTGGCGGCGTCAGATCCGACCATGTGGCGGGATGTCTGTCTGAACAACAAGGACGCCATTCTGGAAATGCTGTCGCGCTTTTCAGAAGATCTGTCGGCGGTCCAGCGGGCGATCCGCTGGGGGGACGGCGACATGCTGTTTGACCTTTTTAACCGTACGCGCGGCATCCGCCGGTCGATCATCGAGGCGGGACAGGAAACCGACGCCCCGGATTTCGGCCGCCTCGGCACAGATCCGAAAGATCCTGCGGAATAGATACTCGGCAAGTCCTGCGTTACGCTCCGCTTCCGGCCCACTCCGTCAGCTCTGGCGGGTGACTATATAATCGGCCAGCGCCAGCAGAGCCGTTGCGGCCTCCCCATAAGGCGCCAGCAGGGCGTCGGCCTCGTTCCGCAGCCGGGTCAGCTCGGCACGGGTGGCGCCGGTGCCCAGAAGGCCGACCAGGGTTGCCTTGCCTGCCTCCGCATCCTTGCCGGTGGCCTTGCCCATTGCTTCCGGGCTGGCTTCCACATCCAGAAGGTCGTCGGCCAGCTGAAAGGCCAGCCCGATCACGTCGCCGAAGCGGGTCAGGCGGTCAATGTCGGCAGGACCGGCATCTGCCAGCACGGCCCCGGCCCGGCAGGCATGGCGCAGCAAGGCTCCGGTTTTCATCGATTGCAGCTGGCGGATTTCCGCTTCGCTGCGCTCCCGGTGTTCAGACTCCAGGTCCAGCATCTGCCCGCCCGCCATGCCGCCAAGGCCCGACGCGCGGGCCAGATCCCGGCTGAGGCTGAGCCGCACCGCCGGATTCGCGTGCACTGCCTCACCGGTAATCACGTCAAAGGCAAGCGTCAGCAGGGCGTCACCCGCCAGGATCGCGGCGGCTTCGTCAAAAGCCTTGTGCACTGTGGGCTGGCCCCGGCGCAGGTCGTCATCATCCATGGCCGGAAGATCGTCATGGATCAGCGAATAGCAGTGGATCAGTTCCAGCGCGCAGGCCGCTTCCACGACACCGTCATCCGCCCGGCCGAACAGCCTTGCCGTCTCCATCACCAGAATAGGGCGGAGGCGCTTGCCGCCATTCAGCGCGCCGTGGCGCATGGCCGCCAGCAGCCGCGCGGGCCGGACAATTTCGCCTTCCAGTACGGCGCCGTCCAGGACGCGGGCGAGGGCGGCCTCCACCTGGCGGGCCTGGGTCGTCAGGTGCTGCTTCAGATCAAATGTCACGGTCCACTCCGGGCAGAATTCTGCCTGCTTTGCCAAAGTCCGGGTTTCCCTGAAACCAAATCCCTGTATCGTCAAGACTGGAATTTGAAAAATCAGATGTTTCAAGTGTCAAAGCCGGGTGCGTCCCGCTCCCGGCCTGGGGTCTTTTCCAAAGGTGATCTTTATGAAATTGCTGTCGAGCCTGTTGCGGTCCTTCATCAAACGCGGGCGTATGCGAGTGTACGATGCCGGTGGTGTTCTGCACAGTTTCGGCTCCGGCGACGACGGGCCCACAGTGACCATCCGCCTGCACGACAGGAAACTGCACACCTCCCTCTTTCTCAATCCTGAGCTGGCGGCGGGTGAGGCCTATATGGACGGCACGCTGACCATGGAGGAGGGCTCGACATGCTATGACTTCATGTTCCTGTTTTCCATCAACCGGGCCCCGCTTGGCGCCCATCCGGTGCAGGGACTGTTGCGCAAGGGCTGGAAGGCGCTGCGCCGGCGGCAGCAGAAAAACAGCGTGGAACGGGCCAAGGCCCAGGCCCGGCATCATTATGACCTGTCGACTGATCTCTACCGCCTGTTTCTGGACGAGGGGCTGAACTACAGCTGTGCCTATTACACCACCCCGGATCAGAGCCTTGAGGCCGCGCAGGCGGCCAAGCTCACCCATCTGGTGTCCAAGCTGGACCTGCGCCCGGACATGGAGGTGCTGGAGATCGGCGGCGGCTGGGGCTCGCTGGCCATCCGCATGGCCGAAGCCGGTGCGAAAGTGACTTCGCTCAATGTCTCGCCGGAACAGGTCAAGATTGCCGAAGAGCGGGTGCGCGCCGCCGGGCTGGAGGATCGGGTGCGCTTTGTGCTGAAGGATTATCGGGAATTTGAAGGCCGGTTTGACCGGGTCATTTCCGTCGGCATGATGGAACATGTGGGCATCGGCCATCTGGATGCCTATTTCGGCAAGATCCGGGAGTGTCTGACGGACCAGGGCTTTGCGGTTGTGCATTCCATCGGCCGCATGACGCCGCCGGGCACCACCGGGCCCTTCATCCGCAAATATATTTTCCCCGGCGGATATGTGCCTGCCCTATCGGAAGTTTTTGCCTCCACGGAGCGGCTTGGGCTATGGGTGTGCGATGCGGAAATCCTCCGGCTGCACTATTATTATACCATCCGGGACTGGAGGCTGCGGTTTCAGGACAAGCGGGCCGAAGCCGCAGAACTTTATGACGAGGCCTTCTGCCGCATGTGGGAATTTTATCTCTGTGCTGTGGAACTTGGCTTTTTGCACGGCTCAAACATGGTGTTTCAGCTGTTGTTGTCCAAAGAACGGGATGCCGTTCCGGTCACACGCGATTTCATGGTCGATGCGGAACGGGAATTGAACGGGAGTTGAATGGCACGGGCACGAGCAGCGGGCAAGGCCCCGGCAGGCCGCGGAAAATCCGCCTCCGCAAAGGGGCGGAAAGCCAGCGGCACTGCCGGAGCGAAACAGGCCGGAAAGGCTGAGCGGAAATCCGGCCGCGGATCCGGCGCGGCCGCGTCCGGCCCTGTGGCCGGGGCCCTGCCGCTCTGGCCGCATCTGCGCAAGCGGATGATCCAGGCGCTTGTGCTGGTCCTGCTGCTGCCACCGGCCCTGACCGTGCTCTATTCCGTCGTGCCCCCGGTCAGTACCTTGATGATGGCCCGCTATGCCCAGTTCCTGTGGGTTGACCGGCAATGGGTGCCGCTGGAGGACATCTCACCCAATCTCATCCGCTCGGTGATCACCTCCGAGGACAGCCGCTTCTGTTCCAACAACGGGGTGGAATGGAGCCTCCTGAAGGATCAGGTGACCGCGCTCAGCGAGGGCGAACGCCCGCGCGGGGCCAGCACCATCACCATGCAGACCGCCAAGAACCTCTTTTTATGGGGCGAGCGCTCGTATGTGCGTAAAGTGCTGGAGCTGCCGCTCGCCCTGATGCTGGACGCGATGCTGACCAAACGGCGCATTCTGGAAATCTATCTCAACATTGCCGAATGGGGAGAGGGCATTTTCGGGGCCGAGGCTGCCGCCCAGGCCTGGTTTGGCAAAAAAGCCAAGGATCTGAGCACGGTGGAGGCGGCGCGTCTGGCAACGGCCCTGCCCAACCCAAAAGGCCGCAACCCTGCCAAACCCTCGTCCGGGCACCGGCGGCTATCTGCGAAGAACCATGCGCGGGTGGGCTCCGCAGGGCCGATTTTCGGCTGTGTTCTGGGGAAATGAGCCTGTGCCGCTGGCGCGGTCCGGGGGGATGGAATAAATAGACTGAGAAAATTTCGTCTTTGGGGTGGCAAAACGCTGGCGTTGCCTGTATAACGCCGCGCATTCCAACACGTTGCGTGACGCCACGCCCCGGGCTAACCCGGTCCGGGCCGCGCGGTTATGGACCACGGAGAAAAACAAAATGGCCGTTCCAAAGAGAAAAACCTCGCGCATGAAGCGCGGTTTTCGCCGTTCTGCGGACGCCCTGAAGCAGCCGACTTACGTCGAGGACAAGGATTCGGGTGAACTGCGTCGCCCGCATCACGTTGACCTGAAGACCGGCATGTACCGGGGCCGTCAGATCCTTTCCCCGAAAGACGACGCATAAGCATCGTTTTCGGGTTGGATCGCCGGATGGCAGACCAGGATTGAGGCTGGCCTTGTTTCGACAGGCCGGCCTTTTTCTTTGCCTTGAAATCGCTTTGCTGATCGTGTCAGGTCGCGGCTGTCCACCGACTTTCGGCAGGCTGCCTGCAGACTGTCCCCCAGGATCACCCGGAGCTTCATGATGCGCCTCTTCTCGGCCATTCCCTTCACATTGTTCACCCTTCTGATCTACAATGCCCTGGCCTTCACCTCCGGGGCGGGCAATCCGGGCTTCTGGGCCGAGCCGGTCATTTCGGTGACCATGGTCTCCGGGGCGACCTTTCAGCTTCTGGCAAGCGATCTTCTGATCACGCTTGGCCTGGTGTTTTTGTTCATCGAAATCCTGAAGGCGACGCGCATCGGCTCCACTGCGCTTCTGGACCACATGTTTTCCGTGCTCGTGTTCGTGGCCTATCTGGTGGAATTTCTGGTGTTGCAGCCGGCGGCAACGTCTCTCTTTTTCATTCTGATGGTGATTGCCCTGATTGACGTGATTGCAGGTTTTTCCGTCTCCATCACCGGTGCCCGGCGGGATGTCTCCTTCGGCCATGGGAATGGCTACTGACCAACGGAAAAGACCCCGGAAGCGGTTGCGTCCGGGGTCTGATACCAGCGTGAAGTGACACAAGGTGCGGGTCTACCTTGCAGAGCCTATCGTGTTTGGCTGGATTCGCCCTTCGCTGCCTCACATCGAAGGTGTCAAAGCAACTGACAAAACGGTTTGACATTCCCTTGAACACGGCATGCTTTGTTTGAGGGCGTGTGTCTGGCGGAATGCCGTTCTGTTAGCTGCCGGTGTTCGGGGCATCTGACGGGTCCTGGCTGCTGCCCTCGTCGGTCACCGCATATTTATGGATCAGGGGCAGCTGGGTGAAGGTGAAGATCAGAGTGATCGGCATGACGCCGAACACTTTGAAGTTGACCCAGAAATCTGTCGAGAAATTGCGCCAGACAATCTCGTTGATGGCCGCCAGAACAAAGAAAAACACCCCCCAGCGGAAGGTCAGTTTCCGCCAGCCCTCATCGGTCAGGCGGAAGGCGCTGTCAAACACGTAGCCGAGCAGCGATTTGCCAAACAAAAGCCCGCCCAGCAGCACCGCACCGAAGAGGCAATTGACGATGGTCGGTTTGAGTTTGATGAAGAGATCGTCATGCAGCCAAAGGGTCAGCGCGCCGAACACCAGCACCACCACGCCGGACACAAGCGGCATCACCGGCAGCCGCCGGGTGAGCCACAGGGACACCGCCAGCGACACGCTGATGGCCACCATGAAGGCGGCGGTTGCCAGAAAGATCGGCTTGCCGACGGCCTGAAGCAAGGGAAAGGCGGCGGCAATCTGCTCACCCCGGGCGTTGAACAGGAAAAAGATCCCGAGTGGACCCAGTTCCAGCGCCAGTTTCAGAAGCGGTGACAGCTCCTTGCGTGTCGGGTCATTCGGGGCGTGTTCCAGTTCCATGGGGCTGCAGCTCTCTTTGGGTTTGTTTCCCGGCAGATAGGGGCACAGGGGCAGGCGGGTCAAGGTTCAAACCCAGATTGCGCCCCGATTTCCCGCCCGGAGCGATCTCATGCCCCTCTTTCCAGCTCTGCTTCGCAGCTTGATCCGCAAGACCTCCAACCCCGGTCATATGGTTCTCTCTCAAGTGAGATGGGTTTTCCCTGGAGACAGGCCTCAAAACGGCCATATGAAACCTTTGTCATCACCAGCAATTGACCGTGCACCCTGGGCCCGGGTCTGATATGCGGGTCGGGTGACCTTCGAGACAGGGGAGACAGTCCCATGCGCAGGGCGTTTTATTCAAAAGCGGTGTTCGTGACGCTGCTGTTGGGTCTGGCTCAGCCTGCCCTCGCGGCGAAGAAGGTTGACTGGCCGGATCTGGTTGACCCTAAGGCCGCCAAGTTCAAGAACCCGTTCGAGGTTTTGCCGCTCCCCCAGCTGCGCACCCTTGGCGAGGTCTACCGGCTGCGTAAGGAGCTGGCCAGCAACACGCTTGACGCAGGCATCCGCGCCCAGCTTCAGGACCAGCTTTCCCGGGACGAGGCCAAACTGGCCGCGTCAGGCGTTGATACGGACGGGCTTTTGTCCCAGATGGCATCGGTCGCCCAGAAGCGGGCCAAGGCGATCATGGCCGGCAATGAGGCGCTGAATGGGCAGGACGTTGTCATTCCAGGCTATGTGATCCCGGTTCTGGACAAGAACGGAAAAACGGCCTCAAGCGGCTATCTGGTGCCCGAAGCGGGCATGTGCAGCCATATGCCGCCGCCCGATCCCAACCAGACCATCCGCTATACGCTGGCGACCGACTGGCAGCCGGACGCTGTTTATGAGCCGGTGGAACTGACCGGCCAGCTCTCCATCCACCCGACCAAACAGAATATTGAGCTGCTGGACGGTCAGGTGGACATGGTCGCCGTGTTCGACCTCAAGGTCACCGGCGTGCGCCTGCGCAGCGAGGCGGAAGAGGGCGGCAAGGGCCGCTCGTTCCTGTCGTTTTTCAGACGCAAGCGGGCGGGGAATCCGTAGGCGTTTCGAAACAGACAGGCGGCGGCGCGCGTAAGAACACTCTCCTGACCCTCGTAGAACGCGAAGGCAGGGCACGCAGCTTCCATATCGATAGCGCATCTACGGCTCGTGTTGAGCCCATCGTGCGCAGGAACATTGAGCGTGAAACTGCTCTGATGACCGATACGGCTCACATGTATCCGGCCATCGGCAAACACTTCGCCTCGCATGAAATGGTAAACCGGGGCGAAAACGAATATGTGCGCGGCACAGCACACACGAACACAATTGAGTGCTATTTCTCGATCTTCTAGCGCGGCATGAAAGGCATCTATCAGCACTGCGCATGACCTGCCACTGAACTTTCATCCAGCTGCGACTTGAGCCCTATTGGTGTTTACGCCATTCGGCGCAGGTTGAGCAATCGCCCGTCGCGCGGAGCTTTCAGATCGCGTAGCGGGTCGGGCGATTGCGGCGGTCAGGGTCCGGGCGTATTCGGCGGGGGTCTGATAGTCCAACGCCGAGTGTGGGCGTTCGGTGTTGTAGTCGGCAATTCAGGCAGTGATCACGACCCGCGCATGAGCCAGGTTGCGGAACATGGTCTCGTTGAGCAGTTCGTCACGCATGCGACCGTTGAAACTCTCGACGAAGCCATTCTGCATCGGTTTGCCCGGCGCGATGTAGTGCCACTCGATCCGGTGCTCCGAACACCACCGCAAGATGGCGTTCGAAGTCAGTTCCGTTCCAATGTCCGAGACAACCATTCCTGGCTTTCCGCTGCGTTCGATCAAGGCGGTGAGTTCACGCGCCACGCACCGCCCTGAGATCGAGGTGTCCGGGATCGCAGCAAGGCATTCGCGGGTGACGTCGTCGACCACATTGAGCACCCGGAAACGTTGACCATTAGCCAACTGGTCATGAACGAAATCCAGTGACCAGCGTGCATTGGGTCGCGCCTCGACCAGAATTGGCGCCCGCGTCCCAACTGCCTTGCGTCGGGCCTTTCGCTTGCGCACGGTCAGGCCTTCTTCCCGGTAGAGCCGATAGATCCGGTTGATGCCGGACGGCTCCCCTTCGCGCCGCAATAGAACGAACAGGCGCCGATAGCCAAAGCGCCGTCGTTCATTGGCCAGTTCGTGCTAGCGGCCACGCAGCGCCGTGTCTGGTGCACGCTGCGCCTCGTAGCGGACCATTTTACGATCCGCCCCGGCAATCCGGCACGCCCGCCGTTCCGAGAGCCCGAGCAGGGACCCCAGGTGCGCGACCGCCTCGCGCTTCACGGCAGGCGTCACCACTTTTTTGAAACCAGCTCCTTCATGGCAGCCAGATCCAGCATTTGCTCGGCCAGAAGCTTCTTCAGCTTCGCGTTCTCATCTTCGAGCGCCTTCAGCCGTTTGGCTCATGACACTGTCATACCGCCAAACTTGGCTTTCCAGTTGTAGAAGGTGCCTTCAGACATGCCGTGTTTGCGGCACAGATCCGCGCACTTTGCGCCCGCATCATGCTCGGCAAGGATGCCGATGATCTGCTCGTCCGTGAATCTTGTTCGCTTCATTGTCCGTCCTCAAATTGGGTCGGACTCTAATCAACAGTGGAGGAAAAATCCCGTGGCAGGTCACGCAGAACGGCACCTGCACCGGTATCTAGTAGAGTTCGATTTCCGCTATTCGAACCGCGTGAAGCTTGGTGTTTCGAATGTGGAACGGTCTGCAATCGCGTTGCTTGGTGTCAAAGGCAAGGGCCTCACCTATAGGCAACCTGTTGAGGCGAAGAAACAGCACTACAGGAAGCCGTATCAGCTATCTTTTCAGTTCTGGTGCAGGTCGTTTCGAAAGCGGAAAGATATACAGGAATCTTGACGATTCTGGTTGTTTCAACTAAGATCCAAAAAGGCAGGGTTGCCGGAGTTACCCTCGCTTGGTGAGAGCCCAAGCTTATTCAAAGACGGTCAAACAAAAAGAGTTGACCTATCCGCTTTGGACGAAACAAGGACCGGGACCCTGCTATAAACCGCTGAATGTGTAGCCATAAAAACGAAAAATCTCACGCTGATCTTCGCCTATGGGGATTAGCCATTCTCTGTGCGGCTGGATCGTGACGCCGTAATCACGAACAACGCCGTCAACATCCATGGCCATCCGAGGCTCTAAAGCTTCTGCATAGCGTGTATCGCAAGGGCCGGTGTCCAAGTTGTCGATGGCTTGATAGAAAGCCCCTGCGGGAATGTCCGCGTATTGCAGTCCAGCTCTTTTGTAGTGTTCGAACTCTTCGACAAGGTGCCAATCCAAAACATCGGCTTCTACGGTGCGGCGACTTAGAAACGTGGTTCCGCCGACAGACTGCATCTTGAGGTATTGCAGATAAGCTCTGGTCTGGCTGTAGGAGTGGCCCCCTGCTTTGGAGAAGACGAACTTTACATGTCGTCGCTCAAGGCCATGACGGTCGGCGCGGCGGTGGCAATAATCGGTAATGCGCTCAACCAACAGTCTGGTGAGCCAATTGTAAAACCACTGTTTGGAGTCGATTTTCTCAGCATTGGTGTTCCTGTGTCGGCGCATGTTTCTCTTGTTGGATGCCACAACAAAAATGCGCATCGGCAGCTCAGCCATGTGCTTGCAAATGATGACGCGTTGTTCCGGCGTTCGCTTAGTGAACTTGAGAACCTTGGCGCCTGGATCTGAAATGCGTGTTGCTGTTTCTTGCAGCCAGGTATCAAGGTCTTGTTCGTGAGACCGGCTGACGAGAACTGCGGAAACCACCATCCATTCGGTTCCGCCCTTTTCATCGATCGGCCGAACCCGCTTCAACGAAGGGTCCCCAGCCTCATCAATAAATGCTATGAATTCGTAATCAGGGGTACTGGAATTCGACATGAGCAAGAAGGGACACGAGAAGGTGGAAAAGAGCCAAGTGGACAAATTCCGCGACGCTGCCCACGAACTCGGTTGCGACGAATCCGAGGAAACATTTGACGCGAAACTAAAGCGTATCGCGAAAAGCCATCCACCTAAAGGCGAAAAGACCGGACGCCCTCTATTTGCATTGAACGACCACTTTTGTGAGCGTCGGCCTACTGGAAGAAGTCTAGAACTTCCCGGAGAACTTCATCCCTCTTTTCAAGTTGGGGCATATGTCCTGCGCCCGCGATGGTCGTGAACTCTGCTTTTGGCATGAGTTGATGCAGGGCTTTGCCTCTTTCGAGCGGTATCCAAGGGTCATTTTCACCCCAAACGATTTTCACGGGGCAGCGAATTTCGCCGAACTGAGCCTCGACTTCCTCTGTGTATTTTTCGTCAGCTTGAGCGAATTGGCGATAAAAACTCGTGGAACCCTCCTTGGAGAGCCATGGAGCAACCAAAGCCTCGAAGTCTTCCGCAGGAATGGGATTCACCAAAGCACCCTCGATGTAAGCTGCAACCACCGCCTTATGGATGTGTGGTGGCAAGCCCTGAAAGGCTTCGATATGTCGCCCGACATGATCAAAGAACTCTGAACCCCAGGGACGCATCGCCACTATGTTCATCAGCAGATATCTCTCGAACTCGCATCCATGCAGCAGATGCGCCCTGAGCGTGGTTGCACCGCCGAAATCATGTGCGATCACTCGAGGCCTGGACACCCCCCAATGCGTCAACATCTCGGCGAATACCTCGCCCTGGACATCCAGAGACGTCCGTTGGGTTTCCGATTTGTCCGATTGGCCGTAGCCAGGCATGTCATACCAGTGAACCGTAAAGGACTTCGCCAACTCAGGAATGACCCGATGCCAAGAAAACGAAGACCATGGCCAGCCATGCGCCAACACGAGGTCTGGTCCACTGCCAGCGCGGCCGGCAGCAACGGAGCCAGCACTCGTCTGATAGGTCTCTTCTAATTTCCAATCGGCCATGAAATCTTAATTCTCTTTCAGACGGATGCTACTTTGAAATGATCGAGCATGGGGATCGCTGATACTCGGGCAGTTGCAGCGCTTTGACCTTTGTCCGGAGAGCGGCCGTTGGAGCGTTGCGCAGCGAGGGACAGTTCGAAACCCAAACTTCCTGACTTCTGCGCCGCAGCAAATGTCTGCTCTCAGGCCGTCGTTGACTTTGTTCTCTTGACAGATTTCTAAGGTTTTTCTCTGGCGGGAGAAAGGAAAAAATGGTGCACCGCAGAAACTGGTCGGGCCGCTGTTTGTTTGCTGGCTCCGTTTGTGCTGCTCGCTCGCGCCTTGGAGTGTTCCATCAGACTGTCAACTCGCCGCGCCTGAAGGGCAATTTTCCCCATTGCCTCAGTCCGTAACTCTCGCCCACCACCATTGTAACAAAGTGCATTGGTTATAATAACGCTGACAATATATTGTTTGTCACAGGGTGAATTTGTTCAACTTTAAAAAATTGTCATAATGTCATGAATTTGTCATGATAATTTCAAGGATTGATGATCTTTGTATTTAGAACTTTCGGACTGAATATTGCCGTCATGATTTTTGAATGCGTATAAGGGGCTTGAATATTTAACTGTAATTTAATCCTGAAAACTTACTCATGGACACATAAAGCTCAGGAGCAGTTTGATGAATGTGTCTATCGCAGGTCGAAAAACCAGCGCTATCGCCAAGATTCTCATTGCAGCGACCATTGTCGTTGCCGTCGTTTTCTCTGGATTCGCCATCTACAATGATGCGATGCAGCGAACTGCGAAAACCGAAGAACTCGAAGGGTTTGCTGAAACATCGGGCCTGTCTTCCCGGCAAACCGTCGAAAACTGGTTTCAAGGGCGGATGCTGCTTGCCGAAATGGCGTCCGTGCCCATCGCAGCTGCCCCTAAAATGGGCCTCGAGTTGGTCGACAATGAAGTGCAGCAAAAAACCTTCGTTAACAGCTATTTCGGCGAACAATCGAGCGGCAAGCTCTACACATGGCCTTATTGGGATGCTCCGGCCGATTATGATCCGCGCAGGCGTCCTTGGTACAAAACCGCAGTTGACGCAGGTTCCATCGCCTTGAGCGAACCTTATCTGGATCAGGTCAGCGGCGAGCTCGTGATCGCCGTCGTCAACCCCATTTACAAAGGAGGCGACCTGAAAGGTGTCTATGCAGGCGATTTCAGCATCACAGGTTTGAATAAATTGCTGGGCGAGCTTGACCTGCATGGTCTTGGCTATCTCTTCCTGGTGAATGAAAAGGGAGACATTCTGGTTCATCCCAACAAAGAGCTTTTGACGAAAAACATATCTGAACTGTTCCCGGAAAACGTGCCGGCGATGGCGTCTGATTTGCAGACGGTATCGACCCAGGACGGCGACCGCTTGGTGTCGTTCACAAAGCTGGAAAATCTTCCTCTCGCGTCCGACTGGTATATCGGCATGTCGCTGAACAAGGCAGAGGCCTATGCCAGCTTGAACAGGTCGCGCTATGCGGCCGTGGGTGGTACGCTTGTTGCCGGTGTCATCATGCTTGTCACCTTGGCCGCCTTGTTCCACAGGCTGCTTGCACGGCCTCTGGCGTCTGTCACCGCGTCCATGAGCAGGATAGCCGAAGGCGAATTGGACACTCCGATCGTGGGCACAGAGCGCTCTGACGAGATTGGAGCGATCGGTCGTGCGGTGGCTGTCTTCCGGGACAACGCGCAGGTGCGCAAGGAGCTGGAAGCGCAGTCCGAAGAAGACAACCTGATCCAGATGCGTCGCCAAGAGACTATGGAAAGTCTTATTCGAGACTTTCAAAGTGATGTTCAGCTTGCCCTGCAAACCGTGGATGACAACACAAGCCGGCTGAATGAAGCGGCTGTCAGCCTGAAGTCTATTGCTAGTCAGACAGAGGAACGATCGAGCAGTGCGTCGGCTGCCTCTGAACAGGCAACGGCAAACGTTCAAACGGTTGCTTCTGCCGCTGAAGAACTCAGCGCTTCAATTGGAGAAATCAATCGCCAAGTCAACCAGAGCAGTCAGGTTGTTGCCAAGGCGAGTGAGAGCGCGCAGACGTCCAATCACAAGGTCGCAAGTCTGGATGAAGCCGCGCAGAAAATCGGTGAGGTGGTCAGTCTGATTCAGGCCATTGCCGAACAGACAAACCTTCTTGCTTTGAATGCTACGATTGAGGCTGCACGTGCTGGCGAAGCTGGGAAAGGCTTTGCAGTGGTGGCCGCGGAAGTCAAGGAATTGGCGACTCAGACGTCCAAAGCAACAGAGGAGATTTCTTCCCACATTTCGGCGATTCAGGGCTCAACGCGCGAGACCGTTGCGGTGATTGAGGACATCACCAAGATCATGGAAGAGGTGAACGGCTATACGTCTGCAATTGCAGGTGCTGTGGAAGAGCAGGGGGCTGCGACGTCTGAAATTTCTTCCAACGTTTCCGAGGCGGCTCAAGGCACCCGATTGGCTACGGAAAACATGCATGATGTGGCAAATGGGGCGACTCAAACGACCCACACCGCCGACAATGTGCTCGACAGTTCAAACCAAACGGCTCGCAGCACGACAGACCTTCGTGACAAGATTGAAGCGTTCCTGCGCAACGTTGCAGCTGCTTGAGCCTTTGCTCAAGCAGACGATTGTCCTTGGTTCGGGCAAATGTGCCGGGAGTGGTCTTTTAAGAATGCCCGTATGGTCCGGCCCGGAAGCGAGCCGGACCCAAGGACTAGGGTCTGTGGACATATAGGATTCACAGATCCTAGAGGCTGTCAGCCGTTGGCGATATACTGGCCGCCATTGATGGTCATCACCGCGCCGGTCATGAAGGCGGCGGCGTCTGAGGCGAGGTAGACCACCGTCTGGGCGATTTCCTGCGGGTGGCCGAGGCGGCCGACCGGGATGTTGGAGACGATGGATTCCAGCACCTTTTCCGGCATGGCGGCAACCATATCCGTGTTGATATATCCCGGGCAGACGCAGTTGACCGTGATGCCTTTGAAGGCGTTTTCCTGGGCCAGTGCCTTGGTGAAGCCGATAACGCCTGCCTTGGCGGCGGAATAGTTGGTCTGGCCCATCTGGCCCTTCTGGCCGTTGATGGAGGAAATGTTGATGATCCGGCCCGAGCCGCGCCCGCGCATGCCGGTGATCACCGGCTGGGTCATGGTGAACATGGAATCCAGATTGGTGGCAAGAACGGCACGCCACTGGGCAAAATCCATCTTGTGGAACATGCCATCACGGGTGATGCCCGCATTGTTGACCAGCACATCCACCGGACCGAGCTCCTTTTCCACCACGGCCACGCCGGTGGCGCAGGCATCGGGGTCGGACACATCCCATTTATAAACGTGGATACCCGTTTCCGCCTTGAAGGCTTCCGCCTTTTCCGTGTTGCCTGCATAGGTGGCTGCAACGGTATAGCCTGCGTCCAGCAGGCCGCGCGAAATGGCTTCGCCAATGCCGCGTGTTCCACCCGTGACCAATGCAACCTTGTTCATTTCCGTTCCTCCTGACATCAAGTTGGGCCTTTCCGGCTCTTTTGAATTGCGAAGCGTCTCCTTTGAAAAAGCGCTTCCGGCTGGGGTCCCGGCGCCCAGTTGCCCAGAGGCACCAGAGCCGGATCTGGAAAATCTGGCGTTCCCCGCACCAGATTCCCCTGTCTTGATGGGGCGCTGCGGCTGCCGGAGCTGAGAGCTCTTTCAAGGTTCAGGCTTTCAAAGCCGCCGCGCGCAGCCTGGGCGCTTTAGCGCTCCAGGCACATGGCCACGCCCATGCCGCCGCCGATGCACAAGGTGGCAAGGCCCTTCTTGGCGTCGCGCCGGCTCATTTCGTGCAGCAGCGTGGTCAGAATGCGCGCGCCGGAGGCGCCAATCGGATGGCCGATGGCAATGGCGCCGCCATTCACATTGACGATGTCCGGATTCCAGCCCATGTCCTTGTTGACGGCACAGGCCTGCGCGGCAAAGGCTTCGTTGGCCTCCACAAGATCCAGATCGGCAGCGGCCCAGCCGGCTTTGTCCAGCGCCTTGCGGGAGGCCGGGATCGGGCCGGAGCCCATGATGGCCGGGTCCACGCCCGCCGTTGCCCAGGAGGCGATGCGGGCCAGCGGCGTCAGGCCGCGCTTTTCCGCTTCGGCCGCGCTCATCACCAGAATGGCGGCGGCGCCATCATTGATGCCGGAGGCGTTGGCAGCGGTCACCGAGCCGTCCTTGGTGAAGGCCGGGCGCAGCTTGGCCACGCTTTCCAGGGTGGCGCCGTGGCGGATATATTCATCGTCCTCGACAACCCGCTCCGCCTTGCGCTCCTTGACGGTGACCGGGGTGATCTCGTCCTTGAACTTGCCAGCTTTCTGGGCCGTTTCCGCCTTGTTCTGGGAGGCAACGGCGAATGCGTCCTGCTGGTCACGGCTGATCTGCCATTTCTCGGCAACATTTTCTGCCGTCTGGCCCATGTGATAGCCGTTGAACGCGTCCCACAGGCCGTCCTTGATCATGGTGTCGATCATCTTGTAGTCGCCCATCTTGTAACCGGCGCGCATATGGGCGGCATGGGGGGAAAGCGACATGTTTTCCTGGCCGCCTGCCAGCATGATGGTGGCATCACCGGTCTGGATCTGCTGGGCGGCCACGGCGACGGTGCGCAGCCCCGAGCCACAGACCTGATTCAAGGTCCAGGCAGAGGCGCTTTCGGCAATGCCCGCATTGATGGCCGCCTGGCGGGCCGGGTTCTGGCCCTGGCCTGCGGTCAGCACCTGGCCGAAAACGACCTCGTCAATCTCGGCGCCGGTGACGCCGGCCTGCTCCATGGCCGCCTTCATGACGATGGTGCCCAGATCATGGGCCGGGACATTGGCAAAGGACCCGTTGAACGTGCCGACGGGGGTGCGGGTTGCGCTGACAATGACAATATCGGTGGACGCGCTCATACTATTCTCCAGGACTGTGGGCCGGACGGCCGCAAAAGACCGATGCCCTTTCGGCATCTTCTGATCCTTGATGATGCAGCGACTAGAAACTGACGGCCCGGACCTGTCAACCGTAGGACCCCTTATCAACGGACAGATTTCGCATTTGCGGCATCATCCTTTCGTCAGTGCACATAAAAAGCTGGCACGAGCCGATAGGATTGGCTTAGTCTCTTAACCGGAGGAGATGACAGGATTTTTTTGAAAATGCCCTGTCGTCAGTTGGGAAACGGTCCGGACGGCTGGAGAACCAGACCGGACGGCGGACAGGCGGACTGTACGGATGGCGAAAACGAACGAGCCCACAATCATCAAGAAATACGCCAACAGGCGGCTCTACAATACGGGAACCAGCACGTATGTGACGCTGGAGGACCTGGCCGTTATGGTGAAGGGGGAGGAGGATTTTGTGGTCTTTGACGCCAAGACGGGGGAAGACATCACCCGGTCGGTGCTGACCCAGATTATCTTCGAACAGGAAGGCAAGGGGCAGAACCTTCTGCCGGTCACGTTCCTGCGCCAGCTGATCCGCTTTTACGGCGACAGCATGCAGGGGCTCGTGCCCAGCTTCCTTGAATATTCCATGACCTCGCTGACCAAGGAACAGGAAAAGCTGCGCTCCCAGATGAGTGAGGCGTTTGGCGCCACTGCCTTTGATGCGATCGAGGATCAGGTCAAGCGAAACTCGGAAATGTTCGAACGGGCCATGAAGATGTTCATGCCCTTCCCGGCAGGCGACAACAGCAGCTCCCCCTCAGCCCCGACCGCCTCTTCCAGCGCCAAAGGAACCAAATCGGATGCGGGCGATCTGGACGACATGAAGCGCCAGCTGGACGAAATGCAGAAAAAGATCAATCAGCTCTCGGACAAGTCCTGAAGGGTTTGTTTTAGGGTAGGCTTTGGCCTGTCTCAGGGCGAAGAGAGCGGCGGGTTTCCGTTGAAGGGTGGTCACCTATGCCCGGATTTCTGCGCCGTCCCGGTCCTGAGCCGGGGCCCGGTTGGCCGGTGCGTGGCCAAACCGGCGCTCTGTCCGCGTGGCTGCGGTCCCGGCGCAAGGCCGGGATGGCATATGGGCTGCGCGCAGCCTGTTTTCAAAGCCTGAGGCATTCTCCCGCCTCATCCTGCGCAAGACGGAAGGCCTGTCACGAGGCAGGGGCTGCTTGTTCCGATTATGCGGCCCATCTTTTGAGGATGCCTTTGGCCTCCTCAAGATGAAGGAGTGTATGCTGCGGGGCCGCAAAAATGAGCGTTGCCACTCCCGGGGCGGTCGTTCCCAATCTTGCCGGGCCCCTCTCATTCCCGAAGCCGAAGCGGGGATGTTTTTCAGTACATGCGGCAAAAATGTGCGCTCGTCCAAAACCAGTCCGCCTTTGAAAGGCGTGCTGGGGAGCGGTCCGGTTTTTCTTCAGCCAGCGTCGGGTGTGAGGCCGGCGGCTTCAATGCCGGCGATGGCGCAGGCCTCGTCATTGTCGGAAGTGTCGCCGGTGATGCCGACAGCGCCGAGGGTCTCCCCTTCGGGGCCCTTGACTAGCACGCCGCCCGGAACAGGAATGATGGTGCCGCCGGCTGCTCCGTTCAGCGCGTTGATGAAATGGGGGCGGCTTTCCGCATTGGCGTTCAGCCAGCGGGTACCAGTCCCCACCGCAAGCGCACCATTGGCCTTGCCGAAGGCCACTTGCGGACGCAGGTTCGACGAGCCGTCCTGGCGCTTCAGCAGCACCGTGTGACCGCCTGCGTCCAGAACGGCAACCGTGAGGGGCTTCAGGCCGAGTTCCGCTGCTTTTGCAAACGCCGCAGAAGAGATGGTTTCCGCCGTTGAAAGTGAGATGCCATTTGCCATTGCCAATCTTCCTTGCCTTGGGTCATATCGGGCCGTGCCTGCGGGGCTTGGGGCGATTCGCGTCAAAACTGCAGCGATCTGCCCTTTGCGCAGGCGTCTGCCGGTGGGGCTGTGCGCGCTCCAGAACCTGCCGAAAGAGATTTGCGCATTTGCCCGCTTCTCCTTAAGGTGCTGCCGCACATGGGAATTTGCTAACAGACCGGCGGGCGGGCGACTAGGTGTCACAGCGCAGAAACAGCTGCGGCATATGGGAAAGAATAACACCAAAGGGTGGGAGGAAATGACGTGAATCGCGACTTTCAGGCACCGGGCCGTTCCCCGGTTTTTGCCCGCACTGCGGCCACTGCCACCTCCCATCCCCTGGCAACCAGCGCGGCGCTTGAGGTTCTGCACGAGGGCGGCAATGCGGTGGATGCGGCCATTGCCGCCGTTGCGGTGCAATGTGTTGTCGAACCTCACATGACCGGCCTTGGCGGCGACTGTTTTGCAATTGTCACCGAGCCGGATGGCCGCCTCACCGGCTTTAACGGCTCTGGCGCCGCGCCGCGGGCTGCCACGCCACAAAAGCTGGCCGAGCTCGGGGTAAGCGAAATCACCGACACCTCGCCCCATGCGGTCACAGTGCCCGGCGCGGTGCGGGCCTGGGAAACCCTTTTGAAAGCCCACGGCACCCGCAGTTTCAAGGACCTGTTCAAACGGGCGGTCTCCTATGCAAGAGACGGGTTTCCCGTTGCGCCCCGGGTGGCCCGGGACTGGGTGCAGGACGTGGACAAGCTGAAGGCGGATCCGGTCAGTGCAGCTCGCTATCTGATTGGCGGAGACGCTCCTGCCGTTGGCACAATCCTGAAATATCCGCATCTGGCTGAAACGTTCGAAGCGCTCGGTGAAGGCGGTGCGGACGCGTTTTATTCTGGCCCGATTGCGCGGGACATTGTGGCGGCGCTTGAAAGCCGGGGCGGCCTGATGACCATGGACGACTTGGCCGCCTGCCATACAACGGCGGTTTCGCCGGTGCTGCGCGACTATAAAGGCTTTACGATCGCTGAATTGCCGCCCAACGGGCAGGGGGTGATCGCTCTGGTCATGCTCGGCCTTCTGGAGCGGTTTGCGCTGGAAGATCTGGACCCGATCGGGCCGGAGCGTTTCCATCTGGAGATGGAGGCAGCCCGCATCGCCTATGCGGTTCGCGACCGGTTCATCACCGATCCCGGTTACATGGATATCTGCCCGTCAAGCCTTATCAGTGCGGATTATCTCGACCGGCTGGCGGCGCAGATGTCGCCGGACCAGCGCCTCAGCACGGTGCCGGAGGCGTTGCTGCCGCCGCAGACCGATACGGTCTATCTTTCGGTGGTCGACAAGGACGGGCTGTCCGTGTCCTTCATCAATTCGCTGTTCAGCGATTTTGGCTCCGGAATTGTCGCACCGGAGAGCGGTGTGCTGCTCCATTGCCGCGGCAAGTCGTTCCAGGCCGCGCCGGGCCACGCCAATTCCATTGATGGCGGCAAACGGCCGCTGCACACGATCATTCCGGCCATGGCTCTCAAGGACGGGGCGCCCTGGCTCTCTTTTGGCGTCATGGGAGGGCACTACCAGGCCTGCGGGCATGCCCATCTGCTGACCAACATCATTGACTATGGCATGGATGTGCAGGCGGCCATCGACTTCCCGCGCATGTTTTTCGATCTGGAAAGCCATGCGCTGGAGGCGGAAAAGCTGGTGCCGCCATCAACCTTGGATGGGCTTCGGGCCCGGGGCCACAGCGTGACAACCGCCGCAAGTGCCATTGGGGGCAGCCAGGCGATCATGATCGACAAGGCCCGGCACCTGCTGACGGCGGGCTCCGATCCGCGCAAGGACGGGCACGCGGCGGGCTATTAGAGGGTCGTGCAGACTTGTCGCCCGATATTCCAATAGCCCATGGAAAAACACCGGATCAATCCCTTGGCTGCATGGTCCGGCCTCAGAGGATCTGGTGGAACCGGCATCCCTGCGGTTGCCTGTCCAGTGTACCGAAGGCCTGGGTATCCAGATGGGTGGCGGCAAAGGGAATGCCGTCTGCCGCTATCCGGTCAAACAGGTCCCGCCGGGTCGCAGCCGCCTGCTTCGGATCGATGTCGAGGGCATATTCGATTTCTGGACATTGAAATTGCACGGCGCCGGACACAACCGCGTCGGCCAGCAGCAGCGCTTCATGGGGTCCGTCCGACAGGTGCACGATCTGGTGGCCGGGTGTATGGCCGGGGGCCGGTAGAAGGGTGATGCCCGCCCCAAGATCGGCCTCGCCCTCATGCAGGACGATTTGCGCGGCAAGCGGTGCGGCCAGCGTCTGGATCATTTGCACCATGGGCCTGCGCGCTTCAGGCATTTTGGCCAGCAGGCCCTCATCGGTCCAGAACCGCCACTCAGTGGCCTGAAGATGCAGGCGGGCGTTTGGAAACAGACAGGTGCCTTCTGCCGATAGACCGCCAATGTGATCGGCATGCATATGGGTTATGATGATGTCGGTGACCGCGTCCCGCTCGGACTGCTTGGTATCTGCCTGCCAATTCAGGTTGCCGCTGGACGGAAACCGGTCCTGAAGGGCGCGGCCCGATCCGGCATCCACCAGCAGGGTCCGTGCGCCTGTTTCAATTCGCCAGGTATTGGCGCCGAACCGGGTGCGTGGGCTGAGAAGGGCCAGGTCCGCAGGCTCAAGGTTGGAAAACATGGCTGCGGGTATTTCCAGAAACCCGTCAGAGCGGGTGTTCACGGTAAGGCTTTCAAAAGCCGGGCTGCCAAGAGGCCGAGCTTGGGCCGGGTTCTGGGCTGAAGGAAGAGGCATTTGGATCTCCTGTGTGTTGGGCAGGAGAATCTCTAGATCCGGCGCGGCCTTTGAACGAGTGGCGCATATGACATTTGATATGCTAGATTGGCCAAATGCCGCAACACTTGTCTCTTGCCATTCTCGCCTATCCCGGGGCTCTTCAATCGGCTGTGCTCGGGCTGCAGGATGTGCTGTCCTATGCTGCTCGTCTCAGCGGTACTGAGCTGGAGCTGACAGTTCTTGAAGAGCTGGACGGGACGGCCAGATCCTATGCGGCCGCGTTGTTACCGCCCTCGGCCGGACAGGTCAGTGCGGACAGCATGCCCGAGCTGCCCGGCTTTCTGGCGCGCCAGCATGGGGCTGGCACGGTTATCTGTTCCGCCTGCACCGGTCTTTTCTTCGTGGCTGCGGCCGGGCTGGCAGGCGGGCGCAAGGTGACCACCCATTGGGCTTTGGAAAGCCGGTTTGCGGAAGCCCATCCGGATGTGATCCTGGATACGGACCAGTTGCTGATCGAATATACCGACCTGATCACCGCAGGCGGGCTGATGGCCTGGGTCGATCTGGCGCTGGTGTTGATCGAGCGCTTCATGGGTCACAGAACCGCTGTCGAGACCGCCCGCCATTTCATTGTTGAGTTCCGCCGGAAAGACCAGCGCCGGTTCCGCCGGTTTATTCCGGACCTTCGGCATGGGGACCGGGCTGTTCTCAAGGCGCAGCATTGTCTTGAGCTCCGTCTGGCCGAGGGGGTGCCGGTTGAAAGTCTGGCAGCGGCAAGCGGTCTGCCCCGGCGCACCTTTCAGCGCCGGTTCAAGGCGGCGACGGGGCTGGCGCCCAAAACCTATCATCAGGAATTGCGGATCGAACGGGCGCGGGATCTGCTGGTGGAGACCGGGATGAGCGTCGCGGAAGTGTGTTTTGCCGTCGGCTATGCGGATGTGCCCTCCTTTGGCCGCCTGTTTGCGCAGCGCTGCGGCCTTGCGCCGGGCGCGTTCCGGGACAGGTTCAAAAGAGCGGGCTCCCTGGAGATCTGACCTGAACGGAAGCACGATGCACGGCAGGCGGGCCCTTGAAAAATCATGCTTGTCACGGTGGAGGCAAAGGTGTTGAGTGCGGCCGGACGCGCCCGAACAACAAGAGGTAAAAATGTCCGGTATTTCCCGAAGGGAACTCCTGCTTGGCGGGACCGGCGCTCTGGCTGCCTTTTCCGCAGGTGGTCTTGTAGCCCGCACGGCGCAAGCCGCGCATCAGTCTTTGACCATGGCGCATCTTGACTACCCGCTTCTGCCCGGTCCGCCCACAAAGGGCATGATGAGTTTTGCAGACGGCGGACCGCCGCCAGTGCTGCGTTTCAGGCAGGGGCAAAAGGCTGCGGTTGACGTAACCAACCGTCTGGGAGAAGCCTCCACGGTGCATTGGCATGGGTTCCGGATTGCCAATCAGATGGACGGGGTGCCCTATCTCACCCAGCAGCCGATCGAGGACGGCCAGTCCTTCCGCTATGAATTCACGCCGCCCGATGCGGGCACCTACTGGTATCACCCCCATTGTAACACGCTGGAGCAGATGGCCCGGGGCATGACCGGGGTGATGATTGTGGAAGAACGGGAAGACCCCGGATTTGACGCGGATCTGCCGCTCAACATCCGGGATTTCCGTCTGGGCGGTGACGGTCAGTTCATTGACCTCTTCAAGGTGCGCAAGGCGGCCCGGGGCGGCACGCTTGGCACGGTCTCCACCGTCAACTGGCAGGTCAATCCGCGCGAGGAGTTTGCGGCGGGCAGTCTGGTGCGCCTGCGTCTGGCGGTCACGGATGTCACCCGGGTTGGAAGCTACGGTATTGAAGGCGGCGAGGCGCAGGTGATTGCGCTGGATTCCAATCCGCTGCCAGCTCCAGGAGCTGCCGGGAACGTGATCCTGTCCCCGGGCCAGCGGGCGGATATCGCGCTGAAAATGCCCGATCAGGAAGGCGGCGAAGTCCGGCTGGTGCGCAAGAAAGCCGGTAAGACCAAGGTGCTGGCCCGGTTTGTGGCGGTGGGCGCCAGCCGGAGGCGCAGCTTGGGGGAGCTTACGCCGCTGCCTCCCAATCCTGTGCCGGTGCCGGATCTGGCCACTGCAGAGGTGCTGGAATTTGTATTCGGCTGGTCGCCGGGAGGGGATGCGCCGCGGGCCAGCATTTGCGGCTCGCTCGGCTTTACCTTCTGGTCCATCAACCGAACGGCCTGGCAGGGCGATGTGCCCGGTCCCTTTGATCCGCTGGCAACACTGAAACTTGGCAAGTCCTATATCCTGCGCCTTCGAAACGAGACTCCGAACGCCCACCCGATCCATCTGCATGGGGTGTCTTTCCAGTTGCTGCGGTCCAATAAGCGGGCTTTGCCCCCGCTTGTGACCGATACGGCGCTGCTGCTGGAAGAAGAAACAATGGATGTGGCGCTGGTGGCTGATAATCGCGGCGATTGGGCGTTCCACTGCCATGTGATCGAGCATCAGAAAACCGGACTGGCCGGTTTTCTGCGGATCGAGGCCTGACGAGCCGGGCCGGATATTGCAGCAAGATAGGGGCTCAGGCCGACAGGAAGATGCTGACGCTCCGCTCATCCTCTTCATAGGCGGTTGCAGTGGCATAGTGCTGAACATGCCGGTGCCGCTCCAGGGCGGTTTCCTGGTTCATCTGGCTCCCCGCTATCACCTGAGTTGCATATTCGGCCGCTGGCCCGGAAGGCAGGGAGCGGCTGGTCACCGAAGCGGGGTGTGGCAGTTCAAGGTTTGTTTCGAACGGCCATTGTGCTGGGGTTGAGTTTTCCTGCCGGGGCATTGGGGCTTCGGCGGGCCTCTGGCGCTGAAAGAGGGCAGGGATTGAGGAAACGGGAGTGACTTGCATGATCTGAACTCCGTGGTGGGCCAGTCCGTGGCCAGTCGTATCGGAGGTCCGGAAGATCCGGAACTGACATCACATTAAGGCAGATCTGAAAAGCGGAGTGTGCTGCGCATCACAGAATGCTGTCTGGCTTTGCGCAAAAGACCGGATGGTTTGACCTTTGAAAGGGCACGGTCTGTCCCCGGCCAAAAAAAGACCCGGGCAAGGCCCGGGTCAGTAAGATCCAGTGGTACATCTGGAAACAGAAAATGGAATTCTGGTCAGCGTTCCGTCTTGACCAGATGCCCGGCGGCGCGGCGGCGCGGCAAGGCGGCTGTCGCACGGTACGCATCGGCGCCGATCTCAGAGCTGTTGCGTTTGCGGCCCGGTGACCAGGTCTGCTGTTCGGCATCCCGGGTGGCTATCAGATGGGCCAGAAAGGCAGAATTGGGCAGATATCGCGAGGAATAGGCTCTCGGGCCCCGGTCCTTCGGCGTGTCGAGGGGGGCCGGCAGATAGGCCGCAAATCCTGCGGAGCGGTCTTCGCCCGTCTCTCCCTGAGTGGGACGCCTGCGCCTCAGATTGGGACGCCCTGCTGCGCTGACCGGGTTAATTCTCACTGCTATCTGCCTCGTTGTCTCACATTGGCACGGTGGGCGCCTGTCTGACTGATCAGTCGCAATCGCCATGCCAGATTGTAAGGCTTTGTTAACCTTTTGTCCGCAGAAACCTTGGGAATCGGATCAAAAAAGTTAACAAGCTGGTGCGTGGCGGCACAGTTTCCGGCGACATGCCGGGATTGAAGGAGGGGGGATTAGAGTATTGTGCGATCAGTCTGCACCATTTGACCGGATCTGCTTTGTCTGCTGAGGAGGCGGATCGCGCGCCTTGGTGTTTCCCCACCACAAGTGCGATCCAACGATGTCAGCGGGCAAAGCAGACTGGCCCGCTCTCCCGGCGCCGGGGCGGCAACTGCGGCCAGAGCGAAGGGCGCTTCTACCGATGTGCCCTTCTCGGGCTCAACCGTGCAGGCCGACCAAACAAAAAGCGCCCGCCGGCAGGTCCTTGTCAGAAGCCGGTGGGCGCTTGGCAGCGTCTTTGAAGCACGCTGTGGTACATCGGGTTTGCCTGCCGCTGCCTCACATCAAAGAGCTCAACCCAAAAGACATACCGGATTGGCTCCCTGGGAACGCGGCGTGTTCCAGATCGGAGCAGGCCAGGACCAGCCCGCTCCGGTGTTGCTTTAATCCGGTGCTTTGCCGGTCCAGGCTGTGCGGTCGATATCCAGATCGGAGAACTTGGCCGGGTCCAGAACGGGCCGTTCCACTCCGGCCTTGAGCTGTGCCTTGAAGTCGTCCAGCAGGCGTTTGGCTGTCGGGAACAGCATCATCAGCGCCAGAAGGTTGACCACCGCCAGAATGCCCATCAGCGGATCTGAGAAGAAAAACACCGCCGTCGCGCCCGGCGCGGTAGCGCCCAGGAAGACGACGCCCATGACCAGTATGCGCAGTCCCTGGATGGCCAGCGTGTTGCCGGTCATGGAGCTGAGGGCGTTTTCGCCCAGATAGTAGTTGTAGATGATCGAGCTGAAGGCGAAGAGCAGGATCGCACCGGTTAGGAAATAGCTGGTCCAGCCGCCGAGATGGGAGGCGAGGGACTGCTGGGTCAGAACGATCCCGTCAACGCCTTCTGCACCTGGAACATAAACGTCTCCCATCAGGATGATCATGGCCGTGCAGGTGCAGATGATGATGGTGTCGATAAAAACCGAAAAGGACTGAGTGATGCCCTGGCTGATCGGATGGCGCACATCAGCGGTTGCAGCCACGTTCGGCGCCGAGCCGAGCCCGGCTTCGTTGGAAAAGAGCCCCCGGCGCAGGCCTTGCGCCAGCGCCGCGCCCATGCCGCCGCCGACCGCTTCCTGCCAGCCGAAGGCGTTGGCAACAATGGTATAGAGTACGGCCGGAATCTGGGTCGCGTTGATGATAATCACCAAGAGGGCCATGGCGATATAGCCAACGGCCATGATCGGCACGATCACGTCGGCCACCTTGGCAATGCGCTGAATGCCGCCAAAGACAATCAGGCCGGTGATCAGGGTCAGGCCGATACCGGTCCACAGGCGGTCGATACCGAGGCTTTCTTCTGCTGCACCAGCCACAGTATTGCCCTGAAAGGCGTTGAACCCGAAGGCGAAGGAGGCAATCAGGCAGATTGCGTACAAAACCGCGAGCCAGCGGTAGTCCGGGCCAAGGCCATGCAGGATGGAACGGGCGGGACCGCCCCGGTAGGTGCCATCACCTTCGGAGCGCTTGTAGAGCTGTGCCAGGGAACATTCGATCAGGCTGGTGGCCATGCCGACCAGGGCAATGGCCCACATCCAGAACACTGCGCCCGGCCCGCCAAGCGTGATGGCAACCGCCACCCCGGCTATATTGCCACCGCCCACCCGGCCGCCGACGGACAGGAGCAGGGCTTCGCGGGCGGAAATCGCGTTCGGGTCCCCGGTCTGGTTCTTGGACGACAGCACCCGGAACATGCGGCCGAAGAAGCGGAACTGGACAAATCCGGTCAAGACAGTGAAAAACACCCCGATAATGACCAGAAACGGGATCAGGGCCCAGCCCCAGGTCAAATCTCCGATTAATCCGAAAAACGCTTCAATCCAGTCCATGGTCTCTGCTCCCGATCATGTGTCTGTTGCTGAAATCTGCAATCCTCGTCAGATCTGACAGGGTAGGCCGCACGCTTTGGCGAATGCAACACAAAAGAGATTTCCTCTTTTATTTCAGAGATTTAATGTCGCTGGCAGTCCCGTTGGAGGATAAAAAAAGAAAGCGCGGGCTCAGCCCGCGCTTTCTCCAGAAGTCAGACTATAGAGGGGCGCTTAAGCGGTCAGCGCGCCCTGTGCCGTGTCCACCAGTGCCTTGAAGGCATCCGGCTGGTTGATGGCAAGATCAGACAGAACCTTGCGGTCCACTTCAACGCCGGCCTTGTTCAGGCCGTCGATGAACCGGCCATAGGTCATCCCGTGCTGGCGGGTTGCTGCGTTGATGCGCTGGATCCAGAGAGAGCGGAACGTGCGCTTCTTGGCCTTGCGGTCGCGATAGGCGTATTGACCTGCCTTCTCCACGGCCTGCTTGGCAACGCGAATTGTGTTCTTGCGGCGGCCGTAATAGCCTTTTGCGGCCTTCAGAACTTTCTTGTGACGAGCGTGGGCGGTTACGCCCCGTTTGACGCGTGACATTTAGGGAATCTCCTTCGGGGCTGGCGTTATGCGTACGGCAGGAACTGCTTCACGATCTTGGCATCCTGGTCGCTCAACGTGGTCGTGCCACGGGCGTTGCGGATGAACTTGTTCGTGCGCTTGATCATGCCATGGCGCTTGCCGGCCTGCGCGGTTTTCACCTTGCCGGTCGCGGTCACCTTGAAGCGCTTTTTGGCGCCGGATTTGGTCTTCAGCTTGGGCATTTTGCATCCTTTCCTTGGTGCGCCCGGTGTAGCAGCAGGCGCTTCTTTCTTGGTGCATTCAGAGCCGACACGGCATGCCCTTGAATGTCGTACTGGATCTGCATCAGAATGCAGAAAACCAGTCCACGACGAGCCGGACGACTCTGGACCGGGCGCTTATATGGGAGGTTTTTGCCAAATGCAACCGGATTCCTGCGCTTGAACGCCTGTTTTGCGCGGTGCGGCCCAGGCTGGTCCGGAGGAGGCGACCTCACGCCGCTCGAGCTGCAGGTATTACCCGTTCACATCAACCACCACCCGGCCCTTGACCTGCCCGTTCAAAATGTCGGCACCAAGTTTCGGCAGATCCGCAAGGGTTGCGGGCTGGATCATGGCCTCCAGCTTGTCCATGGGCAGGTCCCGGGCCAGCCGTTCCCAGGCCTTGAGGCGGGCATCATAGGGTCTCAGGACACTGTCAATGCCGAGCAGATTGACCCCGCGCAGAAGGAAGGGAATGACGGTGGCGGGCAGGGCAGCCCCACCGGCAAGGCCGACGGCTGCAACGGACGTGCCGTATTTCATCTGTCCGAGGATCCTTGCAAGCATAGCACCGCCGACCGCATCGACGCAGCCTGCCCAGGTTTCGGTTTCCAGCGGGCGTTTGACGGTTTCGCTGACACTGTCACGCGGCACGATCCGGCTGGCGCCAAGGGCCTTCAGATAGTCCCAGTTGCTGTCCCGCCCGGTCACAGCCGCGACCTCATAACCGAGCTTGGCCAGTATGGCTGTGGCAACCGAACCAACGCCGCCGGAGGCCCCTGTGACCAGCACCGGGCCGTCCTCGGGCGTCAGGCCATGGTCTTCCAGAGCCATGACGGCCAGCATGGCAGTGAACCCGGCGGTGCCAATGGCCATGGCATTGCGGGTGGAAAGGCCCTCCGGCAGGGGCACCAGCCATTCGCCTTTCACGCGGGCCTTCTGGGCATAGCCGCCCCACCAGGCTTCGCCGACCCGCCAGCCGGTGAGCACCACTTTCTCTCCCGGCTTGTACCAGGTGTCGGAAGAATCCAGCACCGTGCCGGCAAAGTCGATGCCGGGCACATGGGGGTAGGTGCGCACCAGTCCGCCGCCGGGGCCAATGCACAGGCCGTCCTTGTAGTTGAGGGTCGAATATTCAACGGCAACCGTCACATCGCCGTCCGGCAGGCGGCTGTCGTCGAGGGTCTGAACCGATGCCGAGGTGGTGCCGTCCCCGGCCTTGTCCACAAGAAGGGCCTTGAAGCTCATGGGGTTTGTCCTCCCGGTTGGGCACCCGTTCCCGCGGCCGCCGCTTTGATAGTCAGGCCGGTACGCTGCCTCTGGCACCGAAAAATGTCAAACATTTAATTGTCAGACATTAGATGATTAGGTTTGACCCGGTCCTAGCCGGAGTTTTAAGGTGCGCGGACTTAGAGACGGGGTGCAGGAACGGCTTTGGCCATCGACTTCAAGCAAATTCAAAAGCAAGGGCTGTCGGTCCAGATCGCCAACGCCATCCGCGATGCGATCCTGGATGGCCGCCTGTCGGGAGAAGAGCGCCTGCCGAGCGAAGCGGAGCTGGCGGCCCGGTTCGATGTGTCCCGGTCCACGGTGCGCGAAGCCTTGAAGCGGCTGGCGGCCCAGAACCTGGTCCGCAGCGAGCGCGGGTCTTCCGGCGGGGCCTTTGTCACCCGGATGACCTGGCGCGATGCGCAGGACAGCCTGGTCACAACGACCCGGCTATTGATTGGAATGAACGAGATCCCGCTGGAAGATGCCATTGAAGCCCGCTTCGCGCTGGAGATGGCGGCCGTGCCTCTGGCTGCGGAAAAGGCCGGTAAAGAGCACCTTGCATCGCTGCGTGCGGAAATTGCCCGCCAGCGGGCCCCGGAGACCAGCGACGAGGCTTTCTGTGCGTCGGATGTGGCGTTCCATTCTGCACTGGCCCGGGCAAGCTGCAATCCGCTTCTATCGTTTCAACTGTCAGCGGCGGTTGAGGCCATGCAGCCCTTGATGAACATGCTGGTGTACCGGCTGCGCGCCCGCACACGCATTGCCGATTTGCATGCGGCGCTGGCCGATGCCCTGGAGCAGCGCGATGCTGCGGCGGCGGCTGCCGCTCTGGACCTCTTGTGGGCCTATATGCGGGATCTGGCCGCCGAGCGGCGCAAGCCCGGACCCAGTTGACCGATCCTGGCTGCCCTCTGTTTCAAGAGCGGGTAAACCTGAGCCGCCTGGAGAGTTTGGGCCGGCCTGCCGGGGACGGCGCTGCGGCCTCGGCCAGATGTCCCGCCAGGATCGTGATCGCCTTGAGAACCGGCCCCGGATCCTCCCCCTCGCACAAGACCATCGCGCTGGTCTGCCGGGTCAGCCCGTCCTGAAGCCGTTCGGCCTGAATCAGGTTCATGAAGTGATGTTCATGGCTGACCAGTTTGTCCCGGCAGCAGGGGCAGGCCGGGTCTATGAAGCTGAATCCGGTCTTGCGGGTGCTGCGCAAGGCCCGGACGCTGTTCATCACGGCAAGGCCGATCCGTGGCCCGTGTTTGGGGCCGAACGCGTGCATGCAGGTTTCAAAAGCTTCTTCCCAGGCAAAGCTGTCCGGCGCGGCGTAGCTCATGCAAAACTGTCTGAGCGCCGCCAGAACGGTCTGCTCCGCCGCGGACAGGCCGGCCTCTGAAACCGTGGTCCGGCTCGCCTTGCGGCCCTTATGGGGGGAATGATGGGTCAAGGTCTGCCCTCCAGCTCTTAATTGCAATGTGGCCTTGGCGGATGTTCAGGACGTAGGGCCTGATGCCGTGTGCTGCGCTTCCTGACAGTCGGCTAGCCTGAACCGGTGAAACCGGCCGGGTCTGGCGGTGGAGAGCGGTTTGCAAACACATTCGAATGGGTGGCAAATGTTTTTGCAGTTGTGCCGCTGCAGCAACACTGTTATCAAATACATGAATTTTAAAGTCAAGTTTATCCGCGGCATCGGTGCTCTATGCAGGGTAGTGGTAAGAATGTGATTAGAAGCTCATACTTTTTCGCGGAAGCTGGTTTCCCCGGTGCGCTTTTTTGGTGTAAGAAACGCGCAGCCAGGGCATTACCGGCGGGTCCCAATGCCTCAGCCCCGACATTTCTTCAGCACCTTCACAAGCGCTTTGCCCCCTGGCTGGCCACGGTCCGGACCGTTGCAAACGGCAGAATTGCGATCTCATTCGTGATGTGCCAGGCACGGCATGCGACTGGCCTTCAACCGGATCCGTCCGGCTGGCGGCAAAGACTGAAGCGTTGCTGGCAATCCATAGGCCATGGCCGCTGGATTGCGCTGATCCCATGCCGAACCAGGAGCGCCCAGATGAAAAGATCCCTTGTCAAAACTCTCTGTCTTGCAGCGGGTCTTTTTGCTTCGGCCGCGCATGCCCAGTC
The DNA here is from genome assembly GCF_056160985.1 of Roseibium sp. AWQ4_290. Classification (NCBI taxonomy): domain Bacteria; kingdom Pseudomonadati; phylum Pseudomonadota; class Alphaproteobacteria; order Hyphomicrobiales; family Stappiaceae; genus Roseibium; species Roseibium sp. AWQ4_290. The sequence continues at coordinate 157,780 of NZ_JBSWYG010000005.1, forward strand.
GCCGGAGACAATCTCAATTCAGCTGAACGCGGCCGAAACGGCAGGCAAAGCGTGCCGCCTCACCTTTGTTCTCCAGAACCGGATGGACACGGCCGTTGACGCCCTCGGGTTTGAGCTGGTCACGTTCGACACGTCCGAAGGGGTCTCGGGCTATACCGCCGTGGACTTCGGGGCCATGCCCGCCGGCAAGACTGTGGTGCGCCAGTATGACGTCGGCAAAAGCCCCTGTTCGGAAATTTCCCGTGTGCTGCTCAACCAGGTCCGGTCCTGCGACGTGAAGGGCGCCCCGCTGCCCAACTGTCTGTCCAGACTGGAAATCTCCTCGCGTTCCGAAATCGACTTCATCCTTTAAAGGTTCGTCATGCCCTTCCAACTTGCCCCTGTGCTGCCGTCTTTCTTGTCGCCCCTGGCCGGACTGGTTGATCAGGGTGGCCCGGTTGTCATGCTGCTGATCGCGCTGTCCATCGTGGCTGTCGCCCTCATCATTACCAAGGCGCTCCAATTCACGTTTGCCGGGGTTGGCCGGTTCGGCCGGGCCCGCAGAGCGCTTGGGGTCTGGCTGGACGGCCAGCAGCGCGACGCTCTGGCAATTGCCAGCGACGGGGGCTCCGTGGCCGCGGGCATCATGGACAAGATGATCCGGGGCGCCTCCAGGCCGAATGTGGACAAGGCGCTGTTGAAAGAGGATGTGGAGCGGATCTGCCTCCAGAAAATCAACGGCCTGCGCGCCTATTTGCGGCCCCTCGACATGATTGCCCAGACGGCGCCTCTGATCGGCCTTCTCGGCACGGTTCTGGGCATGATCGAAGCCTTTCAGGCCATGCAGGGTGCTGGGGCTGCCGTGGATCCGTCCGTACTGGCTGGCGGGATCTGGGTCGCGCTTCTGACCACCGCCGTGGGTCTTGCGGTGGCTATTCCGGTTTCCGCCATTGTCGGCTGGTTCGACAGCCGGATCGAAGCGGAGCAGGCGGAAATGGAAGCGCTGGTCACGGCCTTCTTCACCGGTGCTGTTGCCGAGCGTGGGGCCGGGCACGGGGCCGAAAGGTCTGTGCCCAGGGACATGGTGGAAACCGGGGCGCAGCCAGGGCATGCAGTTTAAGCCGAGGGTCAAACGCAAGCCGGTTGGATTGACGTCGCTGATCGACGTGATCTTCCTGCTTCTGCTGTTCTTCATGCTGGCTTCCAGCTTCACCCGTTACCAGTCACTGGATCTGTCGAGCGGCGGGCAGGGCGGGGGCGCGCAGGTCAAGCCTGCGTATCTCAGGCTGCACAGTGAAGACCGGATTGACCTGAACGGGGTGTCCTTGACCAAGGCCGAACTGGCCGCGCGCTTTAAAGGATTGGCTGCTGCTGACGGGGAAGGGCCCGGCGGGAGCAGGGTCCTGGCGATCTGGTCCGGTCCGGAGGCCACGGTCCAGGACGTTGTCGATGTCATGTCGGTGGCGCGTCAGTCCGGTCTCAAGACCGTTCTGGTGACCGGAAAGTGAGGCCATGAGATGCGTCTGACCCAAAAGATACGCCGTGAACCACCTGAAAACACCATTCCGCTGATCAATGTCGTTTTCCTGATGCTGATCTTTTTTCTCTTTGCCGGATCGATTGCCAAGGATGATGCGCGCAAGGTCGAGCCGCCGCACAACATTCTTGAAGATGAAACGGTACGCTCCACCGGGGCTCTGATCATTGACCGGGCCGGCAAGACATATGCCGGTGACGAGGAAATCACGGTGGCCAGCTGGCTGGCGAAGCAGGAGGGGGCGCAGGAGCTTCAGGACTCGGCCCGGGAGCCCTTGAAAATTGCCGCAGACGGAGACCTGAAGGCTGATCAGCTGGAAAAAGTCCTGGACGAATTCAGATCGGCCGGGCGGACCGATCTTGTGCTGATTACAAGACGAGGCGCCAAGTGAGCTATACGCGGTTGTTCATTGCCGGTCTGGTCCTGTCGGTTCTGGGTCACAGTGCCGGATCGGCTTTTTTTGCCGAAGATCCCAACAAGGTCGAGGTCGGGGCATCTGCAGGAGGCGGTGTTTCGGTCATTGGCGGGCTGGAAGATCTTGTTTCTGGCAGCGTTGCCGATTTGGCCAGCGTGGCGGAGGCGGTCGAGGAAGCCGATCCCGATGTAGAGCCGGTCGAGCCGGTGAAAGCGCCAGCGCCGGTGAGCGACGTGACGCCGCCGGTGGAGGCGGTGGAGGTTGTGCAGCCGGTACAGGCTGTCAGTCCGCAGACCGCTGTTGAGGCCCCGGTTGTGACGGCCGAAGCGGTTCCGGTTGTGGAAGGGGTCACGTCGGCGGATGCGGTTACCGTGACAGAGCCGCTCAAGGATGTGGTTCCGGATGAAGCCAGCCCTGCGGCTTTGCCGGAGACCGTTGCGGAAGTCGTTCCCGAAGCGGCTCCGGTTTCAGAGCCCGTCACCGCGCAAAAGCCCGTCGAGGTCAAGCCGGTGAATGACCAGAAGCCGGTCGAAGTGGCCAGGCTTGTGGAGCCGGCTGTTGACCGTCTCGAGCCCGTTCCGGATCCGTTGAGCGAGGTCACCAGGACCCCGAAAGTCAAGCCTGACCCCCCGGTCAAAAAGGTTCAGAAGAAGAAAAAGAAGACCCAGAAGAAACAGGCTCAGAAGCAGCAGAAGCGCGGCGCAGAGGCAGATGCCCGCCGGGGTGGGCAGCGCATCACCAGCCAGACTGCCCGCTCCAATGCAAATGGGCGTCAGGATGCCAAGTCCAAGGACGGGGGCGACAAGGCGAAGTCGAACTATAAAGGCAAGGTCCGGTCTAAGCTTTTGCGGGCCCAAAGATATCCGAAAAAGGCAAAACGCAAGAAGCTGCGCGGCACGGTGCAGGTGTCCTTCCTGATTGCGCCGAGCGGGTCGGTGTCGAAGGTTCGCATTGTGCGATCGTCCGGTCATCCCGTAATCGACCAGGCGGCCCTCGACATGGTCCGCCGCGCGTCGCCGATGCCGAAATTTCCGTCGAACCTGCGGGCCAAGCATATGCCCTTTTCCGCCCCCATCATGTTTGATCCGAACCGGTAACAACTTAACAGCAACAGCAGAGGCCTGGTGTCAGAGCGGCCTCGCTGTCTGAAGGAAGCTCTGCATCCCGATGCTTTTTCTCGCAGCCGGTGCGGTGGCAGCTGCTTTTCCGCATGCTTCTGCGTTTGCCGGTCTGCCCAGCTACTTATAACAGACTTTCATGCCTTACCGCAGCGTCGTTGCCTTTTCGGCCGGAGCCTCAAGCGGCCTGATGGGCTTTGATTAGGCTTCAAACAATATTTCAAACATTGTTTTACATGAGTAAAAATCTCATGTATAGGATTGCCGACTGGCTGAAAAAGGCCGGTTCACGCCAGTTTCGGTGTTTCACCGAGTGCAGCTGTCAACGGAAAATCATCAAGGGGGCCTGACCATGCATGACCGCGTGCGTCTTTCAGTTTTGCTTTCGGGCACAGTTATTCAGTCGGCCATGCTGGCAGGTGGTGCGGTGGCCCAGGACGCGTCTTCCTCTGAGCCGGAGACTGCGGGGGCAACTGTCCTGGAAACCATTCTGGTGATCCCGGGCGAGGAAACGGCGGATGACAAGCATGCAGGTGCGGCCGACCGGGCAGGCGCGATCTATGTTTCCCAAGAGGACCTGCAGCGCACCAATCCGCAATCTTTGAAAGATGTGTTTGCCGGGGACGCGTCCATCACTGTTGGCGGTGCCATGGGGTCAACGCAGAAAGTCTATGTGAACAGCATCGACGAACTCAACCTTGCGGTGTCGGTTGATGGTGTTCTGCAGAACAACCGGGTCTTTCACCACAACACGACCAACTATATCGATCCCACCCTTTTGAAGTCTGTCCGGGTGGATCCGGGCGTTGCTCCTGCAGATGCGGGGCCAGCCGCCCTTGGCGGGGCGATTGTCTATGAAACCGTAGATGTGGGCGACCTTCTGGAAGACGGCCGCAGCTATGGCGGCTTTGCTTCGCTGACCTTTGATACCAACAGCGCCACCTTCACCGAAGCGGCCTCCGGATATGGCCGCTATGAAGGGTTTGAACTGCTCGGCTACATCAAATACGCCGATGGGGACAACTACTCCGACGGCGATGGCACGGAGATGAATGGCACATCGGCAAACTTCCTGAGCTATCTGGGAAAGACGGCGTTTGAGTCCTCCGAAGGGCACCGGTTTGAATTGAGCGCCCAGCAGGTGCAGGACCATTCCCAGCGGCCCTACCGGGCGAATTTCGGCGGCTTGCCGTCTACGGAACCGGAAACCCGCCGCTACGAGATCACCCAGCGCAGCTACTCGGCCAGATACAGCCTGGAAGGGGCTGAAGGTCTCATCGATCCGGTTGTGGTTTTGGGCTACAGCGAAGCCTCGACCGAGGTCCCGTTCTTCTATCACACGGGCTCCGGCCGGCTGCTGAACATTGAAAGTGACGGATCGGCCTGGTCCTGGTCCGGCAAGGCGGAAAACACGTTCCATATCGGTGAGGCGCAGACGGTGACGGCCGGTGTCGACTTCTACAACGCGGAAAGCGAATATTCCGATGTGCTTTACAGTCCCGATGGATACAAGGAAAAGGCCCGCAATGTGGGCTTCTACGCCCAGGCGCGGTTGATGCCGGTTGACCGGGTGCGTCTGTCCTTCGGCGGACGTGGGGATCAGCAATGGTTCACCGGGGTTGATGGCACCGAACTGAACAATTTCGGCCTGAGCGGCAATGCATTTGCTGAAGTCGACGTGACCGAGTTTCTCTCTGTCAATGCGGGCTATTCAAACGTCTTTGGCGGCATTGATCTGGAAGAAAACTACATTTTCGACAGCATCACCGGCTATGACGGGCTGAAACCGGTCCGCGCCCAGAACCTGGTTGCCGGGATCAAGATTGACTATCAGGGCTTTCATGTCACGGGGGATGTCTTCCAGACCGACTTCTTCGACTACCGGGAATACACCAGTGCCCTCAACGTTCATAACACGGATGTCACTGTGAAGGGGTTCAAGCTCGGCGCGGGCTATTCCTGGGGGGCGGGATTTGTCCGGGTGTCCTATTCCGACAGCGACCTGAAGAATGACAGCGGCTATGTGGATTCCTTTTCCGCCAGCGACGCGGGCGCTCCCGTCGGCCAGGTGATTGCCGCCGAGATAGTGCACACATTTGACCGCTATGATCTGACCCTCGGCTCCAGCTTCGACGCCGCGCTCGAATATGAGGGAACCGAGAAAGCCGGTTACAACGCCTTGCCGGGCTATTTTGTTGCCAATGCCTTTGCCGAATACAAGCCAAAGCAAGTCGAGCAGCTAACTCTCCGGCTGGAAGCCAACAATATCTTCGATGAAACCTATGCGGAACGGTCCACCTATGGGGCCGAATACGGTCTGGATGAACTTACCCCGCTTTATGAGCCGGGCCGGTCCTTCCTGCTGAAGGCACAGTTGAAATTCTGACGTTCGCGGGCTGTAGCGTCTGCAGTCTTTAAAGTCTGGCGGTCTCAGTCAATTGCGGTCGGTTTTATTTGTCGAGGTTGGAATCAGGCACTTGTGCGGCTGGTCCCTCTGGGGCCAGCCTTTGCTGTCAGATGTGGTGCAGAGCGACTTTGAGGCCGTCCAGGGTCCTGATTTTCACGGGCATTTCATAGATCTGCGACAGGATCTCTTCGCGCATCAGATCGCCAGTCGGGGCATGGGCGATGATCCGCCCCTGTTTCAGAGCAATGATGTGGTCCGAATAGGCAGCGGCATAATTGATGTCATGCAGCACGGCAACGATGGTCTTGCCATGGCTGTCGGCCAGAGCGCGCAGCTGGCGCATCAGGCTGCGGGCAAACTGCATGTCGAGATTGTTCAGCGGTTCGTCGAGAAGCAGGTAGTCGGTGTCCTGGGCATAGGCCATGGCCACCAGAACCCTCTGCCGCTGCCCTCCGGACAATTCGTCAAGGAACCGGTCCGAAAGGGCCTCAAGGTCAAATTGCGCCAAGGCCTGGGCCACGCGCTCCCGGTCGGTGTCCGTCGGGCGGCCCTGATGATGGGGAAACCGGCCGAAGCCGACCATGTCCCTGACCGAAATGCGGGAAGCGACATGGGTGTCCTGGCGCAGAATCGCCAGCTTGCGGGCAAGGTCCCGGGACGGGCAGCTGGACACATCGAGCCCGTCAAAGCTGATCCGGCCTGTTTCCAGCGGCAGGAGCCGGGCCATCAGCGCAAAGAGGGTCGACTTTCCGGCTCCATTCGGGCCGATCAGCGCCGTCACACCGCCCTTTTCGATGGTCAGGGAGATATCACTCAGGACCGGCGTTTTCCCGTGGTGAAAGGTGACGTCTTCGATCTCGATCACATCCGTGCCTTTCTCAAGATGAGGGCCAGAAAGGTGAGGCCGCCCAGGAATTCGATCACCACACTTAACGTTGCGCCCAGGCCCAGAACCCGTTCGAAAATGGCCTGCCCGCCGACCAGGACCGTGATCGCGATCAGGGTGGCGGCGAGAAAAACCGGCCCGTGATGGTGGGTCTTCAGGAGTTCATAGGCGAGCGCGCTGACCAGAAGCCCGAAAAAGCTAACAGGACCGACAAGCGCGGTGGACGTTGCCACCAGAATGGCGACGAGCGTCAGGCCGGTAAACACTTCCCGGCGGTGATCCACCCCAAGCCCGATGGCCTGATCGCGGCCCAGGGCCATCACATCAAACACATGGCGCTTGTGCCAGATAAAGGCGCAGACCAGCAGGATCAACGGCGTTGTCAGAGCCAGCAACGTGGTATCGACCCGGTTGAAACTGGCAAAGACCGAGCCCTGAAGAATGGAAAATTCGCTCGGGTCCATAATCCGCTGCAGCAGATTGGTGAAGCTGCGGAACAGGACGCCGAACACGACCCCCACAAGCAGCATGCGGAAGAGGTCCTGAAGGCCCCGGCCCAGCAGGGCCCCGAAGAGAAGCAGGGCGGCGCCGGTCAGCAGCGCCAGTTCGGCCAGAAATTTGCCTTCCGGCGGCAAGGCTGCAAATCCGAACCCGCCCAGGGCAAAGACCAGCGCGGTTTGCAGCAGCACATACAGCGCATCAAAGCCCATGATGGAAGGGGTCAGGATGCGGTTGCCGGTCAGGGTCTGGAACAGCACCGTGGCCAGGGCAACGGATGTGGCCACCAGCACCAGGGCCAGCAGTTTGGCCCCCCGGAACATGAGGATGAAGTCCCAGTTGCCCCGGGCGCCAAGGGTCATGAAGGCCGCTATGGCCAGAAGGGCCAAAAGGGCGAGCAGGATCAGGGGTCTACCCACGGTGCGGGGGCCTTGCAAACAGAAGCCAGAGAAAGATGCCGGTGCCGGCAATGCCGAACACCGTGCTGGCCGGAATTTCATAAGGGTAGCGGATCAGACGTCCGGCAAGGTCACTCGCCAGCACCAGAACCGCGCCGGTCAGGGCAATCAGCGGCAGCGTCGCGCGGGTGTTATCGCCCAGGAACCGGCTGATGATGTTGGGCACGACCAGCCCGACAAAGGGCAGCAAGCCAACAGTCAGCACTGTAAAGGAGGTGATCAGAGAGACGAAAAGGAGACCTGAGGTCATCACGAAACGGTAGTTGAGGCCAAGGCCTGTCGCTGTTTCGCGGCCAAATCCGGCCACCGTGAACTGATCGGCATAAAGATAGGCGAAGGCGGCCACTGCGCCGGACGCCCACAGGAGCTCATAGCGCCCCTGCAAGATTCCGGAGAATTCCCCGTTCATCCACACAGCGAGATATTGCAGCAGATCGTATTCATAGGCGAGAAAGGTGGACAGGGCGGCAATGATGCCACCATAGACAATCCCGGTCAGGGGCACCAACAAGGGTTGGGTCGGCGGCAGTTTACGGACAATGGCCAGAAAGACGGCGGTGCCGGCAAAGGCAGCGGCGCTGGCGCAGGCCATTTTGACAAACAGGCTGGCGCCCGGAACGAAAAGGGTCATCAGCAAGAGGCCGAGCGCGGCGCATTCACCGGTGCCGGTGGTGGCCGGTTCCACAAAGCGGTTGCGCACCAGCGTTTGCAGGATGACCCCGGCAACGGCGAGTGATGCGCCGGAGAGGATCGCGGCCAGGGTACGCGGCACCCGGCTGACCAAAAGCAGTTCGCCCTTGCCGCCGCTCTGAAACAGCTCGAAGAATCCGGCCTGGGCGGCCCCGGTGGCCACACTGGCGGCTATCAGGGCCAGCAGACCCGCACCCAGCAGCAGCGGCCAGACCAGACGATGCGGCCGCGCCGCGCGGGCAGGAAAGGGAAAGGGCAAAGCGGTCTGTCAGTTGGTTTTGGAGAAAGCCTTGCTCAGGTCGTCAACCGTGTCCATCACGGACCGGTATCCGCCGGACGCAATATAGACCTTGGCGGCATTCAGGTAGATCACCTGACCGGAGGTCCAGGCCTTGGTTTCGGCCACGAGCCGGTTGTTCAGGGTCTCTGAGGCAAGGCTTGCATCCTCGCCAATGGCGGCTGCCCGGTCGATCACGATCAGCCAGTCCGGGTCCGTGTCACGGATGAATTCAAAGGAGACCGCCTCGCCATGGGTGGAGGCCTTGACCTCTTGCAGGGCAGGTTCAATGCCGAGCTCGGAATGCAGCCAGCCGAAACGGGACCCCAGACCATAGACACTTATCTTCGGGCCATTGGTCAGCACGATCAGGGCCTTGCCGGCCCCGGACGTGCGGGTGCGCAGGGCTGCGACCGCCGCATCCAGCTTCCCGGTGAGGGCTTTGGCCTCGTCTTCCTTGCCGAAGATCTGGCCATAGGCGTCCAGACGGGCCTTGGCCTGTGTCAGCAGGCCGTCGCCCCAGATGGTCATGTCGATGGTGGGAGCAAGGGCGGACAGGGCGTCAACCTGCGCCGAGGACCGTCCGCCAGCAATGATGAGATCAGGGGCCACCGCGTTGACCCTCTCGAAATCCGGCTCGAACAGGGAGCCTGCGGGCGCTGCGGTTTGCGCGGCCTCTTGCAGATAGTCGACATAGACCCGGTTCGGAACGCCTGCGGCGCGAACGCCAAGGGCCGTGAGTGTGTCCAGCGCAGCAATGTCGAAAACAATAACCTTTTCGGGCTGTGCGGGCACATCCACCGGGCCGGCCGCCGTTTCAACCGTCACCATGCCGGCAAGGGCAGCCTGTGCACTCATAAACAGGGCCGCAGCGGCGGCGGACAGTCGGATCATGCGCATCCTTGTCTCCATCTCCGGTCGCCTGGCTGTTCCATTGGAAGTGGCTGAGCGGTTTCGTCAATGCGGCGTTCGGATCTGGCCGCAGAAGGGCTATTTGAGGGCCGTCGCTCCGGGCGGTGCGGGCCTGAGCTTCATGTCTATGCCAATTGGCCGGTCCGGGCCAGCATTCTGCCTTTGCCAATTGCCCGTTTGCCACTGAATTTTGCACGCAGCCTCACGGGGCCGCAAGCCGGGTCAGATAGGCGTCAACTCCGGCAAACAGGAATTCCTTCAAGGCATCCAGCTGGACGTTGGGTCCTGTGCCGGCGCCCATCAGCGGAATGGCCGACACGGAAGCGGAAAACATCAGGTCGATCAGGAGCGTCGGTTCCAAGCGGCTCCGGTGTTCCGGCGGCACTTTGGCCCCCAGAAGCGTCCTTAACCTGCTGATCCCGGGCGCCTGATAGTCCTGGGCCCGCTCCAGCACGGCTTCCTGTTCCGCCGAAGCCCGCTCGATCAGGATAATGAAGGGGCCAGGGGCGCCGGTTGCCACGTCTTGACCGAGATCGGCCAGCGCGTCGAAATAGGCGCCGACAAGAGCCCGGGTGCCGGGGCCATCTTCCTGTGCACTCTGCTCGGCCTGTTCGATCCGGGTCAACAGCTCTTTGTCCAGCTGCGAGAACCGGTTCTTGAGCAGTTCCAGCAGAAGCTCCATCTTGCTGCCGAAATAGTAGTTCACCGAGGCGACATTGGCGTCCGAAGCGTCGGTGATCTCCCGCACCGAGGTGGCTGCAATCCCCTTTTCCGCCATCAGCCGCTCGGCATTTGCCAGCAGGCGCTCACGGGTTGATTCCGGATCCATGTCCTCTCCTTCAAACAACGGGCCCGGGAGGCCTGTCAGACGGCAGGGGTTTCCTGCCGGCCGGTTGTGCAAACCGGTCTGCCGAACTTGTGCTCAGTGCGGAGATAGACCGTTTGGCTGCGAAATTCAAACGGTGTTTCAAGCGGAGCCCGGCTGCCGTAGCCGTCAGGATTTTGGCCTGGGCCGATCAGGAAGATTGTATTCGCGGCGCGTGGAACTTTGGCATGAAAGGGCTGGAAAGTCAGAGGAAATGTGATGTTTCGAGAGGTGCCCTGCGGCAGATCTTTTTCTATGTATCTGACATTTCACGGAAAAATGACTTGTTGCCTGACGGCAACAGGAGTCTCAAAAATATGAGCTATAGCTCGCATTATTTCTTGCATGTTATATTCAACATTTATAAACCGCCTGAGAAAGAAATCATCCAGCCAAGACGCCAGGATGCGCAAAAAAAATGGGCAGTAGGGCACATGTTGAAATATTCTGGACTGGTGAGCGCAACGCTTCTGGCGGCCGTTCAAGGCGTGCATGCACAGGATCTCACCCTTGAAGAAGAGCCGGTGCTGAGCAGCGAAGACGAAACGGTTCTGGACTTGATCGTCGTGAAGTCGGCAACGCGGACTGAGACGCCGATTTCTGAATCAACGGTTTCCGTGTCCGTGGTGACGGAAGAACAGGTGCAGCGGCAAGCTGAAGTCAGCGCCAATGTGGGGGCAATTCTGGCAAAGACCGTTCCAGGCTTCGGGCAGTCGACCGAAAACATGACCGATTATGGCCAGACCCTGCGCGGCCGGAATTTCCTCACCCTGATTGACGGGGTTCCCCAGACCAACACGCTCAACAACAATTACCGGGCACTGAACAGCATCAGCACGACAGCGATCGAGCAGATTGAAGTGGTGCGGGGCGCAACGGCGGCCTACGGTTTCGGAGCGCCGGGAGGCATCGTCAATATCATCACCAAAAAGCCCAAGGATGGGGAATTCAACGCCGAGCTCAGCCTGGGTGTGACGGTTTCTCCCACAAATGTCTCGGAGTCCTTCGCCTATACAACCGAAGCGTCGGCATCCGGCGCCAAGAACGGCTTTTTCTATCTGGCAAATGGCAGCTGGGAAGACACGGGTGCATCCTATACCGCCGATGGCGAGCGCCGGCCTGCGGATTCCTTCGGCACGCAGGGTGGCACGGACGATATCTTCGCCTATAACTTCCTGGGCAAGATCGGCTATGAGCACGAGAGCCACACGATCGAGTTCAGCGCTAACAAATACCGGTTCTGGCAGGACAGCGACTGGTCCGGCGTTGTTTCCGGCGGCAGCCGGGTCAACAACACCAGTGCGACTGCGGCCCGCGGCAATCTGAACACCAGAACGCCGGGCACGGACAATCTGACCCTGAACGGCACTTACACCAATGATGACCTTCTAGGCGGCACGTTCGAGCTCCAGACTTACTACAACAAGAACACGACGACCTTCACCAAAACAGAATTCCTGACGACGACCTACAATCAGTATGAAACGGAATCCCAGAAGATGGGCGCGCGGGCCACATTCGACACGCCGCTGCCCTGGGACCGTCTCCCGGTTGATCTGGTCTGGGGGCTCGATGTCATCAACGATCAGACCAAGGTCAACCCGATTGATGGGCCTGTTGATTCACCTGAATATGACCTGACAGGGGTCGCACCCTTTGCGCAGCTGAGCACGGATCTGTTCAATGAGCGTGCCAAGCTGACCGCCGGGGTCCGCTACGAATATCTGTCGCTCGATATTGATGACTATATCAACGAACTTGGTACATCGGTGAATGGTGGCACACTGACGTTCAGTGAACCGCTCTTCAATATCAGCGGCTCCTTCGACATCAATGACACGTTCACCGTGTTTGGCGGGTTTTCGCAAGGTTTCCAGCTGGGGGATCTGGGACGGTATCTCTACAATTCCAGCTTTACGGATGTGTCGCAGCTGTCTGACGATGGCCAGAAAACCGACAGCTATGAACTGGGAGTGCGGGCCATCGGATCCGCCTGGGATGCGTCGGTCACCGGCTTTTACAACGAGTCCGAAAACGGGGTCAGTTATGATGCGGACCTGAACATCGTGCTGGCGCCCGAACATATTTGGGGTGTGGAAGTGGCCGCGAACTATGAAGCGACCGACCAGATCACCATCGGCGGCACCTTCACCTGGATGGAAGGGGAATATGATACGGACGGGGACGGAGAATATGACTCCGATCTCGGTTCTGACCGTATCGCACCGATGAAGCTGACCGGTTACGTGGAATATGAGCCGCGCGAGTGGGCCAAGTTCCGCCTGCAGGGCCTTTATTCCGGCTACCGCAACCCGGACAGCGAGCAATTCACGGGGCTTGAATCCATTGATCCTTATTTCGTGATGGACGCTTTTGCCGACTTCAAGGTGAACAAGCGCTCCAAGCTGTCGCTCGGCATTGAGAACCTTCTGAATGCGGATTATGTTCCGGTGCTGCAGCAGTCCTATGCGGCGGAAGCCTATGCCGGATATGTGGACTACTACTACGTGAAAGCGCCAGGAACGACGTTCTCAGCCAAATATTCCGTCAAATTCTGACACGTATCAAACGGCGCTCAACCGGACCGGGTCGGGTGTCCAAAAGCAAGTCTTGTGGCTCCGTCAATGCTGCGGAGCCACGGTCTTGAGTGTATGAAAGGGCCAGCCCGTGACTACAAACACCGGGCCTCAGCAAGGGGAGGGCGGTGAAGACCGCCTGTTTTCCTGCCGGAACATCCGTGTGGAACGGGACGGCCGGACGCTGCTTGCGCTTGAGGCCTTGGAGTTTCACCCCGGACAGATCACCGGATTGATCGGGCATAACGGGTCGGGCAAGTCGACCCTGCTCAAGGTTCTGGCCGGTCAGATGGAGGCCGGTTCCGGCGAGGTTCACTATCGCGGCAAACCGATCAAGGCCTGGGAACGGCGGGCCTTTGCCCGCTCACTCGCCCATTTGCCGCAGGACACCCCGCCGACGCGCGGGCTTCTGGTGCACGAACTTGTGGCCATGGGGCGTTATCCCTGGCACGGCGCCTTCGGCAGGTTCGGGGCAACGGACCGGGAGAAAACCGAAGAGGCCATGCGGCTGACCGGTGTTCTGCCGCTGGCGGACCGTCTGGTCGACACCCTGTCGGGCGGCGAATGCCAGCGGTGCTGGATCGCGATGATGGTGGCGCAGGACGCCGGATGTCTGCTGCTGGACGAACCGATTTCCGCGCTGGATGTGGCCCATCAGATTGAGGTGCTTGATCTGGTGCGCGATCTCAGCCGCTCCCGGGGCCTTGCCTCCATTCTGGTCTTGCATGACGTCAACATGGCGGCGCGCTATTGCGACCGGCTGGTGGCGCTGAAGGCAGGACAGTGTGTGGCGGACGGCACACCGCAGGCTCTGCTGAAGCCTTCTGTGCTGGAGGCAATTTACGGACTTGCCATGAATGTGCTGCCGCATCCGGGGGGCAACGGGGTGCTGGCCTATGTCGATTGACCGGCGCGCGTTTCTGGCGGGGGGCGCAGGGCTGGCGGGCTTGTTGGCGGCGGGGGGCTTCCCGGCTGCGGCGGCGGCTGGCAAAGGTGCGCTGCGGGTTGTCACTCTGGATTATGCGGCCGCCGCGACCTTGATTTCCATGGGCCTGACCCCGGTGGGCGTTGCCTCGAGCGACCGGTGGGGTCGCTGGGTGGTTTCACCGCCTTTGCCGACATCTGTTGCCAATATTGGTCAGGACCTTGCCGTCAATCTGGAAGTGATTGCCGCCCTCAAACCGGATCTCATCACCACCACCCCCTATACGGATACATTGCGGGCCCGTCTTGAGCGCATCGCGCCAGTGCATCTGGTCTCCGTTTACAACGGCACCGGAACGCCGCTGGCGAATGCCCGGAGCGAAACGCTCAAGCTTGGAGCTGTGACCGGTCTGGTGCCGGAATCTGAGGCTTTTCTGAAGGAGGCAGAGGCCGAATTTGGTGCCTTGCGCGACCGCTTGTCCGGCCTCAAAACGCCGCCTCTGACCTTGGTGAACTTCATGGATGACCGCCATGTCCGGGTCTATGGCGGCCAGGGGCTCTATCAGAATGTACTCGACCGGCTCGGGCTTCAAAACGCCTGGACCCGGCCTGCCAATTACTGGGGCTTTACTACCGTCGGCCTTGAGGAGCTTGCCCGGTCCGCCCCGGCGGATATGCATCTGATTGCGTTCGAGCCAATTTTGAACGCGATCAAGCCGACCCTGGCTTCCAGTCCGCTCTGGCGGTCCATGCCGGTGGTGGCTGAGGGCAATTTTGTAACCTTTCCTGCGGTTTTGACTTTCGGCATGGTCCCCGCTGCCCTGCGGCTCGCCAGATTGCTGACCACCTATCTGGAAGGCGTGAGCGCATGAGCGGATATGGGATGGCGAACCGGGCGCCGGTTCTCTCCGGCCTTCTGTTTACGCTGGCGGCGCTCTTGTGCTGGCTGCTTTTGTCCCCGCACTTGGCAGTGTTGCTTGAGGCGCCCGGCGGATATGATGTAGAGCGCATGATCGTGCTCTACGCGACCTTGCCACGCATGGTTTCCGCTCTTTTGTGCGGGGCGGCCCTGTCGCTTTCAGGTGTTCTGATGCAGACCGTGCTGCGTAATCCGCTGGCCTCCCCGACAACTTTGGGCGTGTCGGCCGGGGCCTATCTGGCGCTTGTTCTGGCGTCCCTGTTTGCCCCGGCCCTGATTGCCTTCAGCCGGGATGCGGTGGCCGCCGCCGGTAGCCTGGCGGCGGCGGGCCTTGTTTTCCTGCTGGTGTCCCGGCGCGGCTTTTCGCCGGTCACCCTGGTGCTGGGCGGTCTGGTGATCAGCTTCTATTGCGGGGCGGCGGCAACCTTGCTGGTGCTGCTGAATGACCGCTATCTGGCCAGTCTGTTCATCTGGGGGGCGGGCTCCCTGTCGCAGCAGGACTGGGCAATTCCCCTGAACCTTGCCCCGAAACTGGCCTTTCTGGCCCTCGCTGCCGTGTTCCTTGTGCGCCCCCTGACGGTTTTGAGCGTCGGGGATGAGACGGCCGGGGCGCTGGGTGCGTCACCGGGCCTGATCCGGTTTCTAGCCATCGTGCTGGCGGTTTGCCTGGCGGCCCTGGTCACAAGCGCGGTTGGTGTCATCGGGTTCATCGGCCTGGCTGCCCCCGCCTTGGCGCGGCTTGCCGGTGCGCGCACCGTTGCCAGCCAGATCCTGTGGTCGACATTTGTCGGGGCGGCCCTGCTGTTTCTGACAGACAGTGCCCTTCAGCTGCTAACGGGCCAATTGGCGAATTTCATCCCGACCGGGGCGGTGACCGCGCTGTTTGGAAGTCCGTTGCTGCTTCTGCTTCTGGGCAAGACACGCTCGGCCAGCGTTCCGGAGCGCCAGGCGGAGCCGCTGGCCCGCTGGCGCCATCCCGTGCGGGTGACCGTTGCCGCCGGTCTGCTTCTGCCGCTCGTCTGCCTTTTGGTCAGTGTTTTGATTGGCCGTTCTGCAGAGGGCAGCTGGGAGATCCTCTTTACCAGCCCGGCGATGGACCTGGTGCTTCAGTTTCGCGTGCCCCGGGTGGTGAGTGCAGCGGCTGCCGGAATGATGCTGGCCATGGCAGGGGTGATCCTGCAGCGCCTGTCCGGCAACGACATGGCCAGCCCCGAAGTGCTCGGTGTCAGTTCCGGGGCCATGCTCGGGCTGGCCTTCGGGGTGTTTGTGTTCGCACCCGGACAGACACTGATGTTGAGTGGGTGCGCGTCCGTTGGGGCACTTGCCATTATGGGGTTGATCCTGGCCCTGAACCGGAAAACGGGCTTTCAGGCAGAGCGCATGGTACTGGCGGGTATTGCCTTTACTGCCTTGCTGGATGCGCTGATTGGCGCCTTGGCCGCCACCGGTGACCTGCGTTCTCTCTTGCTGCTGCGCTGGATGAGCGGTTCGACCTATGGGGCGGATGTCTCCAGCATGCTGGTGCTGGCCGGGGCCGTGCTGGCTCTGGGCGGGGCTGCGCTGGCCCTCGTGCGCTGGCTAGACCTCTTGACCCTTGGTGCCAGCACGGCTCTGGGCCTTGGACTGCCGGTGAAACGGGCCCGGGCAGGGCTGTTTATTCTGGCCGGGCTTCTCACGGCAGTGGCAACGATTGCGGTCGGGCCGCTCAGCTTTGTCGGGCTGATGGCGCCGCATATTGCCCGGCAGCTCGGATTTGCAGGGGCAAGGGACCAGCTTCTGGCCGCCATGTCTGCAGGGGCCAGCTTGATGGTGGCTGCCGACTGGATCGGGCGCTACGGCTATTTTCCCTACGAAATGCCTGCGGGGCTTGTCTCCGCGCTTGTCGGAACCCCCTTCCTTCTGCTTCTGTTGAGCCGCCGGCAGGGATAGGACCGCAGTGTTGCAGCGGGTCTTTGCCCGCTTGCATGGAGGCCGGGCAAGATGCTACCCCCACGCAGGTTTGTAATCTGAGAATGGGCTGCGCTACGGTTGCAGTGCCTGTTCCGGGCGGACCTTGCGGCCGTCAGGCGGGGGCGCCTTCTGACTGTCTTTCGTATGGAAAATGCCCGGGACGCAGGGCGCTTGAGGTGAGGGAGGCAGCAGACGTGTCTGCGGCAGATGTAAGGACCGTTTCCAAACGCAAGGTGGCGCAGCAGGAACGGTCGAAGGCCAAGGTACAGCGGATTCTGGATACGGTTCTGGACATGCTGAAGGACGGCCCGGCCGACAAGATCACCACCAATGAGATTGCCAAACGGGCGAAGATCAGTATTGGCTCACTCTATCAGTTCTTTCCCAACAAAGAGGCGATTTTCTATGAGCTGTTCAGTCAATGGCTGCAGCAGACCGTCGATCTGATAGATGAAGCCGGGGCCCGCTTTGATGGCACGGAAAAGCTTCATGAGCTGTCCGATGCGGTGTTTGACTGCCTGTCGCGGGATGACAGCATCAACTCCCAGGGACACTGGCAATTGCTGCGTGCCATGGGCAGCACGGTTGAGCTGGTGGCCCTGGAGGCGGAGCACCAGCGCGAGGTGTTTGAGCGCCTTACTGCGTTTCAGAGAAAATTCGGCAGAAAGGTCCCTGACAGCCAGACCGAGGTTCTGGCAGTCTTGCAGCACCACGTCATGGTGGGGTGTCTGGCGACGGCCGCGCAGGTCGGCGATCATGCAGAACGCCAGAAGGTGCTCGACTGGGGCCGGAAAACCATGCGGCTTGTCTATGACATTGACGCTCTCAATGCCTGACCCTGTTCAGGGGTTAGGCTGAGGTTTTAAGTAAAACTATGCTTTATGAAAAGTAAATTTTTGAGAATATTTTTTAAGTAAGGTAATTTTTCGCTCTTAACCAATAATTTTGAATAAGTCTCTAAAGTGCATACCGTCTGATTGAGTAACGGGGGAATGACCTGCGCAGAATGCGGATGTGCGATCGCGCGGGTTGGCCCCGAATAGAATAGAACGGCGTGGGTTAGAGACGATGTGTGTGCGTAGACAGTTCTCTGCTTTGGCACTTTGTGCGTTTGTTCTGGCAGGATGCCAGTCTGGGGATGTGGCGAGCCTGTCGGCTTTCGGAGACACGGCCGCCGCGAATGACGACATATCCAAGGTTGCCTATTACCGCGATGACCAATTGCTGACCAAGGCCAAGATCCAGTTCAAGGCAAAGAACTACGGCAAGGCTTATTCGATCTACAAGCGCGCGGTTGAGGTGAACCCTAAGGACCCGGTGGCCTGGCTGGGCTATTCGGCTTCGGCGGATATGATCGGACGTTTCGACAATGCGGATGTCGGTTACAAACGCCTGGCCCGGATGATCCCGAACCGGCCGGAATATCTCAACAATGTGGGCTATTCCTATCTTCTGCGCGGCAAACTCGTGCCGGCGCGGCGCTATTTCCTGAAGGCCTATGACATCGACCCGGAAAACCAGACGACGGCAAACAATTTGGAACTGCTGCGCAACAGTGTATCCTTTACCAATCGCGGGTGACGGGTTGTGAACGCCAGACTTGCTAAAGCCGTATCGTTTCCTTCCCAGACGCCCGCCTCCTTCCCAGGAAGGGCCGGCAACGTGAATGGATCTGAACAAGGCACAGACGCACAGGCTCTGAACGTCCGGGGCCCGTCGGAAACCGAAGCGGCCGCACCCGAAGTTGGGGCACCGTCCACCGCAGCGATCCTTCAGCGGAACATCAAGATCCTGCTCGCGCTCAATACGGTCTCCGTCGCTGTGGCGGTCCTGTTGTTTGTGGGCCTGTTCTTTTCCTGGTCGGCGACCTCGGAGCTGAGCCGGATCCGCCAGCAGATCGACGGCCTGCAGCAATTCGAAACCCGGATCTCCGGCAATATGGACCTCATGAACAGCGGCATCCAGAACCGGCTGTCCCGGCTGGACCAGCGTATCAGTCAGATCCAGTCCGGGGTGCGGCTGATCCAGTCCGATGTGGGCACGGAGGTGCAGGTCGACCGGCTGAAGACCGTGGTCGACAGCAATATCGACTTCTTCCATCCGGCCACGGCGCAGATGATGTTCTCGCCGGAGCTTGCGGCCAATGGTGCCAGCCGGTTCGAACTGGCCCGCGCGGCGCCCACCCCCCGGGTGACCGTGTCGCGTCAGCCGGTGCCGCAGGCACAGGGCGCCTCCCTGTTCCGCAGGATCGTGACGCCGGATGGCAAGGTACGCTACGAAAAACGGTCGTCTGCCGCAGAGTGATCTTTCCGGCAGGGCGATTTTGTTTCGGGGTCTTTCAGACAGACAGAACATTTGACCGATGACTTGGCTCCCTCTTCAGGGCCATGTCTAAAGCCTGTCTTGCTGTTTCCTTGCCGGTTCAATCAAAGCGTGTTCTTCGGTTGAATTTTGTCCTGATTTGGATGAATGCATTCAAGTCTAGGCAAAAACACGCCCGTGTCATGTAACAACCAATCAATAACCATCGATTTTAAGGTTTTTTTCACGGCGTGTTAATCGTCATGATCCTAGAATTATTTCACATCGGGTGGTGGATTCTCCGAGCTCTTAGTGAATTCTACGAAGGGGAGCGGTTTATCTTGACCTAACGTAATTATGGATTTTGCGAATGCCGCAGACACTGCCGAACCGGAAACGCCTGTCGTTTCTGACAGTTTTGATCCTGATGCTGCCCCTGGCCCTGACAGGGCTGGACGAGGCCGCCGCTCAGGTCGACGAGATGACCCTTGTGGTTAATGGCGGCAGCGTGTCCAGGATCACCATGCCGCCCGGCACCACCCGAACCGTACGCACCAACAGGAAGTTCTCCGACCTTGTTGTGGGCAATCCGGAAACGGCGGACATTGTGCCCCTGTCCGAGCAGGTGCTTTACATTCAGGGCAAGGAACCGGGCCTGACCAATATCTCGATCTATGATGCGTCCAAGACCCTCCTGGGCGTTATTGAAGTCCGCGTTCAGCTTGATTTTGAAGATGTCACCCGGGCCATCCGCGCCGTGGCGCCGACGTCGCTGGTCTCTGTGTCAAATGTCGGCAACAAGATCCGCCTGAGCGGGTCCGTAAACAATGCCGTGGAACTGCGCCGGGTTCTGGAAGTTGCCCAGCAATTTTCAGAGGCGCCGGTGATCAACGCCATGAGCCTGCGCAGCCCTCAACAGGTTGCGCTTGAAGTCAGGGTGCTGGAGGCCAGCCGCTCCATTGGCCGGGATCTTGGGGTCAACTGGGTTGGGCGCTCGGACAATGGCAATGTCAGCACCAGCGGGTCCCGGGTCTCTGTCGGAACTGATGACACCGGCGGTCTGATCTCGGTTCTGGGCACGGGCGCCAGTGTCGCCCAGCAGGGGGCTATTCCCTTCGGAACCCTGATCGGCAAGGTGCTTGAAACCGCGGGCCTGCGCATCGACACAGTTATTGACGCTCTTGAAGGACGGGGTCTCGTGCGCCGTCTGGCGCAGCCGAACCTGACCACGATCAGCGGAGAAACGGCCCGCTTTCATGTGGGCGGTGAAGTGCCGATCGAAACCTCTGTCACCAATGGTGGCAACGTTGCCACCTCCACGGACTACCGGCCCTTCGGTGTCCGGCTGGAATTTGTGCCAACCGTGATGGATGGCAGCCGCATCAATTTGCGTGTCATGACCGAAGTCAGCGATATTGACAGCTCGATCAATGTGAACGGCAATCCGGGTTTCTCCTCGCGCAGAGCCGAGGCGGTTATCGAATTGCGCGACGGCCAGAGCTTTTCCATTGCCGGTCTTCTGGAAAATGTCGACCAGCGGGATGTCAGCCAGCTGCCCTGGCTCGGTCAGGTTCCGGTTCTGGGCGCGCTGTTCCGCTCCACCAGCTTTCAGAAGCGGGAGACCGATCTGGTGATCGTGGTGACCCCGCGTCTGGTGCGCCCGGCCAATCCGAACCAGCCACTGGCGTCTCCGCTCGACAGGACCCGGCCGAGCAATGATGTGGAACTGTTTGCGCTTGGCATCCTGGAAGTGAACAAGGACATGCTGCGCACCTACAAGGATGGCGAGGGCCTTGTCGGTCCCTATGGCCATATTGTCGATCTGGAACTTGAGGATGGCTATGTTTACACCAAGAACTGACCGGCTGGCCGCGCTGGCGCTGGGGCTTCTGGTGTCCGGTTGCGCGGATTACATGAACCGCCGGGATACGGCCTCCCTCGGCGCGGGCAATGCCATGGAAGCCAATATGGGCATTCACACCGTCAACCCGTTCCCCAGGGCGGCCTACAACACCCGTATTGAGCAGGACGGACAGGCCGCCGTTGCTGCACAGGAGCGCTATGTGATCCCCAGCGACAGCGATGTTGTGATCTCAGGGGCCACCAGCGGCGAATAATCTGCGCTCAGAGATGGGCGCGCCAGGGCAGGCTCACGCAGACCGGCGCCGGATGATTTCATAGCCGATATCGACAACGGCTGGTGTGCTGTCCTGGCCCTGAAGGCGCTTGAGGATCGTGTCCGCCGCCTCCATGCCGAGCCGGTCCCGGTCGACCCTAACGGTTGTCAGGGGCGGTTCAAGATGGCTGGCAAATTCCTGGTCTCCAAACCCGACAATGGCAATATCATCCGGAATGGTGATCCCGCGCGCCTGCGCTTCGATCACGAGGCCCTGGGCCAGAACATCCGAACTGCAAAAAATCACTCCTGCAGTAAAATCCCGTGTGTCGATCAGGTCGCTGAGCGCTTCACGTCCCGATGCGATGCTTGCCGGGCCCTTGCAGTTATGGACCGTGACCGCCGCTGTGCTGTCGTTTGAAAACCGGCTGATAAAGGCGTCCCGGCGCCGGTGGGCGCGCTCGTCATTGGCGGTCACGGTTGCCGCCCGCTTTTGCCCGAGGCCAAGAACAAAATCCGCAACCGCGTGGCTGGCCTCCACATGGGAAAAGCCTACGCATGTATCGATGGGCGTGTCCGTTATGTCCCATACCTCGACCACGGGAATGCCGGCGCCCAGCAGCATGCGTCTGGATTGGGCGGAATGATATATCCCGGTCAACAGCAGGGCGTCGGGGCGGCGGGAGAGGTGCGTTGCAATGGCCCGCTCCTCCTCATCCGGCGTGAAGCCCGTTTCTGAAAGCAGCAGCTGATAACCGGCTTCCCTCAGCCGGTCATTGAAGGTTTTCAAAAAAGCTGAATAGACCACATTGGTCAGCGACGGGATCAGCGCTGAAATCAGGTTGCTGCGCTGGGAGGCCAGCGCTCCGGCAATCGCATTGGGTACGAAGCCGGTCTGCTCAATCGCCTCGTGAATGCGTCTCAGGGTCTCTGGCGAGACTTTTCCCGGTTCGCTGAGCGCGCGCGAGACCGTAACCTGGGACACGCCGGCGATCTTGCCGACCGTGGTCATGGTCACCCGGTCGGCTGTCCGGGGCTTGCGGACCGCTTTCGGCTTCTGCTCTTCTTTCATGCGGCCCCCGGGGTTTCCTGCTGTCTTGGAGCATGCCTCCCAAACGGACCAGCCGGGCAGGGCATGCATAAACCCGGTTCCATATCGCTTCCGGCACGAAACGGAAAGATCCTTGAGAGGTCTTGGTGCCCGCAGTACCTGCCTCAATAAACAAGACCCAATCCGACCGTGCTCTGAGAGCGTTCAGCAAGGAGCGGGTCACAGGGCGATGCGGGGCATCGTCCAGGACGCGCGACACGGCGGCAGAACGCTCTCATGCCGTGGTCTCCGGTGGTTTTTTCAGGCCCGCCGGGCTGTCTCACACCGCTCGCCCCGGCCAACCAGGCGGACCTGCACGCCTTTCCTTGCCGGCGATCCTGAAAAACCCGTCCAATCGGGTCTTGAGTGTTCAAGTTTGTATGCGGCCCGGGTCAGGAGGATCGCTCAGATCTGGACAGATAGAGCGACCCTGCGAGAGAGCAGGCAATCAAGATCCACAGCACGACCGCGATCCAGCTTTTGGTGAAGAAGATGGTCAGGTCGCCAAAGGCTTCCAGGCTCTTGACAAAATAGACTTCCGACGACGGGCCGAGAATGAAGCCGATGACGAAGGGGGCGATTTCCAGTTTCAGATGGAAGGCCAGCCAGCCGAACAGGCCGAAAATGGCCAGGGTCCAGACGTCGAACATGATGCCGTAATTGATGGTGTAGGCGCCGGTGACGCACATCATCAAAATGACCGGAAACAGGATGTGTTTCGGCACGGTGACGATCAGGGCCACATAGCGTATGGCAAAGAACATCAGCGCGAACATGGCCAGATTGGCAATCATCATTGCAAAGATCATCGCGTCCCAGGTTTCCGGGTTGTTGCCGATGAAAAGCGGGCCAACCTGAACGCCCTGAAGGGTGAAGGCGCCGATAAGCAGCGCGGTGGTGGCATCGCCCGGAATGCCGAGGGACAGAAGCGGCACGAGGGCGCCGCCGGTCAGGCCATTGTTTCCGGATTCGGAGGCGATGATCCCGGCTGGTTCGCCCTTGCCGAAATTGGCCCGGTTCCTGGAAAAGTTCTTTGCATTTGTGTAGGCAAGGATCGAGGCAGCGGAGCCGCCAACGCCGGGGAGAATGCCCACAAAGGTGCCAATGCCGGAGGAGCGGATCAGATTGACGATCTGTCCCTTGAAGACGGAAAACGAGAAGGTCGAACGTGTGCCGACCGTGAGCTGGTTTCTGGTCAGGCCGCGCGGCATGCCGGCCTCGGCCTCCATCAGCACGGCCGTGAGGCCAAACAGCCCGATCAGGACCGGCAGCAACGAAAAACCACTGTCGAGCCAGTAGTCCAGGCCGGGTGGGATCAGCCGGGTCTTGCCGTTGCCGCCGCTGGATACGTCATACATGCCGATGAGGCTGACAAAAATGCCAAGCACGCCGGAAAACAGGCCGAACAGCAGGTCTTTCGACAGGGCGGCCATGACGGACAGGGCCAGCAGAATGATCAGGAATTTCTCCACATAGGAAAACCGGATCGCGAAATCGGCCAGAACCGGGGCGAACAGGAACAGGATTGCCAGGGAGATCAGGCCGCCCACCAGGGACGAGACAATGCCGATCTTCAGGGCGCGCTCACCTTCGCCGCGCCGGGTCATCGGATAGCCGTCAAACGTGGTGGTGATGGAGGAGGGAGTGCCTGGAATGTTGAGCAGGATGGCGGGCACCAGCCCGCCGGAAATGCCGCCCACATAAAGGCCGAGCAGAAGCGCAAGCCCGTTTTCCAGGCCGAGCGGATAGGTCAGGGGCAGGCAGACAGCCACCGCCATGGTGGCGGTCATGCCGGGAATGGCCCCGAAAATGATACCGACCAAAGTCCCGCCCACAATCAGGGCCAGAAACAGGGGCGTGACGAAAGTAAAAAAGTCCATGTGTCCGGTCTCAGGGCAGGGTCAGGAAAAACAGGTCGGTAAACAGCCACCACACAAGGGTCGGAATGCTGAGGGCGATGGCGGCAAGGGGCAAGACGTTGCGCAAATTGCGCTCATGGAGAAACAGGAGGCCGGTGCAAAACACAAAGGGTATGGAGCACAGCAGAAATCCTAGCCCGGTATTCGGCCAGACATTCCCCACCGGTTCCATCAGCGTAAAATAAAGCAGCGTGCAGACAAGCGTGCCCAAGAAGCGGGGTTTGTCCATCCGGGCGAAGATCCCGGCCCAATAGGGGCCGCAGGCCAGGATGTTTTTGCGTTCCCGCACCGCTATGGCCAGACCCAATAGGGCCAGAAGGATGGCAATAAGCGTGGGAAACAGCAAATGCGATGTTTCAAAATCAAGTGTCACCTGGGTCAGGCCGCCCATTGTGTCCTCCTCTCCTGATCACGTCCGGCGCACCGGGCCAGGGGGCCCCGGTGCGCCGGGCAAGACAGCCTTGATCAGTCTGATGCAATCTCTGAAAGGACCTGCTCATAGGTGTCGCGCTTGGCCTTAAGGTGCTTCAGCGCTCCGTCCGAGGGCAGGAAATTCGGAATGAAGAAGGAGGCTTTCTGCCGCTTCTGGATCTCGCCGGACTGGAAGATCTCGCTCAAGGCGCCATTGATCTGAGTGACAATCCCCTCATCCATTTCCGGATTGAAAAGAAAGAAAAATTCCTTGTCAAAGGTGAAGTCGCCCTTGGCATCCAGGGGCACATGGGTGTTGGGTGAGGCGTGTTGAAGCAGCGCGTCCCGAGTGGTGTTGCCCATGCCTTCGGCCGGGGCCTGTTCAAGCGTTGCCGGGCGGGCCGTGATCCAGACGAATTTCATGGCTTTCTGGTCGTCGTCGGGCAACTGGGTGAACTGCTCATTGGCCTGGATGGACCCGTTGATCACATCGGCAAGCCCGTCCCACATGGCCTGGTTCTTGTCGGACTGAGAACCGGTGTTCACGGCCACGATGTTCTTTTCCGAACCTGGAGCGCGCAGCTTGGCTGCATTTTTCATGGCTGAAAAACCGATTTCCGACACGCCCCCCGGCTGGATGGCTACCCGGACCTTTTCGCCCGCTTCGGCGGCGGCGAAAATGTCTTCCATGGAGTTGAATTTGGACGATTTGGGAACGAGATAGGCGTTGCCCGGATTGATGGCGACCGTGGGGCCGATCTTGTAGGAGGCAAACGGATCCTCATAGCCCTCCCGGCCATATAGATCGCCCAGATAGGACTGGTCATGGAAGATCATCAGTGTTGTGCCGCGGCTGTCCCGCTTGAGGGCCTTGAAGGCGGCTGTTGCGCCGACCGCGTCCACCTTGATGTTGATGCCCAGATGTTCCGAAAGGGCATCTGCCACAATGGCCGAGTTCTGATAGGTGTCGCCGCCGGTCGACTTTGATCCGATGACCAGACGGACATTTTTCGGCAGATCCTGGGCGAAGGCTGTCAGGGATGTGGCCGTGACGGCGGCTGCGCCAAGCGCAGCAAGGGCAAGCCTGCGAGTAAAAATCATGAGTTCCTCCCGTTGCACCGGCGCTCCTCAAGCGGCCGGCAAGTGCGGATCTGGTCCGCCTGTGCATGGTTATGAATGCGCATACATTTGCTGGCATATCCGGCGTCATCCTGTCAAGAGGCCATAAAAATTCGAGCAAAATCAGAAACGAATGCAGCTTCAAGGAGAGTTGACAACCGTAAATGTATGCGCATACATAGCGCAAAAATTGGATGGGAGAGCTGCATGGGGACTGGGAGAAAACGCAAGGCGCCGGAAGAGTTGCGCAGCGCGCGGTGGTTTGCGCCGGACGACCTGCGGTCCTTTGGTCACCGTTCGCGCATGATGCAGCTTGGTTTTTCGGAAGACGAGTTCCGGGACCGGCCCATTATCGGCATGCTCAACACGTGGTCGGAGCTGAATTCCTGCCATGGCCATTTCCCCGAGCGGGTGGAAAATGTCCGCCGGGGCGTGTTGCAGGCAGGTGGCCTTGCCGTTGAAATGCCTGCGTTGTCGGTCGATGAAAGCTTCACCAAACCAACCTCCATGCTCTACCGGAACATGCTGGCGATGGAGACGGAGGAAATGATCCGCTCCCATCCCCTTGACGGGGTGGTGCTGCTGGGGGGGTGCGACAAAACCACACCGGGCCTTGTCATGGGGGCGATCACCGCAGGGGTGCCGTTCATTTTCATGCCCGCCGGCCCCATGCTGCGGGGCCACTATGCGGGGCGCAGTCTAGGCTCCGGGTCCGATGCCTGGAAATTCTGGGACGAACGGCGGGCCGGAAACATTTCCGATGCGGAGTGGCTGGGCATCCAGGGCGGGATTGCCCGCTCGGTCGGCACCTGCATGACCATGGGCACCGCCTCTACCATGACGGCGATTGCTGACGCCATGGGTCTGACCCTGCCCGGAGCCTCCTCGATTCCGGCTGCCGATTCCGGCCATCAACGCATGGCCAGCGCGTGTGGCCGCACGATTGTGGAGATGGTCTGGACCGGTTTGACCCCGGAAAAAATCATCACGGAGGCTTCAGTCCGCAATGCGGCGGTTGTGGCCATGGCCACAGGCTGTTCCACCAATGCGGTGGTGCATCTGATTGCCATGGCCCGCCGGGCCGGGGTCGCGTTCACCCTGGATGATCTGGACGCGCTGGGGCGCGTCACTCCCCTGGTGGCGAATATCCGCCCGGCGGGCAAGGACTACCTGATGGAAGATTTTTTCTATGCGGGCGGGCTCCGGGCGCTCATGAAACAGATCGAAGACCGTCTTGAGATCACGGCGCTGACCGTCAACGGCAAGACGCTGGGAGAAAACATTCAAGGAGCGGTGGTGCACAATGACGATGTCATCCGGCCCCTGTCCAATCCGGTCTATCATGAAGGGTCGCTTGCGCTTTTGCGGGGCAATCTGTGCCCGGACGGCGCGGTGATCAAACCCGCGGCCTGTGATCCGAAATTCCATGTTCACGAAGGTCCGGCCCTTGTGTTTGACAGCTATCCGGAGATGAAACAGGCCGTGGAGGATGAGTCCCTGGACGTGACCCCGGATCATGTCCTGGTCTTGCGCAATGCGGGGCCGCTGGGTGGGCCCGGCTTTCCCGAATGGGGCATGCTGCCGATCCCCAAGGCGCTGATCCGCCAGGGGCACCGAGACATGTTGCGCATTTCCGACGCCCGCATGTCGGGAACCTCCTATGGCGCCTGCGTGTTGCATGTCGCGCCTGAGAGCTATGTCGGCGGACCGCTGGCCTTGTTGAAGACCGGCGACCTTATCCGTCTCGACATTTCCAGCCGCAGCCTGAACATGCTGGTCGATGACGAGGAACTGGACCGGCGCAAGGCCGCGCTGCCGCCGCCGCCGCCCAGGTTCGAGCGGGGCTGGGGCTATATGTTTTCCAGACATGTGACCCAGGCGGACAAGGGCTGTGACTTTGACTTCCTTGAACGCGGCTTCGGACAAGCTGCAGGTGAACCGGATATCTACTGATGACCCACGATCTTGAGACCGCCCTGACCGGAATTTCCGGTATTCTCGTAACGCCCTATGACAATCAGGGCGGAATCGCTCCAAATACGCTCCAGCCGATCCTGGACCGGGCCTTGTCCGCCGGGGTGCATATTCCGGTCGTCAACGGCAATACGGGTGAGTTCTATGCTCTGACCACCGAGGAGGCCTGCACAATGGTGCGCGAGGTCTGCACCATGGTCGCGGGCCGGGCGCCGGTTCTGGCCGGGGTCGGGCGCGGTCTGCGCGATGCCTGCCAGCTGGCGGAAGCTTCGGCTGCAGCGGGGGCTGCGGCATTGATGATCCACCAGCCGCCGGACCCGTTTGTCGCTCCGCGCGGGATCGTGGCCTATGTGGAAGCTGTGTCGGCGGCAAGCGGCGGCCTTCCGGTCATGCTGTATCTGCGCAACGACACTATAGGCACGCAAGGGATCAAGGCGCTTTGCGACTTGCCCGGGGTCAAGGGGGTCAAATGGGCAACGCCCAATCCGCTGAAACTGGCCGATGCAATTGCCGCCTGTGACCCGTCGATCGTCTGGGTTGGCGGGCTGGCGGAAGTCTGGGCGCCGCCCCTTTATGCGGTCGGGGCACGGGGCTTCACTTCCGGCCTGATCAATGTGTGGCCAGAGCGGTCCGTTGCCATCCATGCGGCCCTGTCTTCCGGCAATTATGAAGAGGCGAACCGTTTGATTGCGGGGATGCGGGTGTTCGAAGATATCCGGGCAGAGGAAATGAACGGGACCAACGTCACGGGGGTCAAGGCGGCGCTGCAGCTGCAGGGGCGGGATTGCGGCCCGGCCCGGCCGCCCTCCGCCTGGCCCCTGACCAGCCGCCAGCAGTCCCGGCTTCGGGAGTTTCTGGCTGAAAACGGCCTTATGTGAACGTGGGAGCGGAAAGCCGATGAATGAAGATACACGGGCAAAACTCGAGCAGGTTTCCGTTGCGACACTGGCAACAGCTCTTTACAAGCGCGGCCTGCGCCATCAGGTGATCCAGGGGGTGCATCCGGTCGGGCGCAAGGGCCGGAACATGGTCGGGCCTGCCTTCACCTTGCGCTACATGCCGGCGCGCGAAGACCGCAACCAGCTGTCTGAATTCCGCAATCCCGAACATCCCCAGCGGGTTGCCGTCGAAACCTGCCCGGCTGGTGCGGTTCTGGTCATGGACAGCCGCAAACAGGCCGATGCGGCTTCTGCCGGAGACATTCTGGTCACCCGGCTGATGGTGCGCGGGGTTGCCGGGGTCGTGACCGATGGCGGGTTCCGGGATGCGGCGGTGATTGCCGGTCTCAATATTCCCGCCTACCACACGAGGCCATCCTCCCCCACCAACCTGACCAACAACGAGGCCATTGCGCTGAATGAGCCGATTGGCTGTGGCGATGCACCGGTGTTCCCCGGTGATATCATTGTGGGCGATGATGACTGTGTCATCGTCATTCCGGCGCATTTGTCACAAGAGGTGGCAGCTGAAGCTCTGGAAATGACCGCCTATGAGGATTTCGTGGTCGAACGGGTCAAGGACGGGCAGAGCATTATCGGGCTCTACCCGTGCACGCAGGCGGAAAACCGGACCGCGTTTGAAGCCTGGCGCAAGGCCAGCGGCCGCTGATAGACAGATTGACGGCTTCCCGACGCGGCACGCCCTCCGCGAGCGCGCCAGCCAGCCGCCATCCACATTCAGCACCGTGCCGTGAATGTAGGTGGCGTCCGCCCGGCGGATGATCCCGGTATTGTTGACGAGAAGGTCGATCTGCCCGGCTTCGAACAGCCGCTCGCACAACCGAGTACTGCTTCGGCAGTGAATGTTTGGGATCAGCTTTCGCGCTGAAGCGTGACCGCCAGCGGTACTGCTCCCGCAAGGCTTGAGCCAGCTTCAGGGAAAAGACGCCGGAGCGGGGGCGGAGAGAGCTTTGGCCGACTCCAGGAAACTGGCGATTTCAGGAAGGGATTTCTTGTCCCGCCGCACGATGGCGTTTTCGACGAAACTCATGCTCATTCTTGCGGAAGAGACGGGCCGGAACCGGATGCGGCTGTCTGGCTGACAGTCAAGAGTCGAGAAAAGAGCGACGCCAATGTCGTGTGCAACGGCTTCGCGGATCACTTCCCGGCTGCCAAAATCAAGAACACGTTTGGGTTCAAGGTTTTCAAAAGACATGGCGCGCTCGGTAAGGACGCGCGTGCGGGAGCGGCTGTCCCGGTATATCAGCGTTTCTTCCGATAGTTCTTGAAGTGTGATGCTGTCTTTGGCGGCCAAGGGGTTCCTTGCCGAAACCGCCGCCTGAAGGTGATCGGAGCGTATCGGCAGAATGAAAAGGGAAGCGCCACCAAGGGGGGGATCCACCGAAATCCCCGCATCGAAGTCGCCTTCCTCGACTCCCTTGATAATCTCGCCCATGGTCGTGAGCCTGAGTGTAACGTTCAGGTCCGGCTGATGTTTGAGCATCCTTTTCACGATCTGAGCGCCAAGCCGCGCGCTGTCGGTGGCGATCGTCAGTTTGCCTGTCGACGGGAATTTCTGGCGATCCAACATACGATCGACATCTTCTGATGCAGTCATAAGTTGAGTTGTTACAGAAAGGAGGTCACGGCCTGCATCCGTCAAGGCCAGCCTCTTGCCGAGCCTGTGAAACAGCTTGACGTTGCTGCGTGCCTCCAAATCCTTGATATGTTGTGAGATTGTCGGCTGACTCAGGTTGAGCGCCGCAGCGGCTCGGCCGACACCGCCTTCTTGAACCGTCAAATGAAACGCGCGAATCTGAGCATAATTCATAGCTACAGCCTATGTCATTGTGCGATGAAATCGATTTGTCTTATGTTTCTAAAGATTGCAAGACCCCGTTAGGGATTTCTGAAATTTTCAAGAGATTGAGACGGGGGCGACATGTCGAGAGATTTTGCAAACCATAAGATCGGTCTTGCCAGCGAGTTGCCGGTGGATCTGATTGCCGGTGCGGACACCACTGTCTTGAGCTTTCCAGCTCATGCGGATGACGAAGGACTGCGGATCAAACCGGTCAAGACCATGATCGGCGAATATGCCGTAGCGTTTGACGTTTTTTTTCCGTCCACCAGCGCCGCTTATATCAGCTTGATGCAAACGGGGTCCGGCGATGGGGAGCTTTTTCTCAAGAACAATGGCGACGGGACAGCCGGCATCGGAATTTCAGGAAGTTACAAAGGCAATGTGGCATTCGATGCTTGGAACCGTATCGCCGTCACAGTTCAAAAGACCGACAGCGGCACGGTTCTCACGTCCTATGTCAACGGCGAAGAAGTCCAATCACAAAGTCTTGGCGACACCTCCCGCTGGGATATCGGGGAAAACGGTCTGCTGCTGTTTTCCGACAATGACGGTGAAACAGCGCCGGGATACGTGTCTTCTGTCTTTTTCATGAACGACCCGGATTTTTCGGCGGTTGGTGCGGCCATCGCGGCGGCACCGGTGCCCGATGCGAATGGCTTTTTCCCCCAGGCGCCTGCAAGCTCTGCGACGGAAGTGAATTTCACCGGCAATGACATCACGCCACGCTATGGGTCCGCGGCCGTCGTTCTTGAAGGGGAAAACCTCCGTTCGGTGGCCACGTCCGGTGAAAGCCGGTTCGGTCTGGCCTCACAGCTGGGCGTCGACGGGCCCGGCGCGGACATTCCGGTGCTGCAGCACGGTGCTTATGGCCCCGATGAAGCCGTGGCCGTCAAGATAACGGGGCTGGAAACCCCCCTGTCTTCCTACACGATGGTGTGGGATGTGAACCTGCAAGAATTCCCTTCCGGCTACCACTCTCTTTTCCAGACCGATACGGCCAATGGCAACGATGGGGAGCTCTTCGTACGTTCGGACGGCGGACTGGGGATCAACGGGTCGTATGAGGGGAAGGTCCCCGAGGACACGTGGGCGCGAATTGCGATCACGGTGGAGAGCGATGGAGGAAAAGCCACGCTCACCAAATATATCGACGGTCAGCAGGTTGGCACACAAACAGTCGACCCAGCACGTTTTTCCATCAACCCGGACAAAGGGTTTTTGCTTCTTGGTGACAACAACGCAGAGGTCGGCAAGGGCTATCTGGCGCATTTTGCCTTGAGTTCACAGGTTCTCGACGGCGCGGCCATCGCAGCATTGGGGGGCGTCGACGCCCAGGGGGCGCTGGGGGGAGACGGAACGCTGGTCAAGATCGGGTTTGACGATTATGGCGTCACGGTTGAAACAGGGGCGGCGCAAGCAGGGCTGCTTTCCGAGCAATCTTCCGCTGTTCAGCCCGATGTCACCGGTATCAAGGACATGCTGGTTGCGGTAGGTGACACCCCGCAGACCTTCGACTTGACGGATGTTTTCGGAGACGGCGCCGGAGACTTCCAGGTCACCACGAGCAACGGCGGCAGCGTCAATGCTTCCATCGAGGATGGGATCCTCACCCTTTCATATGGCGGTCTGGGTGTTTCGGATCTGGTCATCACTGCGCAGGTCGATGGAACGACCGTAACCGACAATGTGCGGGTACGTGTTGCAGGAGAAGGCGCCTACACGATCGCGATCCTTCCCGATACACAAGACTATGCCGACAGAAACGCCGGAGCTGGCGAACAGTCGACGTTCAACGACATCGCGAACTGGCTGATCGATAACGCCAGCGGTAAAAAACTGGGCTTCGTGACCCATGTCGGTGATATCACCCAGCATGCGGGCAGCTCGGAATTTGTCATCGCCAAAGAAGCCATGAACATGTTGCGCGAGGCGGGAATTCCGTTTTCGGTTTTGCCAGGCAACCATGATATCGGGGATGGCGGCAGTTCGAACGTGCGCAAGACAGGCACGTATAATGACGCTTTTTCAACGTCCTACATGTCCCAAGACCCGACTTTTGGCGGCGTTTACGACCATGAGCCGGAGCGATACGACAACAACTACCATTTGTGGGATGCACCTGACGGAACCGGCTGGCTGATTCTCAATCTTGAATTCGGCCCTCGTGACGATGTTCTTCGCTGGGCGGATGATGTCCTGACGAAGTATGGCGATCGCAAGGCCATGGTCCTGACCCATTCTTACAACAATTTCGACGGGCGCCACGATCCGCTGGGCGGGGCGCTAAACGGGGAAGGCGCGGGATACAATTACGGTCTTAAGGCAGACCCGGAGGGAACCTGGGACGCGGAGTATCTTTGGCGCGAGGTTTTGACCAAACATCCGAATGTCGTGTTCACCGCAGGCGGGCATATTTTTGGTGATGGTGCTGAAACCGTTGTTTCCTATAACGATTTTGGGAATTCGGTCTACCAGTTCCTGGTGAACTACCAAGACGGTGTTTCCACGGAGATCACTGGCGCCGGCAATCAGAACAATGGTGGCAATGGTGGCAACGGGGCCATTCGCCTGGTGACGGTCGACCCGGCAAACAATGCCTTTTACACCGAGACTTACCTTACGGAGCTGGACACCTACGTGTCAGGCGCGCGCGGCAGCGGGGAGATGTCCCGTGACGGCCTTCAAGGCAAGTATGTGGGCCACGAGGAAACCTATACCGGCGTCGATCTGGGCGTCCGTTCGGCAGAAGCCGTCGCGGAGGCGGGATCCGATCAGCATGTCACCGCGCAGGCAGGCGAAGATACGGTCGAAGTGAGCCTTTCGGCAGCCAAGACGAGCAATCCGAACAGCGAAACCCTGACCTTCCGCTGGTTGAACGATGAAGGCAAAGTCGTCGCAACCGGTGAAACTGCTTCTCTGAAGCTTTCCGCCGGTGTCAATGACTTCACGCTGGAAGTCGAGTCAGGGGACGGCACTATCAGCCGGGCAGACCATCGGGTGATCGTGGAAACCGAAAAGACCTACCTGGTCGACACCTTTGACGACGGGAACGCAGATGGCTGGGTGGCACCCGCCCAGACGGAGGCCGAAAAAATCACCTATGGCAGCGAGTCCGGGTTCGGTATTCCGCAGATCGGTGCCGATGCGGGTCAGATTGCGAAAGTTGAAGCACTCGCGCAACGGGAAGGTATTCTCGTGAAGCCGGCCGGGGACGCGGACTTGGTGGAATACACCCTGGTTTACGATCTTTATGTAAAGGCGGGCCAGGGAACGTATGCGGGTCTTTTCCAGACCGACCTGGGGAACACTTCGGACGGTGATCTCTTCCTGAGGAACAGCGGTGACGGATCTGCCGGAGTGGGCATCTCGGGAAATTATGAAGGTGAGTTCAAGTTCGATGCCTGGAACCGCCTGGCGTTTACCTTCTCGGTCGAGGACGGAGCCCATGTGCTTCGCAAATATATCAACGGCACACTCGTGGGAACACAGGAGGTCACGTCCGAAGCTGCCGGATCGCGCTGGACGGTCAGCAAGGATGGCTTCTTGATTTTCTCAGACGAGAACGGTGAAACGCAGGACATTCACGTCAGCTCCTTTGCATTCGTCCCGGCTGCGCTGGACGCGGCAACTCTCAAGGACCTTGGCGGAGTGGACGCGGACGGGCCGTTCGGTGCGGCGCCCGTGGACGGGTCTGTCCAGCTCAATTTCGACGGTGCGCTCGACAAGTTCGATTTCGGAATGGCAACCGCTGGCCAGGTCACAATCGGCCAGTCCAACGGAACCGCGTTTGCGGTCAAGGGCGGCGTTGCATCCGGGGGCGAGGGTGGTGCTCTCTTTGAATGGTCCAACGCGGCAGACAATGCCATCGTCTGGCAGAACGGGAGCTGGGATGACATTGTTTTCGAGACGACGTTCCATTCGTTCGACAATGACGTCATGGGGGTCAGCTTTCGTCATCAGGAAAACGGCGATCAGTACCGCGTGACCTTCGACGCGCAATCGAATGTCCGCAAACTTGTCAAGATCGTGAATGGGACGGAAACGCTGCTGGCTCAGGAAGCTGGCGGCTATCGCTTCAACAGTGACATTGATCTGAAGATCACGGTAATCGGTGACCGGATTACCGTCCAAATGGACGATCACCTCATCTTTGGCGGGCCGGTTGAGGATGCAGCTCCGCTCGGGTCCGGGACCGTGGGGCTCTACAGCTCGAACCAGATGCGCGGGTATTTCGATGACGTCGTCGTGCGGGCGCCTGTTCTTTCCGCTGATGCGGGCGAGGATCAGCGTGTTGTCGACTGGGATGGTGACGGACGGGAAACCGTGGTTCTCGACGGCAGCGGCTCGGTGCTGCCGCAAACCGGCGTCAATGCCAGCTGGTCCGGACTGCCGGGGACTTCCGATGGCGTTGTTGTTGAAACGGAAGTTTATTCCGGTCTCAACCGCTTTGACTTCGCACTGGACAACGGCAAGTCGTCAGACCGCGTAAAGGTGGATCTCGTCAGTGGCGACCGCCTGATTGCCGCCGACAGGTTTGAAGATGGCGATCGGGCCGGATGGAAGATTGTTGACACGACCGAACTGGGAGATGGAGCGGACTGGGCTGTTGTGGACGGTGCGCTGGTTGAACGCTCCGGTTCTTACAGCCGCGAATTGACCTGGAACGGCGCCTCCAACGCTGACGTCTGGAAGCGGGGCTGGTCGCCGCTCGGGGATGGTGTGTTCGCCCTTCACAAGGGAACCTACGCTCTTTGGGAAGGCAATCAGTCCCTAGAAAATTATGGCATCGAGACGATGATCACCGCACCTCAGACCGGCGGCGTCGGTGTGATGCTCAATTGGATCGACGATGACAACTACTACAAGCTCGAGATTGACCTTCACGCGGGTTTGACGACCCTGGTCAAGGTCGTTGACGGCTACGAGAGCTATATCGGTCGCGTCACGACGGTTTACACGCCGGGTGACAGCTTCCACTTGCGGGCCGACAATGCGGATGGCCTGTTCCAGGTGTGGGTCGACGGGCAATCCATCTTCCACAACCCGATTGAAGATCACGATCTCGGTGCCGGGGCTGCGGGTGTCTATGCATGGGGGGCGGCCGGTGTCCGGTTCGATGATATCGCGATCGTCAGCCTCGAAGCGGCACCGGACGCTGTTCATCCGTACACCGGAAAACTGATCACGGGTACGGCAGGAGACGACGTTTTGTCGGGCACCGCTTATGATGACACAATGAAGCTCGGTGCCGGCAATGATGTTGGGATCGGACTGGCCGGCGATGACAAGATCTTCGGTGAAGAAGGGGATGACCGGCTGCAGGGTGGTGAGGGCTCGAACCTTCTTGACGGAGGTGAGGGCACGGACACGGCGGATTATTCGCAGTCTGCAAAGGGCATCTATGTCCGGATGGATCAGGGTTGGGAAACCGCGGTCTCGAACAAGGCTCTTGGTTGGTCCGCACTGGTTGCCGGTATCGGCAATGGCACCGTGGTGCATGACGAGTTGGTGAGTATTGAAAACCTCATCGGGACGGGCCGGGGCGATGTCATCGCCGGAAGCTTGGGGAGCAACACGATCCGGGGTGGCGCCGGGAATGATTATATCGGCGGCCTGGGCGGCGATGACGTGCTTCTGGGCGAAGAGGGCAACGACAAGCTGATTGGCGGCGCCGGAAACGACCTGATCGATGGGGGCGCTGGGAATGATATTCTGACAGGCGGCACCGGCGCGGACATATTTGTTTTCACATCGGGAAATGACGTGATCAAGGATTTCGGCAGCGTGCCGGCCGCGCGGAGCGCATCTTCCGCCGACGATATGGTCAGGATCTCGTTTGACGGTATCTTCAGCTTCGATGACGTCTTGGAGCATATCAGTCAAAACGGCCCGGACACCGTGATAAGTTTCAGCGATGAGGACAGCCTCACCTTGAAGGATGTTAGCGCCCTTACACTTGACGGCGACGACTTCCAGTTCGTCTGAAGGCTCGGGGGCCTGCGCGTTTGCCCTGCCGGAAACGCGCAGGCCCCCAAGATCATTTCTGAAAGCCTTGGAAACAGATGTGCTGTCTTGAGCACACCTTCTTTTTCCGACCGTTTGTCAGGCCGGTGGAGGCGATGTCTCCGTCAAAGCGGCTCGAATCCCCTCGTCTTCCATTTTGGTACGAGCGGAAACAAACGGATCTTCCATCCGGTGTGCAAGGCCAGACTTTAATACAACGGGGTGGATGTCTTCCCAACGCGGCAGGCCCTCCGCTAGCGCGCCAGCCAGCCGCCATCCACATTCAGCACCGTGCCGTGAATATAGGTGGCGGCCGGAGAGGCCAGAAACACGGCTGCCTCGGCAATGTCCTTGGCCGCGCCCCAGCGCCCGGCCGGAATGCGTTCCAGGATCTGCCGGTTGCGCTCCGGATCGTTGCGCAGGGCCTCCGTGTTGTTGGTGGCGATATAGCCCGGGGCAATGGCATTCACATTGATGCCCTTGGCTGCCCATTCATTGGCCAGCAGCTTGGTCAATCCGGCAACGCCGTGTTTTGAGGCCGTGTAGGACGGGACCCGGATGCCGCCCTGGAAGGACAACAGCGAGGCGATGTTGACGATGGCTCCCGTCCGCCCGTCCGCCAAAGCGGCCTTGCCAAAGGCCTGAGAGGCGAAGAAGACGGCCTTCAGGTTGATATCCATGACCTCATCCCAGTCGCGTTCGGTGAAGTCGGTGGCGTCCGCCCGGCGGATGATCCCGGCATTGTTGACGAGAATGTCGATCTGCCCGGCTTCGAACAGCGGCCCGGCGGCCATGGGGTCCGACAGATCGAGGGGCACATGGCGTCCGGATGGGATCTGTGCCAGGGTCTTGTCGCAGCTGCGCCGGGCCGCGCACAGCACGGTGGCCCCGGCGCGGCCCATGGCCACGGCAATGGCCTGGCCGATGCCGGTATTGGCGCCGGTCACCAGCGCGCATTTGCCCTCAAGTGAAAACGGGTTCACCGCAGATCTCCCATGGCCACCATGTCCATATCCGTGAAGTCGACATTGTCCCCGGCCATGGCCCAGCAGAACGTATAGGCACCGGTCCCGGCCCCGCAATGGATCGACCAGGGCGGCGAAATCACCGCGTCTTCATTGGCCATCACCAGATGCCGGGTCTCGCTGGGCTCGCCCATGAAATGGAAGACGCGCTGCTCCGGGTCCAGTTCAAAATAGAGATAGGCTTCCATGCGCCGGTCATGAACATGGGCCGGCATGGTGTTCCAGACCGAGCCCGGTGCGAACTGGGTGTAGCCCATCACCAGCTGGCAGCTTTCGGCAACCTCCGGATGGAGGAACTGCAGGATGACGCGCTTGTTGCACATCTCGTCGGAGCCCAATTCGACCCGGCGGGCATCTTCCTTGCGGATTAGCCGGGTCGGGCAGGTCCGGTGGGCCGGGGCGGAGAGCAGATAGAAGCGGCCGGGGCCGGAAAAGGTGACGGGTCCGGTGCCGCGTCCCAGATAAAGCACTTCGCCTTGAGCGAGTTGATGGCTCGTCCCGGCTGCGGTCACGGTTCCGGTCTCGCCGATATTGAGAATGCCGAGCTCGCGCCGCTCCAGAAGCGACGGAGTGCCTGCCTCGCGGACTTCGTCCAGAACCAGCTCGCCATCTCCCGGCACAGCGCCACCCAGGATCAGCCGGTCATAGTGGCTGTAGATCAGCTTGATCTCGCCGTCGGCAAACAGCCCACCGGCATGGAAATGGTCCCGGAGCCCGGTTGTGTCGAGCTGCTTTGCGGTGGCCGGGTCGATGGCGTAGCGGGTTTCAACGGTCAGCATGTGTTTGTCCTGTGGTTGAACATCAGAGGAAATCGTCCCGGCGGGGCGTGAACGTGTCGATGAGGGTGCCTGGGGTGAGGCATAGACAGCCATGGCGGGCATTGGCGGGAATGACGAAACTGTCGCCCGGCCCGACCTTGAAATCGGTACCGTCAATGGTGAAGCGGAAGCTGCCGCTCTCCACATAGGTCGACTGGACATGCGGATGGCTGTGCAGCTTGCCTTCGGCGCCTTCTGCTTCAAAGCGGAAGGCGACTACCATCAGCTCGGGGCTGTCAGACAGCACTTGCCGGGTCACTCCCGGGTCGGCTGGGACTTTGGGGAAGGTATTGACAAACATGAGTCGAACCTCAATGGAACAGGGAGGGAAGCCAAAGGGAAAGCGCGGGAATGTAGGTGACCAGCAGCAGGGTGAAGACGGCTGCGCCATAAAAGGGCCAGATCGTCCGGATGGCGCTCCAAACCGAGATCTTGCCGACGGCACAGCCGACAAACAGCACGGTGCCAACGGGCGGGGTGCACAGGCCGATACCCAGATTGAGCACCAGAATGACGCCGAAATGCACCGGATCAACGCCAAAGGCAGTGGCGACCGGAAGGAAGATCGGCGTGGTTATGACGATCAGCGGGGACATGTCCATGAACGTGCCGAGGAACAGCAGCACGATGTTGATCATCAGGAGGATGATGATCGGATTTTCGGACACGGTCTTCAGGAAGCTGACGAGTTCTGCCGGGATCCGCAAAAACGCCAGCAGCCAGCCGAAAGCAGCGGCACAGCCGATTACCAGCAGCACCATGGCGGTGGTCCGTACGGCGGCTTTGGTGGCTTCAACAAATTGCGGCCAGCGCATGGTGCGGTAGGCCAGTGTGGTGACCAGAAGCGCATAGACAGCGGCAATGCAGGAGCTTTCTGAGGCGGTGAACACCCCGGAGCGGACGCCGCCGAAAATGATGGCGATCAGCAGCAGGCCGGGCACCGCGTTGATGAAAAGGCCCCCAAGGGCAGCCCAGCCCGGAAAGCCTTCCGTTGGATAGCCTGCTCGCTTGGCCACGAACCAGGCGGTGATCATCAACGCGGTGGCAAGCAGCAGTCCGGGCAGGATGCCGGCAGTGAACAGATCGGCAATCGACAGGCGTCCTCCGGCTGAGATCGAATAAATGATCATGTTGTGGGAGGGCGGCAGCATCAGGGCGATGATGGACGACATCACGGTGATGTTGACGCCATACTCAACGGAATAGCCCTTTTTGCGCATCTGGGGGATCATCAGGCCGCCAATGGCGGTGGCGTCAGCGGCTGCAGAGCCTGAAATGCCACCAAACAGAACCGAGGCGGTGATGTTCACCTGGCCAAGGCCGCCGCGCAAGTGCCCGACCACCGCTCCGGCCAGCGCCACCAGCCGGCGGGCAATGTCTCCGCGCACCATCAGCTCTCCGGCGAAAATGAAAAAGGGGATGGCCATCAGCGCGAAGACCGAGACGCCGGAATTCAGGCGCTGGAATACGATGACCGGGGGCAGGCCCATATAGAGGACGGTGGCAAGGGAGGCGGCGCCCAGGCAGAAGGCCACGGGGGTTCCGATCAGAAGCAGGATCGTGAAGGTGCCGAAAAGAATATAGGGTTCCATGTCAGGCCTCTTCTATGGTGTCTTCGCCGAACCGGGCGGTCGGCAATCCCGCAGCCCTGCGGATGAGGCGCTCAAGGGAAAACAGAAAGACGAGACAGCCTCCGGCCACGAGGGGCAGAAAGTCGATAGCGCCGGACACGCCAAGCGAGGGCAGTTTCACCTCCCAGGCAGACAGGGCCAGCTCGGCGCCATAAAAGGCCATGCCTGCGCCGAAGGCGGCCACCACCACATCGGAAATGCTGAAGAAGACCAGCTTTGTGCTGTCCGGCAGGAAGTAGAGCAGCACATCGAAACTGAGGTGATAGCCTTCGCGAATGCCGACGGCTGCCCCCAGAAAGATGAACCATCCCATGAGAATGACCGAAGCGGGCTCGCTCCATACCAGACTGTCATTCATAACGTAGCGCATGAAGACCTGGGCGGAGATGAAGGCGGTCATCAGAAGAAGCCCGGCTCCGGCCAGCCAAAGGGCTGACCTTGACACAAGGCGCATGACGCTTGCGGCGAACAGAAGGGGATTTTGCACGGGTGTTGCCTTTGACGCAGGGGCGTGAGAGGCGGAGCGCGGCTCAAGGCCGCGCTCCCCATTGGCATCAGTCGGTGGCGCGGATGCGGCTGACCAGATCTTTGAGCTTGTCGGACGTGACATGCTTTTCATAGACGCTGTCCATGGCTGCCATGAACGGCTCCTTGTCGATCTCGGTGATCACTTCCACACCGGCAGCCCGAACTTTTTCCTCAGAGGCTTTTTCGCGGGCGCTCCACATGTCGCGCATCACCGGCACAGAGTCCTTGGCCGCCTGTTTCACGGCAGCCTGATCTTCCGGGGACAGCTTGTCCCAGCTGGCTTTCGACATGACCAGCACTTCCGGTACGATCAAATGCTCATCCAGCGTATAGTAGCCGGCGACCTCATAGTGGCCGGAAGACTCGTAGGAGGGCCAGTTGTTCTCAGCCCCGTCAATGACGCCGGTCTGGATCGAGGAATAGACTTCGCCATAGGGCATCGGGGTCGCATTGGCGCCAAGGGCTGACATCATGTCGACAAAGATGTCGGACTGCATCACCCGGACCTTCATGCCGGAGAGGTCCTCGATCGACTTGATCGGTTTGACCCGGTTGTAGAAGCTGCGCGAGCCGCCGTCGTAAAAGGCCAGGCCCACATAGCCATGGGGCTCGAATGCGGCCAGAATATCGTCACCGATGGGGCCGTCCATGACCGTGTGCATGTGGTCCACCCCTTTGAAGACATAAGGAAGGGAGACGACCTTGGTTTCTTCCACCAGGTTGTTGAAGGGGCCCATTGAGACGCGGTTCAGGTCGATGACACCGAACTTGGTCTGTTCGATGGTGTCTTTTTCCTGACCAAGCTGGGCGGAGTGGAACACTTCGATGCACAGGCGGCCGCCGGTTCTTTCTTCCAGCAATTTGCCCATATGTTTGACGGCTTCCACCGTCGGATAGCCGTCCGGATGGGTGTCGGACGATTTTAACGTGACCTCGCAGGCCAGAGCCGCCGTGCTGAGGGCGGCCGTGGCCAGAAGGGCTGTGGCAAGTGATTTCAGGACAGTCATGTTTTCCTCCCTGTGAATGGCTCCTCCTCAGAGCCGGTAGGCTTGTTTTGCAAGCCCGTAGGTGAGGTCGGCAGCGACCTCATAAGCCTCGTCCTCGTCCAACCTCCCAGTTGTCACGAGTGTGGCGAGGTAAGCGCAGTCGACCCGCCGGGCCACATCGTGGCGGGCGGGGATCGAGCAGAAAGCCCGGGTGTCGTCATTGAAGCCGACTGTGTTGTAGAACCCTGCGGTTTCTGTGGTCAGTTCCCGGAACCGGCGCATGCCTTCCGGGCTGTCGTGGAACCACCAGGCTGGGCCGAGCTTCAAGCTGGGATAGGCCCCGGCAAGCGGGGCGAGTTCGCGCGAATAGGACGTATCGTCCAGCGTGAACAGAATGATGCTGAGATTGGGTTCCAGGCCGACGGCGTCCAGAAGCGGTTTGAGAGCGGTCACATAGTTGGTCTGGACCGGGATATCGAAGCCCTTGTCCCGGCCATAGGCGGCCATGATGGCCTTGGAATGGTTGCGGAAGCTGCCGGGATGAATTTGCAGAACCAGAGAATCATCCAGGCTCATCCAGGCCATTTCGGTCAGCATTTGGCCGCGGAACGCATCGGCTTCTTCGGCTGAGCAGGTGCCTTGGAGCGCCTTCTGGAAGAGCCGGTCCGCATCGGCGGAAGACAGGTTCTCGGTGCGGGCTGATGGGTGACCGTGATCGGTGGATGTTGCGCCATGAGCCTTGAAGACGGCACGCCGGGTTCTATGGGCATTAAGATAGCCGCTGAATGTGGTAGCGTTTTCGCCGGTCAGGGCGCCAAACTGCTCCACATTTGCCGCAAAGCCCTCATAGTCCGGGTCCAGAACCGGATCGGGCCGGTAGGCAGTGACTACCCGGCCGCTCCAGACGTCGTCAGCGATCATTTTATGCCATTTCAGATCGTCCAGCGGAGACTCGGTTGTGGCGATGACTTCGATGTTGAAGCGCTCATAAAGGGCCCGAGGTCGGAATTCTGGCAGTTCCAGGCAGGCGGCAATATGGTCATAGGCCTCATCCGCGGTTTCGCTCGACAAGCGCCCTGACCAGCCGAACACCTCCTGAAAGGAATGCTCCAGCCACAGTCTCGATGGGGTCGCGCGGAACAGGTGGAAGTTCTCAGCAAACAGACGCCAGATCTTGCGGCTGTCCGTTTCCCGCCAACCGCCGTCCACACGGGGCACGCCGAGGGCGCTGAGTGCAATGCCCTGGGACTGCAGCATTCGGAAGACATAGTGATCTGGCACGACAAACAGCTGGGCGGGGTCCGGAAACGGCGCGTTTTCCGCATACCAGCGCGGATCCGTGTGACCGTGTGGGCTGATGATCGGTAAGCTTTTGATGCTGTCATAAAGCCGTCTTGCGACACCAAGGGCGCCCGGATCTGCCGGAAACAAGCGGTTTGGGGAAAGGCGGCCTTTCCCATCTCCAGTTGCTTTTATTGACTGAACCGGCACCCTATAGACTCCTACAGATCCATCAGGACTAGCTATGTTGTAGCTAGTAAACTGATATGCTAGTTTATTGGACGAGTCAATGGAGAGTCGATAGATGGCAGACAGCAGCGCTCTGAAAGCGCTTGAGCCGATCAAGATCCCGTCCGTGGCCGACACGGTGTTTGAAACGCTGCACCAGCAGATCCTGTCGCTGGAGCTGCCGCCGGGAACCAAAGTGTCTGAAGCAGAGGTCGCAAAGGCGCTGGGGGTCTCCCGGCAGCCAGTGCGCGATGCGTTTTTCCGGCTGTCCCAATTGGGTTTCCTGCTGATCCGCCCGCAACGGGCGACCGTGATTTCCAAGATTTCCGAAGAGGCCGTGTTAAGGGCGAAATTTGTCCGGATCGCCCTGGAGCATGCCTGCTGGACGGCCGCTATGGAGGTGATCACCGAGGCGCAAATCAGCGAGCTTGAAGATATTCTGGAGGATCAGAAAGAGGCCATCGCCGCCAATGACCAGAACCGGTTCCATGTGCTGGATGACGCCTTTCATCAGCAGATCTGTGCGATTGCAGGACATGACTATGTCTGGTCGCTGATCCGCGAACCCAAGGCGCATATGGACCGGGTGCGCTTCATCTCCCTGACCATCGGTGCTGCCCAAAGAGCCTATGATGACCATCTGGAGCTGATTGCCGCCCTCAGAAAGCGGCAAAAACCGTTATTGGAGGCGACCTTGAATGAGCATCTTGGCCGCATCGAACTCATCTTGCAGCAGATCCGCGCAGAAAAGCCGGATTATTTTCAGGGCTAAGCGCGCCGTGCTTCCTCAGGTTCGACTTTCGTTGGCGGACACCAAAGAGGTGACCGAAAAAGACAAAATGGCCTGACTGCGCAGGCACACGGCGGCCTTTAAGGGGGGGCGGGAGGTCCGGCCGGAAAGCCGACTGATCAGCCGGTCCCGGCAGAGCGCTGCAACAGGTCACGGTAGCGTGTCTGGCTGCCCAGAAGATGCTGGCGCATCTTCGCCCGGGCGGCCTCCGGATCGCATTCGGTAATGGCTCTTACAATCTCACAGTGTTCCCGGTCGAGAATGGCAATATAGGCCTTCAGCTCCGGACCCTTCGTTGCCGTTTCGAGAGCACGGCGGGGAATCACGTTCGGTCCGACAAGCTCCAGAAACTCCCTGAACCGCGGATTGTTGGCAGCGTCCGCAATGGCTAGATGCAATTCGAAATCCATCTGGGAACTGGACTTGCCCTTCAAAAACAGTTCATGCAGCCCGTTGGAAATCTCGATGAGTTTTTCCAGCTGGGCCGGAGAACGCCGCTGGGCGGCCAGCGCGGCGGCCTCGGTTTCCACGGCCATGCGCAATTCCAGCATTTCGATCATGGAGGAGATGCGCGCCGGTTCGATCTTCTGAAACGGTAAGGCCACTTTGCCCGAAGGGCTGCGCACAAAGACACCGGCACCCTGGCGGGATTCCAGCAGGCCGTCGGCGCGCAATGTGGCCACGGCTTCGCGGATCACCGTGCGGCTGACCGAAAACTCCTCCGTCAGACGGGCTTCGCTCGGCAGTTTGTCACCGACCGTGTAGCGGCCGTCTTCAATCTGTCCCCGAAGCGCTTCACACACGGTGGTGGCCAAAGTCTTTTTGGTCGGTTCCGCTGTCTGGTTTTTCATGCGTCGTCAGTGTCCCCAGGGCTGTCTATCTGTGTCTGAACTTGTATGATTTGTGTCCGATCTTGCCGTTAACCTAGAGCGACGACTCAGCGGAATCAACCGGTTTTCCAAGGCTTTTGAGGCAGGAGCTCCTAATCTGAACAAGAGATAAGTTTTATTTTTGTATGATGAATTATTGACATCATCATACAAGATGACGTATCTCCCCTGTTCAGCAACAAAGGGAAGGCAATGACTCCAGACCAGCTTAAAGACACGATTTCATCCGGCCTGCTGTCGTTTCCAGTGACGCATTTTCATGCGGACGGCTCCCTCAATCTCTCCAGCTATCAAAAGCAGATCGCATGGTTGTCTGATTTCGAGGCCGCGGCCCTGTTTGCCGCTGGCGGCACCGGCGAGTTCTTCTCGCTGTCACCCGACGAAGTGGAGACGGTCGTGCGCTCCGCAAAGGAAGCGGCCGGGACCATGCCGATCATTTCCGGGTGCGGCTATGGTACAGAGCTGGCGAAGGATATTGCCCGCCGGGCCGAAAAGGCCGGCGCGGACGGACTTCTGCTTCTGCCGAATTACCTTATTACCGGGCCGCAAGAAGGCCTTTACCGGCATGTGCGCGATGTCTGTGCGGCGACCGGCCTCGGAGTTATGGTCTATAACCGGGACAATTGCGTGATCCGGACAGACACGTTGAAACGGCTGGCTGGTGATT
Organism: Roseibium sp. AWQ4_290; assembly: GCF_056160985.1. NCBI lineage: Bacteria > Pseudomonadati > Pseudomonadota > Alphaproteobacteria > Hyphomicrobiales > Stappiaceae > Roseibium > Roseibium sp. AWQ4_290. Next base: position 202,770 of record NZ_JBSWYG010000005.1, read on the forward strand.
GCCCCAACCTGATCGGTTTCAAGGACGGAACCGGCAAGGTGGATCTGGTGCGTGAGATTACGGCCACGCTTGGGGACAGGCTCTGTTACGTGGGCGGTATGCCCACCCATGAACTTTTTGCGGAAGCATTGTATGGGGCGGGGGTGACCACCTATTCCTCGGCGGTGTTCAATTTTGTGCCGGATCTGGCGGTGCGTTTCTTCAAGGCGCTGCGCGGCGGAGACCGGGCTTGCGTCCAGTCCATTCTTGAAGACTTCTTCTTTCCCTTCGCCCGCCTCAGAGACCGGCAGCCGGGCTACGCGGTTTCGGCGATCAAGGCGGGGGTGCGCCTTGCCGGATTTGATGCTGGTCCGGTGCGCGCACCGCTGACCGACCTGAGCTCTGACGAAATGGACATGCTGAAGGGGCTCATTGATACGGCAGCTAAAGCTGGCAAAGGCTGAGCTGACCAGCTTTTCGGCCGGGGACGCCCGCCGTCTGGCGCGTGCTGCGCACCTTTTATCTGGAAGTGAACCAAAGGGAGGAAATCATGAAAAAGACATTGAACGTTCTGCTGGCAGCGGCCTCGATTGGCCTGATGACCACGGCAGGAGCCCTGGCGGATTACCCGGAACGGGACATCCGCATGGTCGTGCCCTGGGGCGCGGGCGGCGGGACGGACGCGATTGTCCGTAAATTGTCGACCCTTGCCGAAGGCATTCTCGACACATCCATCTATGTGGAAAATATCGAAGGCGGCATCAGTGCCACCGGTGTGTCCGAAGTCATGAAGTCCAAGCCGGACGGCTATACGATCGGGGCACTCACCTATGACAGCGTGGTCACCGTGCCCTGGCAGGGACTGCTGCCCAGCTACAAGATGGACAAGCTGAAGCTGATCGCCCGCGTGACCAGCGAACCGGATGCCATCGTCGTTGATGCCAATGCGTCCTATGAAAGCGTGGGTGATCTGATTGCCGATGCCAAGGCGCATCCGGGCAAGGTGAAGGTTGCCATTCAAAACACCGGATCGCGCACCCATCTGGCGCTGCTCCAGCTTCAGGATGCCAAAGACGTCAAGTTCAACCTGATCGCCTATCCGGGCGGGGCTGCTCCGCAGAAGGAAGCGATCTTGAACAATGAGGTGGACGTGGCGGCCACCAGCTTGGGTGATTTTGCCTCGCTTATCCAAAGTGGCGATGCAAGGGGGCTGATGGAGTTCTCCGGAGCCCGCAATCCGACCTATCCGGATGTGCCGACGGCGGCCGATGAGGGCCTGGATATCCGGGTGGGCAGCTTCATTGTCCTGGCCGCACCGGCCGGAACGCCGGACAATGTGGTCGAAAAGATCGAAGCGGCCTATAAGCAGGCGCTGGAAAGCGACGAATTCCAGACCTGGGTGTCCAATGTGGGCGTCACTCCGGACTGGATCGGCACGGCCGATGTGACTGCCTGGGCCAACGAGACGTCCAAAACCCTGTTCAAGCAGATGGATGACCTCGTCGAAAAAGGCGTCATCTCCAAGTAAGACCCCTCTTGGGATGGGGCGCCGGCCCGGAAAGCCGGTGCCCCATTTGTCCATGAACAGGCGAGCAAATGTCTGACTTTTCGCAAAAGCTGGCGCGTGTTGGGTTTCCGGTGTTTCTGCTTGTGCTGACCACGGTGTATCTGACTGCCGCCTTTCAGATCCGGGTGCCCTTTGACGAAGGCTTGGCGGGCCCCCGGTTCTTGCCGGTTGTGGCCTCGGTGGCGATGTATCTGGCGCTGTTGAGAATTGTGTGGCGGGACAGCCGTGAAGCTGTGAAGGGAGAGCCTATGGCGGCACTGATGGCTCCGGCCCAGGTCGTGTTTGCAACAGCGCTCTATGTGGCGCTGTTCCAGCCGCTCGGCTACCCGCTGGCAACATTTCTGTTCGCGCTCAGCCTTTTCTGGGTGTTCCGTTTCGAATGCGGCCGCCTCCTGCGGATGGCGGCCTATGCTGTGGCGGTCACTCTTGTCTTCTACGGGCTGTTCGGCCTTGCCTTCAACATCCGCCTGCCAATGCTGCCCGGAGGGGTCTAGTGGACTTTTTCTTTGATCTCCTGCAAGGCTTCGCGGCGCTTGCTCGGCCTGATGTGTTCGGTTTCATGGTGCTCGGCTTTTTCATCGGTGCCTTTTTCGGGGCCATGCCGGGCCTGACCTCTGTGCTGGCCATCGCCCTGCTTTTGCCGATCACCTACAGCATCGATGTGGTTCCGGCGCTGGTGATGTGTGCGTCCATCTTCATGTCCGGCATGTATGCGGGCAGCATCACGGCCACCACGATCAATATTCCCGGCGCTCCCTCTTCAATGATGACGGCGCGGGAAGGCAATCAGCTGATGAAACGGGGCCAGGGGGCGAACGCACTTGGCCATGCGGCGCTCGGCTCCATGATTGGCGGCTCGGTCGGAGCGCTTCTGCTCATGGGCCTGATGCCGCTCGCCGCCAAGGCGTCGCTTCTGATCCAGACGCCGGGCAAGTTCTCCCTGGTTTTGTTCGCGCTCATTGTGATCGTGATCGTCGAAAAGGCGGACATCTGCAAAGGCATTGTGGCCACTATGCTCGGGGTCATGATTGCGACCATCGGGATAGATGTGATGCAGCCGGTGCCGCGCTTTTCGTTCGGGACAGAAACTCTTGTGGAAGGCATCGACATGATGCCGATCATCATCGGGACATTTGCGATCTGCGAGGTGCTGGTGCAGGCCCAGCTCCATGCCTCGGCCGTGCAGGCCAAGACGCTGGAAGCTGCGGCCAAGGTCCGCCGCCGGGATTTCCTGCCGAAATGGTCGGAAATCCGCGAGATTGGCCTGTTCACCTATGTTAAAAGCGCTCTGATCGGCTATGGCATCGGCATTCTGCCGGGCGCAGGTGGTTCCATGGCGGCCTTTGTGGCCTATGCGGATGCCAAGCGCGGGTCCAGAAGGCCCCAGGAGTTTGGCAAGGGCAGCCGGACGGGCATTGCGGCAGCGGAAAGCGCCAACAACTCCATGTGCGGCGGGGCGTTTGTGCCCATGCTCATGTTCGGCATCCCCGGCGATCCGACAACGGCCGTCGTGCTGGGGGTTCTGGTCATCAACGGCCTGCAGCCTGGCCCGCGCCTTCTGGAGAATCAGGTGGATCTGATTGCGCCCATGTTCGCCTCGCTCCTGTTGAGCGCCCTGATCCTGATCCCGCTGACCCTGTTCCTGCTGGGGCCCTGGTTCGTGCGGATCGTTTCCATTCCCCGCGGGCTTTTGTATGCGTCCATCGCGGTCGTGGCCCTGGTGGGCAGCTACGTGGCCACCTTCTCGGTGTTTCAGATGGCGCTTGCGGTGGTATTCGGCATTCTTGCCTTCTTCATGCGCAAGAACGGATACCCGACGGTTTCGCTGCTGCTGGGCTTCATTCTGGGACCGGATCTGGAACAGTATCTGCGCCGGTCCCTTGCGCTCAATGACAACAATCCTATGGTGTTTCTCACCAGTCCGGACAGCCTGTTTTTCCTGGTGCTGGCGGCTGTCTTTTTCTACGTCATGGTTCTGAAGGGATCTTCAGGCAAGGCCGGAGATCCGGAGCAAGACCGTCTGGCGGAGTGATACCAATTTGATCAGATAGGTCTTTGTCAGGTCAGGTTGAGATCAGCTGACCGGCTTTGTACACGGCGCCGTCAACAATCCTTTTCGTCAAAACCAAAGACCACGCCTTCTCGGGTGGAAAGGCGTGGTCTTGTCGCGGGGCAGCCTTTTTGAAACTGGAGCCAAGGAGGCATGGCGCCAAGGCTACCGCCTTGGGAGCGCGGGTCCCTAGAATTTCTTGGCCACGTTGAACCAGAACGTATCGCCCTGGGAGCGGTTCTGTGTGACCACGTCATGCTGCCAGGAGCCGCTCAGCTCAAATCCGGGGTTGAAGGAATAGCTCAGCGACGGGCCAATGGCGAAGGCCATGCCGCGGTTGCCATCGTCCGAAACTCTCGGGCCGCTGTCATCCGTCAGCTGCTGCAGGTAATAGCCAACCGCGCCAAGACGCCATTTGTCGATGTTCCAGCCAACCGCATAGTCAACCACCAATTCCGTTCCGGAGGTGTAGTCGGTGTCATGGTTTTCGGTGTTGAAAATCAGCCGGGCAGTGGTGCCTAATTCCAAGCCCTTCGGGTCCTTGTAGTGATAGCCAATGGTCGGCTGGAAAGACCAGTGGTTCAGGCCGATATTGATTGCATCATCGGCGCTGTATTTGCCGGTCGGGCCGGCAATATCGAGGCCGGCGAGAAAGGCGTGTTTTCCCTTTGTGTGCCAGGCGAGGCCAATCGTACCGGAAATGTCGGCAAGTCCCAGTTGGGTGTCCGAGGCCACCGGAATGGTCAGATCGAGATGAACAACCGGAATGACGAGCTGGGTCCAGAGCTTGGCGCCTGCAATCTCCACCGGGCTTACATACAAGAACCGCATGGTTTCTGCGACGGATTGAACCTCAAAGGGGATCGGCCGCTCGTTGCCGTCGGCATCATTGGTCCGGTCGGCGTTGAAATAGCTGGTCTGTGACAGGAAGTAGAGACCGGGGAAGGGCGGCACACCTCCGGCAAAAAACTGGGCGGAACCGGGCGAATACTGGGTGTTGCCGTTTTCTGCTGCCCAAGCGCCCGATATGGCGGTTCCTGAAAGAGCCGCACACAGAAGCACTCCGCTCACTTTAGATTTCAAATGCATTCCATCCTCCTCACATGGACCTGAAAGGTCCTTTGGGACCTTTTGGGGTGCACGCCTCCCGTCAGCGCCCTCGACACAAGGGAACAGCAACGGTTTTCCAGTCTGGGAACACACGACTTCCCTCCGGCCGGCTCTTCCGCCGTCCGCGGCCTGCCGGTCTTGCCGGCGGCGTGGTGATGTCGATAAACCCTCCCGCTCGGGATCCGGGACAGGAACTGTCTCGAAGATCCCGGATTTCGCTGGCCCAATTCCTCCTGGAGCACGATGCGAACACCCGGAAATATACGTAGAATATGCAATACTATCTGTAAAATTACGATTTCAAATGAATGGTATTCATTTTTGAAATACCTGTTTGGGTGTCCTTTTTCATAAAACAAGCGCGGCGATTTCGCATCCGGACCTGAGGAAGACGATGACATGGCGCCTTCCAGAGCCAGTCTTTGACCGTCGACTGCATCCGGGAGGCTGATGACTTGCTGGCTGATGACTTGCGGGCCGGGCAGGCGCGCTGGTAAAATTCACGTAACTGTAACGTGTTTACATGTTGTTTTGGCGTATCACGGAAAAAGACGCATCTAGAAGCAGACGCGGTCCGGCCCTGCCCGAGTGGCAGACGCCCGGACAATGCCCCGGATCGAGAGACGAATATGCCTGCCTACAAGCCCCCTTTCATAGCACCTTCCGAGATCACCCCGCACAGCGTCTATGTGAACCGGAGGGCCCTGCTTCTGGGCGGGGCTGCAGCGGCGGCGGCCCTTGCGGCCGGGCCGGTGCTGGCTGAGGGGCTGCGCAAACAGGGCGAGGCGCTGACAACGGTTGCCGGGCCTTTTCCAGCGCCCGAAGACAAGGTGACGCCTTTCAAGGACGTCACCAATTACAACAATTTCTATGAATTCGGCACGTCCAAGACAGACCCGGCAAACTACTCGTCGGCGTTCAAGCCGTATCCTTGGACTTTCCGGATCGATGGCATGGTCAAGGCCGAAAAGACCATCGACATTGACACACTCTTGACCAAGTTCCCGCTGGAAGACCGGGTCTACCGGATGCGCTGCGTGGAAGCCTGGTCAATGGTGATCCCCTGGGTCGGTATTCCGCTGAAGTCCATTCTCGATCTGGCAGAACCGCTCGGGTCGGCGAAATATGTCGCCTTTGAAGGGGTGGTTCGCCCGGAGGAAATGCCAGGCCAGCGCGGTTTCGGACAGGCTTTGTCCTGGCCTTACCGGGAGGGTCTGCGTCTTGATGAGGCAAATCACCCGCTGACAATCATGGCGCTTGGTCTTTATGGCAAAACGCTCTTGAACCAGAATGGCGCGCCGATGCGTCTGGTGGTGCCCTGGAAATATGGCTTCAAGGGCATCAAGTCGATCACGAAGATCACGTTGACGGACAAGATGCCGGAGACCAGCTGGAACGATGCGGCGCCCAATGAATACGGCTTCTATGCCAATGTGAACCCGAATGTGCCGCATCCGCGCTGGAGCCAGGCCAGCGAGCGGCGGATTGGCACGGGCGGTGGCCTCTTCAACAGCGGGGAGCGGATCCCAACCCTGATGTTCAACGGGTATGGGGACGAGGTGGCCGGTCTTTATGCGGGGCTGGATCTGAAAGCGAATTTCTGAGGCGTCCATGAGCATCCTGCAACCGGCTCAGCCTGTCTGGTGGCGCAGCCTATGGCGCCCGGCATCTGTCTGGGCTCTTTATGCCGCCGGACTGCTTCCGGCCCTGTGGTATTTCTATCTGGGCGTGACCAACAATCTGGGCGTTGATCCGGTCAAGACTTTTGAACATGTGCTGGGCGTGTGGGCCTTGAGGTTCCTGCTGCTCAGCCTGTGCATCACTCCGGTCCGGGATCTGGCCAGGATCAATCTTCTGCGCTACCGGCGGGCTCTCGGGCTGCTCGCTTTCTATTATGTCTGCTTCCATTTTCTGGTCTATGCGGGGCTCGACCAGCAACTGGTCCTGACAGCGGTCTGGCAGGACATCATCAAGCGTCCCTTTATTACTTTCGGTATGGCTGCCTTTGTTCTGCTGATACCGCTGGCGGCAACGTCAAACGCCTTTTCGGTCCGCAAACTGGGCCGGGCGTGGCAGAAGCTGCACCGGCTGGCCTATGCCGCGGCCGGGCTCGGGGCGCTGCACTTCTTCATGGCGCGCAAGGTGACAGATCCTGAAATCACCTTCTATGTGGCTGTGACCCTTTTGCTGCTTGGCTACCGTCTGGTGCGGTCCAGACTTCTGGCGTGGCGGCAAGGACGGTAGCCCCGCCATCTCCTTGACCGTGGTGCGTTCCAGGTGATTTGCATATTAAGCAAGACCCTCCTCGAAACCGGTCACGGCCTGCCCTGGAGGAAATCCTGACCCGCGGCCAGAGCCTTTCCGCTCGGCGCAACGCCTGGGATAGGCTTCCGCGGAAAGCTGCGCAGTCCGTGCTGCGTCAGCTTCCGTCAGTGGTTTGGGTCTCTTCAAACAGTTTTTCTGCAGCTTCCCGGACCTGTTCTCTGACCCAGGCCAGGGCAGGGTCCCGTGTGCGGTAGCTGTGCCACTGCATCGACTGTTCAAGAGCGGGAATGTCAACAGGCGGTATTGCGGTCTTCAGACCGCCCTGTTTGACGGCCTGTTCGGCCAGTTTGCTCTGGAGCAGCGCAACCCGGTTGGTGCCGCGGATCAGAAGCGGCAAGGACCAGAAGGAGAAGGTTGTCACCTCCGCCTTGATCGTCATGCCCTGTTGCTTGCAGGCCCTTTGGGCAAAGCTGATCCCGCCGCCGGGAGGCTGCATCACCACATGTCCGGCTGCCAGAAACGCCTTGCGGCTGATTTTGCCGTTCTTCAACGGCATACTCTCACTGACCATGCACAGGAACGGGTCTTCGAACAGCTGCTCGCTGGGGTGGTTGGTGGAACAGAAAATGGACGGGGCAATCAGAAGATCGGCTTCGCCCCGTTCCAGAAGCAGGTGCGGATAGTTTTGCTGGGGAGTGAAATTGATCTGCAGTCCCGGAGCCCGGTTGGCCACCTGCCGCAAAAAGACCGGCATAAGGGTGTTGAGCGTATAATCGGAGACGACAAGATTGACGCTTCGTGTGGAGGTCTCCGGCACAAAGGACGGGGTTGCCACGACAGCCGCATCGATCCGCACGATAATATCCCGCAATGGCTGCTCAAGAGATACGGCCAGGGGGGACAGCTCCATGCTTCGGCCCACCTGGATCAGTAGTGGGTCGTCGAAATAGTCCCGCAACCGTCCGAGGGCGTTGCTCATGGCCGACTGGGTGATGAACATCTCTTCGGCCGCCCGGCTCACATTGCGCACCCGGATCAGGGTGTCCAGGGCCGCCAGCAGATTGAGATCAAGATTCTTGAATCGCATCTTTCCCCTCCCAAGGTATGAATCCCGTAAATACAAATCATTGATTAAAGCAATTTTGTAAACATGTCGTTTGTTACTATCTGTCTTTTCAGGGGAGGAAATCGAAACGTATTTCCAAAAATGCGTTCCGATTGGTCTCCCCTTTTGCGAATGCCCGGCGAAGAGGCACCCCAAAGGAGACCAGATGTTCAAGTATTTCCCAACCAACTATCCGTGGAACCTGTCCGTCGATCTGTCGATCGAAATGGGCGCGCGAATAGGCGAGATTGAGGAAATGTGTGCGCCTCTTCAGGAGGCCGCCAAGGCCCGTGATGCGGCTGGAACACAGGCTTTCCGCGAAACCTGGATCACCATGGCCGACAAGCTGGTCGGCCTTGCGGAAGATGACGAGGCCAGGGGACGGATGATCTCCGCCGGAGACAAGCTGGTGCGCGCCGCCAATTACATGCTGACCGCCGAGCGCCTGCAGGCGCATGGGTCCGAAGGACGTGTCGCGCTTTACAAAAGGTTTCTGGCGACCTTTGAAAAAGGTCTCGCCCTGTCGGGGGCCAAGGCGCGCCGGGTTGAAATTCCCTATGAAGGTACGCACCTGTCAGCGCTCTATGTGCCGGCGGACGGTGTTGAGGGGCCGGCGCCCATTCTGGTCCAGGTCAACGGCTTGGACAGCACCAAGGAAATGAAATACCTGGTCGGCCTGCCGGCTTGGCTGGCCGCCCGGGGCGTTGCCTCTCTGGTGGTCGACCAGCCGGGAACGGGCGAAGCCCTCAGGCTTCATGATCTGCACGCCCGCTATGACAGTGAGCATTGGGCGAGCCGGGTGGTCGATTGGCTGGAAGACCAGCCGTTTGCTGATCCGAAGCGTATCGGCATGGAAGGGGTGTCCCTGGGCGGCTATTACTGCCCGCGTGCGGTCGCCTTTGAACCCCGTTTTGCCTGCGGTGTTGTCTGGGGCGCCAATCATGACTGGCGCGATGTTCAGAAAAAGCGTCTCGCCAAGGAAGGCAATTTCCCCGTGCCCCATTACTGGGAGCATGTGCGCTGGGTCTGGGGCGCCAAGGACATGGATGCGTTCCTGAAGATCGCCGAAAAGGTGCATCTGCACGGCATTCTGGATCGGGTCAAGGTTCCCTTCCTTGTCACCCATGGTGAAAAAGACAGCCAGATCCCCGTTCATTGGGCGCAGGAAACCTATGACCAGCTGGTCAACAGCCCGAACCGGGAGCTGAAAGTGTTCGATGCCCGCACCGGCGGCGTTCAACATTCCAGCTTCGACAATTCAGCAAATGCGGGAGCCTATATTGCTGACTGGGTCGCTGAGGTTCTGAGCGGACGCACGGCAGTTACAACGTAAAAGAAGCCTGGCCGGATCCGGCCGGGACGTGGGAGACGAGAGTATGAATATCATCGGTCCTGATTTTCTGGTGTTCGGCGTCGACGATGTTGCCGCGTCAAGCGCCTATCTGACCGATTTCGGCCTTAAGCCGGTCGATGTCGATGAGACGGGTGGGCTCTTTGAGGCGCTGGACGGAACGGGGGTTATCCTCCGGGCGAAGGACGACCCGTCTCTTCCACCGCCGCTGCCGACCGCAAATTTGCTGCGTCAGCAGGTTTATGGTGTTCAGTCCGCCGATGACCTGGAGGCTATTGAGGCGGAGCTGTCCAAGGACCGCCGGGTGACCAGGCTTGCAGACGGATCGCTGGAAACGAAGGATGACCACGGATTTGAACTGAAATTCCAGGTCACGATCCGGCGGGAGCTGACGATGCCGGCGGAAAAGATCAATGCGCCGGGCGCGCCTGCGCAGCGCATGCCGAACGAAATCGGTGTGTGGGAAGAAATGCCGGCTACGCCGCGCACCCTCAGCCATGTGGTCCTGTTCGTGCCCGATATCGACATTGCAACCGGGTTCTACTGCAACCGTCTCGGATTTGTGGTGACGGACATTCTCACCGGGGCCGGTCCTTTCCTGCGCCCGAAGGCAAACGCGGACCATCACACGCTCTTCTTCATCCGCACGCCGGAATACATGAAGGGATGTGAACATCTTGCCTTCCATATGGGCGGACCGACCGAACTCATGGTGGCCGGCACCCGGTTTGTGAAAAAGGGATACCAGAGCTTCTGGGGCCCGGGTCGCCACAAGTTCGGATCCAACTGGTTCTGGTATTTCAACAGTCCGCTTGGCTGCCACTTCGAATATGACGCGGACATGGACAAGCATGACGACACCTGGGTGGCCCGTGAGGCGCCCCATGGCGCCGAAGCTTCCCAGATCATTCTGTTTGAGACACGGGAAAAATGGGCGCCGGGCGGCGGTCCGCCCCCAGGCAAGGAAGGCTGAGCAAACTTGGGGTCATTGAAGGCAGACAGGTTCCCGGCAAGAGGGGCTAACGTGCCTGGCCGATCCTGATGCCCAAGCACAGCGGAACGAGACGGCAAACGGAGACGGGAATGTTGACAGACGAAGACATGCCAGCCCCCGTTCCGCCTGATCAGACCGGCCCTTGCAAGGGCGGGACGGAACGTGTCCGGCTCTGTTCTGGCCGAGAGATCGGCGAAGGCGAAGCCCGCGGGTTCGGCCCGTTGGAAGGCTTTGACCGGAAGGTCATCTTGCTGCGCAAAAACGGTGTTCTTCACGCGTGGCTTGATGCCTGTCCGCATTATTCGAGCGGCACGCCGATGGCCTGGAAAACCGATGCATATTTGAATGGCGGCGGGACCCATGTCGCCTGCCATTCCCACGGGGCGCTTTTCGAAATGGACACGGGCAAATGCGTTCTGGGGCCATGCCTCGGACAATCCCTGACCCGGGTCAAGATTACGGTGACGGAAGAAGACAGCGTCTTTGCCGAGGTCACCGGCTAGGAGGAAGAAATGAGCAAAAGCATCCAGAAGGTGCTGATCATTGGTGGCGGGTTCTCCGGCATGACAGCGGCCTTGCAGCTGTCGCGTCAGGGGTTTGAGGTCGATCTTGTGGAGATAGACGCAGGCTGGCGCTCCTATGGGGCAGGGATCAGCCTGCACGGCTCCACCTTGCGGGTCATACAGCAGCTCGGCCTGCTCGATCAGTTCATGGAAGCCGGTTATGCCTCTGACGATGTGGAGATGCGGGGCCCGGATGACAGCGTGGTGGCCCGCATTCCGACACCGCGCGTTGCCGGCCCCGACATTCCGGGCGGTGGTGCCATCATGCGTCCGGCGCTGGCCAGGATCATGTCTGATGCCGTGCGCGCCTCGGCCACACATGTTCGGTTGGGGCTTACCTTTTCGAAGATTGTTGACACTGATGCCGGCGTATCGGTGACCTTCACCGACGGCACACACGGGCTCTATGACCTTGTAATCGGTGCGGACGGTCTGAATTCGTCCTTACGTAAGACCTGTTTCCCGGATGCTCCGGAGCCTGAATTCATCGGCCAGTCGGTCTGGCGGGCGGTTTTGCCGCGCCCGGAAGGAGTGGATACCATCACCATGTGGATGGGTCCAAAGCTCAAGGTTGGCGTCAATCTGGTGTCAAAGGATCAGGTCTATCTTTTCCTGACCGAAGACCGGATGACGAATGATCACGTGCCACCGGAAACCTTCGTGGAAAGCCTGCGGGCTCTGCTCAGACGGTTCCCGTCTCCGACCATCCAGAAGATCTCAGATCAACTTGGCGAGGACAACCAGATCATCTATCGGCCGCTGGAACATCTGCTTCTGCCGAGGCCCTGGTTCCGGGGGCGGGTGGTTCTAATTGGCGATGCGGTGCATGCCACCACACCCCATCTGGCGGCTGGAGCTTGTATCGGCATTGAGGATGCCGTGGTGCTGACAGAGGAACTTGTCCGGAATGAGGGGCTGGAATCGGCCTTGACCGCCTTTCAGGACCGGCGCTGGGAGCGCTGCCGGATGGTGGTCGAAAATTCCGGTCAGCTGGCCGAGATCGAGATCAAAAACGGGGACCGCCAGCAGCATGCGGCGATCATGCAGGCGTCCATGAAGACCCTGTCCCAGGCGATCTGATCCTTTGGCCTGACCGTCCCGGAGGACGAGACGGGCGGCAGGCAAATGACACATATGAGGAGGGAATATGTCGAAGAAAGAATTCGGCGTAGCCGCCATGGCTGCGCTCGTGGTTGGCCATTGCGCCGGTATGCTGGATCTGGTGGCCCTGCCCGTGTGGGTCGGAGCCCTGGTGGAACGCTATGGATTCAGCCCGCAGGAGAGCGGCGCGCTGGCCACGCTCTTCCTTTTGGGGGCAGTTGCCGCCAGCCTTGTTCTGGCCCCGCGGTTCAACCAGCTGAACCAGCGCCTCGTGGCCACAATGGGCTTTGCCCTGTCTGCGGCCGCCTTCCTTATCACCTCCACCCAGTCCAGCTTTGTGCCCCTGGCCGTCCTTCACCTGATTGCCGGTCTGTCGGCAGGCTCGGCGCTGTCCATGGTGCATGGCACGATGGGTCATTCGGGCAATCCGCACCGGCTGTTCGCGGCTGCGGGCATGGCGCTTGGCCTCTTTGCCATCATCTTGCTGGCGGCGCTGCCGCAGCTGCTGATTGCTCAGGGCGGTCCGGTGATGTTTGAGGTGTTCGGTGGCGTCATGGTTCTGGCCGCGCTCGCCTCTGCCGTTCTGTTCCGCAATCCGGGACAGGTGGAAGAGCAGGCCAAGACCCCCTTTAGCAAGGCTACCTGGTTTACCATTTTGGGCATCAGCATCATGACCTTCAACCAGGCCATGGTGTTCTCCTTCGTGGAAGTGATCGGCAAGGCCAGAGGTTTTGAGACCCAGCTGGTGCTGGGCGTTCTGATTGCGCTCGGCTTCATCAACTTCCTGATCCCGGCGCCGCTGGCCACTTTTTTACAAAACCGGGTGTCCGCCACGCGGGTCACCCAGATAGGCCCCGCCATTCAGGCGGTTCTTGCGCTCGGAGTTACCACGGCCACCATCGCGCCGCTCTGGGCCCCCTCTGCAGCTTTTTTTGTGGCGATCCAGATCTTTACGCACACGTTCGCCTTCGGCCTTCTGGCACGGCTTGATCCGTCGGGCCGGGCAGTTGCAGCCACTCCGGCCATGCTCATGATCGGCGCTGCGCTGGGGCCGATTGCCGGTGGTGTTCTGGGCGAAAATTTCGGCTTCCACACGCTCGGCATTGCCGCCGTGCTGGTGGCGGTCCTGTCGATCACCTTGTTTACAAAGGCTAGAAACGCATGACTGAGTTTCCCCCCATCACCCGCATTGTCACCGGCCATGGGGAGGATGGCCGGTCAATCCTGACCGACGTCGGACCTCTAGCGACCGTCAGTGAAATCAAGGCCATACCGGGCACCGTCTTTCATGAGGTCTGGGCGACCGGAGCAACGCCAGCGCCCATCGGGCCGGACGGAGCGGACCCGGCCGCCGGGGCGATCACTTTGCCGCCACCGGCCGGAGGCACCCGCATCCGGTTTGTCGACATTCCTCCGGATACGGAAGAGTTCCTGAAATCCGGCTCGAAGCAGGTGGGCGATGCCTTTGCGCAGATCGGCGACAGCAACGCCTCGACCGTCAAGACAGATTCCCCCCATCCCCTGATGCACCGGACCGAATCCATTGACTATGGCATCGTGATTGAAGGGGAACTGACCCTTGTGGTGGATGACGGCGAGGTGGTTCTCAAACCCGGTTCCGTGGTCGTTCAGCGGGGCACCAATCATGCCTGGGCCAACCGCTCCGGCAAACTGTGCCGGATGCTGTTTGTGCTTGTGTCCGGAGAATACGAACCGGCCCTGTCCCAAATCCTGTTGGACCGGGACAACGGTCAGTCTCCTGCGGATCAGGAAGGGACCCAGGCATGAAACTTGCCACCTATCATGACGGCAGCCGCGACGGCCAGCTCTGGGTTGTCTCAAGGGATGCCACACAAGCTGTGGCCGCAACTGGCATCGCTGCCACGCTGCTGGAAGCGATCGAGGCCTGGAACGACACCGCGCCCCGTCTGGATGCGCTATATGCGCGGCTGAACGCGGGTGAAGAACCGTTTGCGACTGCCTTTGAGCCGGAGCGCTGCCTGGCCCCCATGCCACGGGCGCCGCAATGGCTGGATGCCTCGGCGTTTCTCAATCACGGGCGGCTGATGGACAAGGCGTTCGACAATCAGCCCAACCCGGATTTTGAGACCATTCCGCTGGTTTATCAGGGCGCGAGCGATGATTTTCGCGGGCCGTTGGCCCCGGTCGAGTTTCCCGATGAAGCGCTGTTCATCGATATGGAAGGCGAATTCGGCGTGATCGTCGGCGATGTGCCGATGGGCGCGTCGGCGCAGGACGCGCTCGATCAGGTGAAGCTGCTGGTTCAAATCAATGACTGGTCGCTGCGCTCTGTTGGCCCGCGCGAAATGCGGGCCGGATTTGGGTTTCTGCAGGCCAAGCCGTCCTCTAGCTTTGCCCCGATTGCCATCACGCCGGACGAGATCGGAGACTGCTGGCAGGAGGGCCGGATCGGCCTGACCCTGCATGTGGAGGTCAATGGCCGGGAAGTCGGCCGCGCCCATGGCCGGGAGATGCATTTTTCCTTTGGCGAGCTGATTGCCCATTGCGTCCGGACCCGCCGCCTGAGCGCGGGTACGATTGTCGGATCGGGAACCGTGTCCAACGAGGCCCGCTCGGCCGGGTCGTCCTGTATCTCGGAGATCCGGGTGATTGAGCTTTTGGACGAGGGCAGTCCCAAGACCCCTTTCCTGAGTTTCGGCGACACCGTGCGCATGGAAGGTCGGTTGCCGGATGGCTCGGCGCCCTTCGGGGTGATCGACCAGAAAGTGGTGCAAAACTGATGCGTGTCCTGGTGACCGGAGCGGATGGATTTGTCGGGCAGGCTTTGGCGCAGCGTCTTGCGGACAACTGGCCGGATCTCACACATCTCGTTCTGTGTGACAGGGGCTTTCAGGCGAAGGGACCGGCAGGGGCGGAATGCCGGGAAGGGGATCTTGCCGATCCGGCCTTCCGGGACAGCCTGTTCGATCCGGCGCCGGATCTGGTCTTTCATCTGGCCAGCGTGCCCGGCAGCCTTGCCGAACGCAAAGCGGAAACAGGCTACGCCATCAATCTGACGGCCTCGCTGGCGCTGGCCAGACTGGCTGCGGCGCGGCGCCCGGGAACCCGGTTCGTGTTTGCGTCTTCCATCGCGGTTTATGGAGACCTGGGCACGGAACCCGTTACGGCGGCCACACGGCCGCAACCGGTTCTCAGCTATGGCGCACACAAGTTGATGACCGAGATCCAGCTGACCGACCAGACCCGGCGCGGTGATCTTTCGGCGATCAGCCTGCGTCTGCCGGGCATTGTCGCCCGGCCCGCAGCCGAAAGCGGGCACGGCTCGGCCTTCATGAGCCAGATCTTTCATCATATTGCGCAGAACCGGTCTTATAACTGTCCGGTGCCGGGCGAGAGTTCCTGCTGGTGGATGTCCCGCAGCGCTGCCGTCGGCAATCTGATCCATGCAGCCGGGTTCGATACTCTGCCCGGAACGGTCGTTCAGATTCCGGTTCTGCAGGCAACTGTTGCAGAGGTGGCCCGGGCCATCTCCAGGGTCTGCGGCCATGCTCCGGATATCCGCTGGGGCGATGACAGCCACCTTCAACGCCTGTTTGGCGCCATGCCTTCGCTGGACGCCACACCGGCGCATTCTTCCGGGTTCTGGTGTGACCGGGATCCGATTTCCCTGGCCAAGGCCATTCTTGCCACCGGAGTTTCATCATGAAAATCCTCGATCTCTCCGTCGCAATTGAAAATGACATTCCTGCCGATCCACCCGGTCTCGGACCGCAGATCACCTATACGGCCCATGAAGAAGGGTCGGAAGAAGTGCTCCGCTTCTTTCCTGGCCTCGACATTGCCGATGTTCCAGGCGGCGAGGGCTGGGCGGTTGAACAGCTCAACCTGACCGCCCATGCGGGCACCCATCTGGACGCTCCCTGGCATTTTGCATCCACCATGAACAACGGTGAGCGGGCCTGGACCATTGACGAAGTTCCGCTGGACTGGTGCATCCGGCCCGGTGTCAAGCTGGACCTGCGCCATCTGGACGATGGCTATGTCGCCACTGCCGCAGATCTTCAGGAGGCGGTGGCCGCCACCGGGCACACGCTGCAGCCGTTTGACATTGTTCTGGTCAACACAGCTGCGGGGGCCACCTATGGCCAGCCGCAGTTTCTCGGCAAGGGCTGCGGCATCGGGCGCGAAGCCACGCTCTGGCTGATGGATCAGGGCGTCAAAATCGCCGGAACCGATGCCTGGTCCTGGGATGCGCCGTTTCCGGTCACGGCCAAACGCTTTGCCGAAACCAAGGATGCGGGCCTGATCTGGGAGGGTCACAAGGCCGCACGGGAAGGCATATTCATGCATATGGAAAAGCTCACCCGACTGGATGAGCTGCCAGGCAGCGGTTTCACAGTGTCCTGCCTGCCGGTCAAGATCCGGGGCGGCTCGGCCGGCTGGTGCCGGGCCATTGCCATGCTGGACAGCTGACGGCCCGGCCGTCACGAGCGTCTGGCCTGCAAGTGTTCATAGCAACCTCACCAAATAAAAACCTATCCAACAGGTTCTTATTTGGTGAGGCTGGTCGTTAGTGTGCAACGAGTATCAGTTTGGGCCGATCATCTTTTCCGGCCGCACCAGCGCATCGAATTCGTCTTCGCTTACATAGCCAAGTTTCAAAGCTTCCTCACGCAAAGACGTGCCGTTCTTGTGGGCGGTCTTGGCGATCTCAGTTGCCTTGTCATACCCGATGGCCGGGGCAAGGGCTGTCACCAGCATCAAGGAGCGTTCCATCAGGGTCTTGATGTTGTCCTCATTCGCCGTGATGCCGGACACGCACCGGTCGGCGAAGCTGCGGCTGGCATCGGCCAGAAGCTTGATGGATTGCAGCATAGCGTAGGCCATGACCGGCTTATAGACATTCAGCTCAAAATGGCCCTGGCTTCCGGCAAAGGAGATCGTGGTCTGGTTGCCGAAGACCTGCGCACAGACCATGGTCATGGCTTCACACTGGGTTGGGTTGACCTTGCCCGGCATGATCGAGGAGCCGGGCTCGTTTTCCGGCAGGGACAACTCCCCAAGGCCAGACCGGGGGCCGGAGCCGAGCAGGCGGATGTCATTGGCGATTTTGAACAGAGACGCGGCCACCGTGTTCAGCGCGCCATGGGCGTAGACATAGGCGTCATGAGCCGCAAGAGCCTCGAATTTGTTTGGCGCGGTGCGGAAGGGCAGACCGGTGATCCTGGCAACTTCTGCTGCAAAATCTTCGGCAAAGCCTGCCTTGGTGTTGAGGCCGGTGCCGACAGCCGTGCCACCCTGGGCCAAATCGTAAAGACCATCTGAGGCTTCCTCGACCCGGAGCAGCGCCATGCCGAGCTGGGCTGCATAGCCGCCAAATTCCTGGCCGAGGGTCAAGGGGGTCGCGTCCTGGGTGTGGGTGCGGCCGATCTTGACGATCTCCGCCCACTGGGCTGCCTTGGCCTCAAGGGCGTCTTTCAGATGTGCCAGAGCGGGCAGAAGGGTCTCATGGATTTCCCGAGCAGCGGAAATATGCATGGCAGTTGGAAAGGTGTCGTTGGACGACTGGCTCATGTTGCAATGGTCATTCGGATGGACCGGCGTTTTCGAACCGATCTCACCGCCCAGGATTTCGATGGCCCGGTTGGCAATGACCTCATTGGAATTCATGTTCGACTGGGTTCCGGAGCCTGTCTGCCAGACAACAAGGGGAAAATCGCCGTCAAACTTTCCCTCGGCCACTTCGCCCGCCGCCTGGTCAATGGCGCCTGCAAGCTCGGGTGCCAGCTTGCCCTGGGCCTTGTTGACCCGGGCCGCCGCCTGCTTGATCACCCCAAGCGCATGAACCAGCGGCAGGGGCATGGTCTCGCCGCCAATGGGGAAGTTGATCAGCGAGCGGGCCGTCTGGGCGCCGTAATACTTGTCGCCCGGAATATCCAGAGCGCCGAAAGAGTCGCTTTCCTTGCGGGGAGTGTTGGACATGGATCACCTCTAGCAAAAGTTGGGTCGTAAGCGTGTTCAGGGTATGAGCGGCACAGGCACCTCTAGATGGGGATGCTTGCCGGGCCTGCCTGAACAAAATGCAGCTTGTTGCCGTCCGGATCGCTCAGGCTGAAGCGGAGGCCGTCATTCCCGCAGTGCTGAAGACGGCCGGGAGCGGGCAGGCCCCGGTGCTGACAGGCCCGGTGCAGCTTCTCGAGATTCTTGACGCGCACCACAATGTCGAGCGCTGGCCGCTGCGCCTCAGCGCCGGTGCGCAGCAGTTTCAGATCAAGCCCGCAGCCGCGCACGCGCAAACCATCAAGATCCTTATAGACCGCGACGCCTGGCAACGCGCTGTAAAACACGCAGGTACGTCTTAAGTCGGACGCGGGCAGCAGCGGGAGGGGTGTCGTTTCGGGCGCGGCAGGAGCGCCTCTCTTGCGGGCCTTGTGCCGGAAAGTGTCGAAAGATCTCGGATTGGCTCTCATGGCGTTCGGCGGCCTCTTGACGTGATGGGGGGCAGGTGTCGCTCATCACTCCGGCCGGGCCTTTGGGAAAAGCGCCGGGCCCATTCGGTTGGCTTGTTGCTGACCGCCATGCAGAGCGAAGATGATGTTTTCCCTATTAAACTTGAGTTTAAATATCAAGTTTAATTTCGTGGGGATCCGGGGCGCATCGCAAGAGGGCCTGTCAGACTTCACACTTCTACTGGAACGGGGGCTTTTCTCACGGCCCATGCGAGGATAGGGTGCGCGGCGCTTGCGGGTGAGGATTTGAGGAGAGGCCCGGGCTGTTGACCTGTCTTCGTATGCCGGAATGCAGCGAAGAATGCCCTCGCTGCTGTCTAGAACGGAGCCCTGACCCTTGCACCATTCGTCCACCTATGTCGGCCTGGCTGAGGCCGATGCCGCCTTCCGCCAGCTGATTGATCATGCGCTTGGCCATGATGTGCCCGTTGAAGAAACCGGTGCCGGACGCGCCACACTTGGCGGCGCCAATCAGGTCATTGATATCGTATCGGATGGCAACGGGCTTGCGATCAAAGTGTCCGCAGAAAGCGAGAGCGCACTCTATTTTCTAAGAGAGGCAGTGGTACTGCATCTGGCGGAAGTGGACAGTAAAAGCGCGCAGGCGCTGCGTTGGGATGGCATTGCAGCTGGCGCCGGTGCGTCCCGGCTGCCTTCCAATTTTCATGCGGCCAAAATAGCAGGGCGCAGGGCGCCCATACCGGGCCTGATCCGGCTCACACTGTCCTTTGAGACTTGGGATGACAGCCTGTGCGGGCCCGGCCTGCACGTCAAGCTGCTTGTGCCCATGACGCCGGGCAGGCTCCCGGTCTGGCCGGTTGCAGAGGCCAATGGCGCGACCCGGTGGCCTTCGGGAGAGGACGAGTTGCATGTGCGCTACTACACCATCAAGTCAGCGGATCCCGTCACCCGGACCGTGGAGATCGACATTGTCTGCCATGAGGGCGGCCGGGTGACGGGCTGGGCGAAAGCGGCTCGTCCCGGCGACCCCGTCGGCCTGATGGGACCCGCAGGCCGCGAACGGCCGGAAGCCGGTCAGTCTGTTTTTCTAGCGGGTGACCAGACTGCCTTGCCTGCCTTGGCGCGCACCCTTGAGACCCTGGCGCCGGGAACCCGGGGAACCCTTTTGGCGGCAGCAGATGGGTTGGAAACGCTTCAAGCCTATCTGCCTGAGACGGGACTTGATCTGGTTGCTCTGCCACCCGCTCGTTTCGCGGAAGACTGTTTGGGGCAGGCGCGGCATCTCGTCGCATCAAGTTGGCCGGATTTTGCCTGGTTTGCCGGGGAACATCAGAACGCGCAGGCGATGCGCAAGCTCTTCAAGGGGGAGTGGGGCCTGACAAAGGGGCAGCAATACGCCATCGCCTACTGGCGGGATATTTAACGGGTCCAGCCGATAAGAAGCGCCCGGCCCTTGTTGAAAGGGCCAGGCCGTTTGTCGTCATATTCTCAGAAAGGCCAGCCGGACGCGGCTCTAGCCGATGGTGGCGTGCCGTTTGCCCCGTGTGGCCAGAAGGGCCAGGGCCAGCAGAGTAACCAGGGCGCCGGACAGGAGATAGAAACCGGCAAATATCAGCCCGAATTCCTGTGTGAGGCCAAGGGCCACCAACGGTGCAAAAGCGGCGCCGAAGATCCAGGACAAGTTTGTTGCCAACGCGCTGCCCGTATAGCGGTATTTCTGCTCAAACCGGTTTGGCAGGATCGCACTTGCCTGGCCATAGGAGAGGCCCATCAGCACATAGCCGACCAGCACATAGGCAAAGGCGTGGGTTTCCAGGGCCGAGACCGAGAAGCTGAACAGCCCGATCAGGACCGACACAATGGCCAGCATGCGCCGGCGGCCGAACCGGTCGGACAGGATGCCGGAGAACACCACGGCCGGAATGCCACAGACACCGCCGATCAGCAGCAGAAGCAGGAAGTCGGAAATCGGGGCTTCCCCGGTCAGATAGTCAAAGGCGAGCGGGTAAACCGTGACCATGTGCAGGATCGCGTAGCTGGCCAGGGGCAGGAAGGTTGCCAGCAGCACGTCTTTCCAGTGAACCGACAGCATTTCCAGGAAGGGGGCGGATTTGAGCTGGACTTCTTCCTTCAGGATTTCGTGTCCGTCGCTGTGAATGAGCTGTAGGCGGGCGAACAGGGAAACGACATTGACGGCCAGAACCGCAAAAAACGGCCAGCGCCAGCCCCAGGTTATGAATTCCTCATCGGTCAGAAAGCCGGTCAGCACATAGAAGATGGCGGCGGCAACACACAGCCCGATCGGCGCACCGAGCTGGGGGATCATCGCGTACCAGCCCTTGCGATGCTGCGGTGCGTTGGTTTGCAGGAGCAGCGTCATTCCGTCCCAGGAGCCGCCCTTGCCGATGCCCTGGCCGATCCGGAACACGATCAGCAGGATGGGCGCCAGGATCCCGAGACTCTCGTAACCCGGCAGCAGGCCGATCGCCATGGTGGAGCCGCCGAGCACAAAAAGGGCAATGGTGATCTTGCCCGCGCGGCCCACACGCCGTTCCAGAAGCTTGAAGGCCTGGCTGGCGAAAGGTCTTGCGATGAAGGCCAGCGGGAACACGGCGAAAGACAGAAGCATCCCTGTGGCCGGGTCATAATTTGGAAAAAAGAGCCGCGGAAACACCAGGACGGAGGCGAATGCGTAAACGAAAAAGCCGAAATAGTCGGTGACCCTGGCCATGATGACCGTGATCACAAGCTCATCCACCTCGAGATGTGCCCTTTTTCCATCCTGGGGTTTCTCGTGGATATTCGCAATATCAGTCATTCGTATCTCCTCCCGTTACGAATAACCTCATATTATTTCCCTCAGACCATTTGTGAATAGCGAAAATAACTTTATCATTGGAGTTCAAAACCGCTTGCCAAAGGAAGCAAGCTTATTGTGCCGCTGGGGAAGATGCTGCGGCGCAATAGGATGATTGACGTGCTGGCCTTTATCGTCTGTTATGTTGCGGCGCAAAAGCGTCTTGCATGACTGATCTTGTTTTACTACAAGGCCCACAACACCGAAAAGCCATCTTCTGAAAACCACTCGTCAGCAACATCCTGTGCGTCTGCACGAAGTTTCGTTTAAACGACAGCAATGAACCGTGGTGCGACCTATATGAAAACACTCCGCAACCTCAGCCTTTTTGCGCTCGCACCGCTTTTGGGCGGCTGCAATCTCGTGGTGATGAACCCGTCGGGGGATATTGCCAGCCAGCAGGCCGACCTGATCATCTATTCCACGGTGCTCATGCTGATCGTCGTGCTGCCGGTCATGGCGCTGACCGTATTTTTCGCCTTCAAATACCGGGCGACGAACAAAAACGCTGAATACGATCCGGAGTGGCATCATTCTACCAATCTTGAGATTGTCATCTGGAGTGTTCCGATGGCGATCATCTTGTGCCTTGCCGGACTGACCTGGGTCGCGACGCACCGGCTGGAGCCCTATAATCCGTTGTCGCGGATTTCGGCCGACAAGCCGATGCCCGCAGATGCAAAGCCCCTGGTAATCCAGGCGGTGGCGATGGACTGGAAATGGCTGTTCATCTATCCCGAACAGGGCATAGCTGCGGTCAATGAAGTGGCTGCTCCGGTCGACCGGCCAGTGAAATTCGAAATCACCTCATCCACGGTGATGAACTCGTTCTATATTCCGGCCCTGGCCGGGCAGATCTATGCCATGGCGGGCATGCAGACCGAGCTGAACGCGGTCATCAACGAAGAAGGCAGCTTCAAGGGCTTTTCCGCCAACTACAGCGGCGCCGGCTTCTCCCATATGAATTTCCAGTTCAAGGGCATGACCCATGAGGGGTTCGACCAGTGGGTGGAGAAGGTCGCCGCAGTGGATGAGCCGATGGACCGGGACACATTTGTTGCGCTCGACAAACCGAGCATCGATCATCCGGTCACCTACTACGGCGCGGTCGACGGGCAATTGTGGGACGCAATCATCAACCTGTGCGTGGAACGCGGCACACTGTGCCAGAACGATATGATGATGGTGGATGCGCTTGGCGGGGGCGGCCTTGAAGGCCTTTACCTGCGCGAAGTCTTTGCCGGTATCTGCAGCTCCAACGACCCGGCCGCCCGCATGGCGAAGATCCGGATCGACCGGGAGCTTGCCAAGACCGAAGACGGCGACACTCCCAACATGTCGGTTGCCAGGACGGATATCAACGCCCTGGACCAGATTTTGGCGCTGTCCGGACGGACGTCCGCAGCATCTCAAACAAGTCAAACCAACTGAACTTATGACCGGGTCGATGGGGAGGACCCGGTCAAGGCAAACACTTCGAGGACGGAATGGCATCAGCTGATTATGCCCGCTGGGACCCGGTTTTTGGCAAACTGGGCTGGGATATTTTCCCGATTCATGAACCTGTCGTGGTGGTGACCTTCATCGGCGTTGCAATTGGTGGCGCGGCCGTTTTGGGCGCGTTGACCTATTTCCGCCTATGGGGCTACCTCTGGAAAGAGTGGTTCACGAGCATCGACCACAAGAAAATCGGCATCATGTACATGGTGCTGGGGCTTATCATGCTTGTGCGCGGGTTCGCCGACGCCCTGCTCATGCGCGTCCAGCAGGCCTGGGCCGCAAGCGGCGGATCCGGCTATCTGGACCCGCATCATTATGACCAGATCTTCACAGCCCATGGCATGATCATGATCTTCTTCGTGGCGATGCCATTCGTCACCGGGCTCATGAACTTTGTCATGCCGCTGCAGATCGGCGCGCGCGACGTCGCCTTTCCCTTCCTGAACAATTTCAGCTTCTGGATGACCGTATCCGGGGCCGTGCTTGTGATGATCTCCCTGTTTGTGGGGGAATTCTCCACCGCCGGCTGGCTGGCATATCCGCCGCTTTCGGGGATCACGTTCAGTCCGAGCGTAGGGGTCGACTATTACATATGGGCCTTGCAGATCGCGGGGATCGGGACCACGCTGTCGGGCATCAACCTAGTGGTCACGATCATCAAGATGCGGGCACCGGGCATGACCTATATGCGCATGCCGGTCTTCTGCTGGACCTCGCTCTGCACCAACATCCTGATTGTGGCAACCTTCCCGATCCTGACCGCAACGCTCGTGCTGCTGACCCTGGACCGGTATCTGGGTACCCACTTCTTTACCAGTGACATGGGCGGAAGCCCGATGATGTATGTTAACCTGATCTGGATCTGGGGCCACCCGGAAGTGTATATCCTCACCCTTCCGGTTTTCGGCGTGTTTTCCGAGGTGGTGTCCACTTTCTCCGGCAAGCGCTTGTTCGGCTACACCTCTATGGTCTACGCGACCGTGGTGATCACCATCCTGTCCTACATCGTCTGGCTGCACCACTTCTTCACCATGGGGGCGGGCGCCAGCGTCAACTCCTTCTTCGGCATCACCACCATGGTGATTTCGATCCCGACGGGGGCAAAGATCTTCAACTGGCTGTTCACCATGTATAAGGGCCGGATCCGGTTCGAACTGCCCATGATGTGGACTATCGGTTTTATGCTGACCTTCGTCATCGGTGGCATGACGGGCGTTCTTCTGGCGGTGCCGCCGGCGGATTTCGTGCTGCATAACAGCCTGTTCCTGATCGCCCACTTCCACAATGTCATCATCGGCGGCGTGGTGTTCGGCATCTTCGCGGCGATGAGCTACTGGTTCCCCAAGGCCTTCGGCTTCAAGCTGCAGCCGTTTTGGGGCAAGGTCTCCTTCTGGTGCTGGCTGACCGGCTTCTATCTGGCCTTCATGCCGCTCTACCTGCTGGGCCTGATGGGGGTCACCCGCCGCCTCAGCCAGTTTGAAGACACGATCTATGCTGGCTATTTCATCACCGCGCTGATTGGAGCCCTGTTCATTGCCGCGGGTATCGGGTCGTTCCTGATGCAGCTGTTTGTCAGCATCCGGGACCGGGAGTCGCTGCGCGACACAACGGGCGATCCCTGGAACGCGCGTACGCTGGAATGGTCGACTTCGTCGCCGCCGCCCTATTACAACTTCGCGTTTACCCCCCAGGTTCATGAGGTTGACACATGGGCGCATATGAAGCGGGAGGGATATGAGCGTCCGACCGACAAGTTCGAGCCGATCCATATGCCGAAATCCACCGGCACTGGCATCATTCTGGCCGGGATCGTCACGGTGCTCGGGTTTGCCCTGATCTGGCATATCTGGTGGCTAGCTGCGGTGACCTTCGTTCTGGCGCTCGGATACGGGATCGATCACACCTTCAACTATAATCGCGACTATTATGTCCAGCCGGACGAAGTCGAGAAAATCGAGGGTGAACGGACCAAGTTGCTGGCAGGGGCAAAAGCGTAATGACAACCGAAAACACTGCGGCGCCTGTCGAATTTTACGTTCGCCAGTCCCACGATCACGACGAAGAGCATCATCACGAGACGGGAACCATGCTTGGGTTCTGGATCTACCTGATGAGCGATTGCCTGATCTTTGCCAGCCTCTTTGCCGTTTATGCGGTGCTCGGCCACAATTATGCAGCCGGTCCGTCTCCGAAGGATCTGTTCGAAATCGACATGATCCTCGTGTCGACCTTCATGCTGCTGTTCTCGTCCATCACCTATGGGTTTGCCGTTCTGCGGATGGACAAGAACGACCTGATCGGGACACAGCTCTGGCTGATCGTCACCGGCCTGTTCGGCGGGGCATTCCTTTATCTGGAAGTTCTGGAATTCACCCATCTGTGGCATATCGGGGCAACGCCGATGGCCAGTGCCTTCCTGTCGTCCTTCTTCACTCTGGTGGGCACCCACGGGTTGCACGTGACGGGTGGCTGCATCTGGCTGATCGTTCTGATGATCCAGCTGCAGATGCATGGCCTGACCGAAGCCAACCGGCGCCGGGTCATGTGCCTGAGCATGTTCTGGCACTTCCTGGATCTGATCTGGATCGGTGTGTTCTCCTTTGTCTATCTCGCGGGGGTTGTCCTATGAGTGCGTCTTCCAACACCGCCCACGACAAGGGCCACGGCCACCAGGGCGGCGGTCACGGGTCTTTCAAGTCCTACATGATCGGCTTTGTCCTGTCGGTCATCCTGACCGCCATCCCGTTCTATGTGGTGATGGGGGATGTTCTGGACAGCCGGCTTCTGGCGGTGGCGATCATCTTCGTGCTCGGCGCGGCCCAGATGATTGTTCACATCTATTACTTCCTGCATGTGACCTCAAAGGCCGAAGAAGGCTGGCTCGCCATGGCGCTTGTATTCACGGTGCTTCTGGTGGTGATCATGCTGTCCGGCTCGGTTTGGGTCATGTTCAACCTGGAAGAAAACATGATGCCCGCTCACGATCAGATCGAACGCGTGCGCTCTCTTCCTTAAGCGGGTGATACGATGAAAGACTGGCGGCAGCGGAAATGGATGAACCGGTTTTTGCTGCTGCTTGTCGCGTTGGCCGCCGTTGCGCTGGTCCAGCTCGGCAATTGGCAGATGCGGCGTCTGGACTGGAAAACCGCGCTGCTTCACGCCATTGAAACCCGGGCGTTCTCAGACCCGGTTCCCGCCCCGGGCAAACGCAGCTGGCCCGGGATCAACGCTGATGATGACGCCTATCTGCGGGTAAAGGTCAGCGGAACGCTCCTGAATTCCCACGAATTGCCCGTGCGCGCGCTGACAGAGCTGGGCGGCGGATATTGGATCCTGACACCGCTTCAGACCGGGGCGGGCGAAATCATCTGGATCAACCGGGGCTTTGTGCCGCCGGACAAACGGTTTGCCGACAGCCGCAATGAGCCGGTGCACCAAGACGTCACGATAACCGGTCTTCTGCGCCTGTCAGAGCCGAAGGGGACCCTGCTGCAGGACAATGAGCCGGAGGCCGGGCGCTGGTATTCCCGGGATGTGGACGCGTTTTCCAAGGCGGAAGGACTGCCACCGCCCGCCCCGTATTTCATTGATGCGGACCAGGTCAGCGGTGCTGCGGACTGGCCACGGGGTGGTTTGACCAAACTCAGCTTTTCCAACAATCATCTCCAATATGCACTCACCTGGTACGCCATGGCCCTGGGTCTGCTGGCGGGCACAGGCTATGTGATCTGGCTTGCCCGGCGCTCCTGATACCAAGCGCCATTGATGATGCCCTTTGTCGGAGGCCGCGCTTGGAGGGTCTTCGGACGTTGCCGCACGTCTGGCCCGATACCCCGTATCGACCTGCGACGCACTCCTGGCCGAAGACCCTCCAAGCGCGGTCAAATAGGTCATCATCAATTGCGAATGGTATGAGTTGGAAAGGGGCTGCCAGCGCGAAGTCCTGATATCAGTCTCAGCTGCCAGGGACCTATCCGACCGGGTTTTGACAATCGGGATTGGGATGAGACGCAATTGCAAGTAAGAAGCATTTTAACTAATTGAAATAAAAGATAAAAACTGTATTTTTTTGACTTTTCTCAAAGCTGCCGCCAGAGCCTGACGCCACAGTTCCTGCCTGACTGGAAGAAAGGAACAGCCATGAAAATGAACGCCCAGGTCGCTGAAGCCCTCAACCAGCAGATCAATTCCGAACTCCAGGCGTCCTACACCTATCTCGCCATGGCGGCCTATTTCGATTCCATCGAGTTGCCCGGCTTTGCCGCCTGGTTCCGGGGACATTCCAAGGAGGAGGTGGATCACGGCATGCGCATTTATGATTTTCTGGTCAAGCGGGATTCCCGCGTGAAGCTGGAAGGGATTGGAACGCCGCAAGGTGAATTTGCGAGCCCGAAAGAAGTGCTGGAACTTGCTCTTGCAAAGGAAAAGGATGTGGCCGCCCAGATCAACGCGCTGTTTGAACTGGCCAATGATCAGAAGGAATATTCGACCCAGAACATGCTGAACTGGTTCTTGGAAGAGCAGATTGAAGAAGAAGACCTCTTCCGCTCCATTCTGGAGAAGGTCAAGGCGGCCGATGGCAACCGCTGGCACATGCTGATGCTGGATGGAGAACTGGCGAAGGCTGACGCTGTGTCCTGAGGAGAATAGCTTGAGCGCGGCCTCCCAAAGGGCCGTGCTCACTTTCTTGAGGTCCGTGCAGGACGCCTCGTATCAACCACACCCGACAAGACCCTACTGGATGGTTTGTATGGGCTGGAAGCTGGTCGCGTTCGCCGGGATTCTAACTGCTCTAGCTCCCGCGGGCGTTTGCAAGCGCATAAAGGGTTGGGGCTGCCTCGGCAAACGCGACGCCCGCCCAGCCGTAAAATGCGACGATGCGTCTTTCCACTTTTTGAGGGTGGTTTTGCGCAATGTCCGCAATCCGGTGCGCAAGAAACGGATTCGCGAACCGGTCGAGGGTCGCCTCCAGATAGGGCCTTGCCTGATCTGCGAGTCCTTTTCTTTCAAAAACCGGCAACACTTCCTCATCATAGATGCTTTGCAGCCGGGTCAGGTGCTCTGACCGCATGAAGTCCAGGACCGTCATGTTCTCATCCCAGCCGCCGCGTGCCCAAAGATCGGCCATATAGGTGTGACCCAGGTTCAGGATATGCAGTTTGAGCCGTTCCGGCACGTGCAGATCATCAACCATCTGGATGGCCGGATGCTGGCAAGGAGCGGTGATCCCGGGGGCGCTCTGGATTGCCCAGAGTGCATAGGGTTCAGCGACCGCGCCCGCCGGTTCAATCGGTTCGGACACAATCCGGTCTACGATCGAATTTGCACTTGGCATTGCTGCGAGCCAGGTCATGAAGTCCGGTCTTCTGACCACCCGGTCCGCGATCACGAGAACGCGCTCCTTCAGCACGGTGCCATTGTCTGGAATGAGTTCCGTCGGCAGCAGGGTGGGCTGTTCCTTGCGGGCCTGAAACCGATTGAACAGGATATGCATGAGCTTTGCCGGATAGCTCATGATATTTGACGGTTGCGGGGCCTCGTCGGCGTCCTGCGCGTCGAACCCACGGTCTGAGGTGTTCGACACAATATAGTCCGCGTGCAGGGCAACCTCGCACACTTCGGACCAGTTCGTGGCGCTCGAAAGCGTCTGCTTGACGCTGGTGACGCGGATTTCATCGTCGATCATCTTGCCGGCGGATAGGCCGCGCACTTTCACCGGAAAGCCCTCCGGCAGGGCCAGAGCCTTCAACCGGTGCGCCCGCGACGGGTCGTTCGAGGATTGCACCGTGGTGACTGTGACTGCGGGATCAGCCTGCGAAAAGAACAGATCGGCATGGGCCTGCAGAAACCGGCTGGTTCCAAACTGCAGGACTGTGGTTTTCAGAAGGTTGTTCCCGTTTGCATCTGTCATTGCGATACCTCGATGATTGCCTTGATCACCCGGTCGCGGTCCTGCGCCCAGTTTGCGAGATTTTCCGGTGCATCCGCAAAGGAGGTGTGATGGGTCTTGAGCTTGTCTGTGTCGATTTTCCCTTCGACAATGGCCTTGACGACATTCTGGAAGTCTTCGCTCAGTGCATTCCGGCTGGCCAGAAGCGTTGTCTCGCGCTTGTGAAACTCCGGATCGGGAAAGCTGAGATCACCTTTGACAACGCTGATCAACGTATAGGTTCCAGCATGGGCGACGTAGCGCAGGGCATTGTTCATGGCCTTGATGTTCCCGGTCGCGTCAAAAACCTTGGGAAAGGTGCTGTCCAGCGCCTGCATCCTGGCTGTGTCTTTGGCATCCAGGGTGTTGAACGCGAAATCCTGCGCCAGCAACTTGAGCTTTTCGTCCGACATATCGGCAATGGTCACATCCGCACCGGCGATGCGGGCGAACAGGGCGGCGGCCAATCCGATCGGGCCACCGCCAATCACCAGGGCCTGTTCGCCTGTTCTGATCTGCGAGCGCGCCACCGCATGACAGCCGATTGCCAGAAATTCCACCATGGCTGCCTGGTCCGGCGTCAGCGACCCGGCGCGGATCAGGTTGGAGGGGGGCATGGCGAATTTTTCTGCCATCGCGCCATCCCGGTGCACGCCGATAACGCTGATCTCCTCGCAGCAATTAGGCCGGTTGACCTGGCAGGCCCGGCAGCGGCCGCAGGAAATATACGGGTTGACGATGACGAGGTCGCCGGGGGTGAAGCCGTCTCCGTTGTAGCCTTCGGCAACGCGTGCAGAGACTTCATGGCCCATCACGCGCGGATATTGCAGGTAAGGCTGGGTGCCGGAATAGATATGATAGTCCGTCCCGCAGATACCGACCCGCAGAACATCCAGCGGCACCCATCCCTCCGGGGGGGCTGTGTCCTCAACATCCCTCAGAACAAGCTTGTGAGGTTCGACGCATAGCAGTGTTTGCATGGGAAAGAACTCTAATTTCCGTTGAGAACAGAGGGCAGCCAGAGGGTGAGCTGCGGCACATAGGTGAGCAGCAGCAGCACGGCAATGAGCGGCACCAGAAAGGGCATCGTTGCGCGCACGCATTGGCCAAACGGGACATCCGACACTTTGGACAAGACAAACAGCACCATGCCGACGGGAGGGGTGAGCAGGCCGATCATCAAATTGAGAATGACGATCACGCCCAGATGCACGGGATCGATGCCAAGCTGGGTGGAAACCGGCAGCAAGACCGGTACGAGAATGGAAATTGCTGCAATTGTTTCCATAAACAGGCCGATGACCAGCACCACAAACATG
The DNA here is from genome assembly GCF_056160985.1 of Roseibium sp. AWQ4_290. Taxonomy (NCBI): domain Bacteria; kingdom Pseudomonadati; phylum Pseudomonadota; class Alphaproteobacteria; order Hyphomicrobiales; family Stappiaceae; genus Roseibium; species Roseibium sp. AWQ4_290. The sequence continues at coordinate 232,912 of NZ_JBSWYG010000005.1, forward strand.
ATCATGAGCAGAATGAGGTTCTTGTCATCGGTGATGCTGAACACCAGCTCGGCAAATTTTCCTGCGGCCTGATTGGCGGTCAATATCCAGGCAAAGACCGTTGCCGTTCCCACGATCATCAAAACGGAGGCGGTGGTCTCGATCGTTTCCATGCAGACGGAGATGAAGGATTTCAAGGTTATGCTGCGATAGATGATGGCGCCGAGCACCAGTGCATAGGCGGCTGCGCACACGGCCGCTTCCGTCGGTGTAAAGGCCCCGGAGACAATCCCGCCCACGATGATGACCGGGGTCATGAGTGGCAGGAAAGCCGCCCAGAACTTGGTCCAGACATTGCCGACAGAAAATCGCTCATCGGTCGGATAGCCGCGGCGGCGCGCGTAGAACCAGACCATGACCATCAGGGAGCCGGCCATCAGCAGCCCTGGAATGATCCCGGCAACGAACAGATCGCCAATGGAAACGGAGGCCATGACGCCGAAAATGACAAGCGGCAGGGAGGGGGGAATGATCGGCCCGATGGTGGAGGAGGCTGCCGTGACGCCGACCGAAAAGTCATCATCATAGCCGGCCTCGCGCATGGCCTTGATTTCGATGGCCCCAAGCCCGCCCGCATCGGCGACGGCGGCCCCGGACATCCCGGCGAAAATGATGCTCGCCCCGACATTCACGTGACCTAGCCCGCCATGCATCCAGCCCACCAGCGCGCGGGCAAACCCGAAAATCCGGCTGGTGATGCCCGAGGAATTCATCAAGGCACCGGCCAGGATAAAGAAAGGAATGGCGAGAAGCGGGAAACTGTCCATGCCGTTGATCATGTTGTGCATGAGCAGGACCGGCGGCAGACCATCAACCAGAATATAACCGATGGAGGAAAGTCCGAGCGCAAAGGCAATCGGCACGCGCAGCACCATCAGCACAAACAGTGCGACAAACATGAGAGCGAGCGTCATTTTCTGGCGCCTCCAAGCAGGCGGATCAACTGGGAAAGGCAAACGCAGCAGAAGATCACCATTGCAGCCAGCACGACCGAATAGAGATAGTATTTGGGAAAGGGCAGCGAGATCATCTGCTGGAAGGAGGTGCGCTGAATCAGCTGCCAGACCGACCAGCAGGCAAAGACACCAAAGCCGGAGACGGCCGCCAGCGAAAAGGCTTTCAGCGGCCGTACCCATTTCGGAGCGATCTGGTCAACCACTTCCAGGCGGATATGCAGGTCAAGCTCCTGGCACTTGATGCTGCCGGCAAAGGTGAGGCAAATCAGCAGGTAGCGGGCGGCTTCTTCGGTCCAGGAGATGCTGTCATTGAGCACATACCGGGTGAAAAACTGCAGGAACACGACCCCAAACAAGGCGAGGAAAATCGCGACGGTCGCTGCGTCATACCATTTGAAAGGCACACGTGGCCCTTCTGCCTTGGCCAAGGCTTCCTGTTCTTCAAGCAGGGCGTCAATCCGCTCCGACGTCACCACCTTGTGTGCGGCCTTGTCTGCCACGTGCACCTCCCCATGCAAAAAAAGGCGGAAGGCTTCATCAGCCTCCCGCCACTTCCAGATTGTCAGTTTAGTCTCCGATTGCCTGAAGGCGTTCGTAGACGGATGGGTCCCAAGGCATATCGGCGCCGGTCAGGGCCGGTGCGACAGCCGCGATGAAGGGGGTGCGATCAACGGTGTTGACATTGTTGCCCTGTTCGCGGAACCAGCCGACAAGCTCGGTTTCCGATGCGACGATTTCCTCAGACGCCCAGGCTGCAGCCTCTGCCAGCGCCTCTTTCAGTTTGGGGAGGTCGTCGCCCAGCTTGCTCGCGGTTGCAGGCGAAATCAGGGTCGCCAGCGAATTGATGATATGACCGGTCAGGTTGATATCGGACTGCACTTCATAGAATTTTTTAAACTGAATGGTCGGCAGCGGATTTTCCTGTGCGTCCACCACACCCTGTTGCAGGGCCAGATAAACTTCCGAAAACGCCATCGGGGTCGGGTTCGCGCCGGTTACTTTCGGAAACAGCTGATAGGCCGGAGCATTCGGCGTCCGGATCTTCAGACCCTTCATGTCTTCAGGCTTCAAGATCGGCTTGTTGGAGGTCACGTGGCGCGCGCCGTAATAGGTCATTGCTGCCACTGTGTTGCCGGTCACCTTTGTGTACTCAGCTGCCAGTTCTGCAAAAAGATCCGATTTGACGTAGCCTTTCCAGTGGTCGTAGCCGCGCATGGTGAACGGATAGTCTGAAATGGCGATGGGCGGATAGCTTTGCGCCATGAAGGCGGGGCCGGTGTAGATGATGTCAACCGTGCCCAGAGAAAGCCCCTCATTCAGGGCTGTTTCCTTGCCGAGCTGAGAAGCGGGAAACACCTCGATCTTGTAGGCGCCGTTTGTGGCCGCTTCGAATTTTTCCGCTGCCCGCAGCGCGGCTTGATGATAGGGCGTGCCGGTTTCGTACACATGGCCAAACTTCAAGACATCCTGCGCGAAAGCGGAAAAGGATGCCCCCGACGCGAGCAAAAGCCCGAGGCCAGTTGAAACCGCACGTCTGGAGACTGCACTCAGAACCATTGATAACTCCTCCCAAGGTCTATTGTGTCCTTTATCGATAAAAGACTTGAAATGGGCCGGTCAACTGTCTTTTATTCATATAAAAACAGGAGAGGGACAGGAATGGCGCGTTCTGATCGTGTGTTCAAAAAGAGCTACAACGACACCCTGGACTTGATCGCCTCGGGCCAGTCCTTTGGCTCCGTGTCCGAGCTTGCCGGCCGGCTGCAGGTCAGCCGCAACACGGCGCGGCGGGTGATCGAAACCTTGGAAACATGCGGTAAGATGAGGCGTCTGGACGGGGTTTGGGAATTCAGCACCGCACTCTCGCGCAGTGATTATTATGCTGCAGACGAGCTGCGCACGCCGGATGAGTTTCTGGAAGCCGCCTTCATGGAGAAAGTTCTGGCTGGCCAGTTTGATGCGACCACGCGCTTCAGCGAGTCTGCCCTGGCAAGAGAGCTTGGCGTCTCGACAACGGCCTTGCGGGAGTTCTTGCTGGGATTGGCCCGGTTCGAATTCATTCGCAAAGAACCCCGGAAAAGCTGGGTACTGGAAGGGTTCAGCGAGAAATATGCCGAAGATCTGCATGAAGTGCGCACGATGTTTGAGCTGCGGGCCATCGAAAAACTGATCAATCTGCCGGAAGAGCACCGGTTCTGGATTGCCCTTCACAGGATGCATAAAGAGCATCTGACGTTTCTGGAGGAATACGAAACCGCCTATAATGACTTTCCCGCGCTCGATTCCCGGTTCCACAAGCTTATCAATGATGCCGGTGACAACCGGTTCTTCACCAGTGTTCAAGGGGCGGTCACCCTGATTTTCCACTATCACTACAGGTGGAACAAATCCGATGAAAAGGAACGCAATCTGGCCGCCGCAAATGAGCATATCAGGATCATTGAAGCGCTGTTGCTTAAGCGGAGTGACGAGGCCCGGCAAGCGCTGGCCGATCATCTGGCGTCAGCCAAATTCACGTTGAAAGCCTCGCTGTCAAAATAACGGGCTTTGCTCATGTCAGTCTCAACACAGTGCCTGGCCGGCATTCATGCGCCGGGTTGATCTGGCTCAAGTCTCCGTAAAAATTTGAAGTTTATAGTCACCTTTACTTGCCTGGCCCCCAAAGGCAGGGGGCTCTGCTGTGTGCCTGCATGGGCGTGCGGTCTGAAGATCGGCTCTGTTCCAACGTTTCTGGCGGCCCGCCCAAGATTTTTGAGATCGAAAAATGCGCATCACGTTCCGTTCGTCCGTTGCCGTTGTTGCCGGAGTGCTGGCCGCGGCTGCAAGCTCTGCCGCCTCCGCGGATCCCGGTTTTGAGAGCAGGGAGGCACTGGGGGAAGCGCTGTTCTTTGACGTGAATCTGTCAAGAAACCGCACGCAAGCCTGCGCCACCTGCCATGATCCGGCCTACGGATTTACGGACAAACGGCCGACGGCGGCCGGTCTGGCTGTGTCGCTGGGGGATGACGGTGTCTCGCTTGGCGACCGCAATGCGCCGACGGCAGCCTATGCGAGCTTTGCTCCTGTATTTCACCGGTCACAGAACGGGACCTACAAGGGCGGGCAGTTTTTGGACGGGCGGGCTTCAGATCTTGCGGTCCAGGCCGGAGGTCCGCCGCTGAACCCGCTGGAGATGGGTATGGACGGCAAAGCGGCGGTGGTGGCGCGGCTGCGGGAAAACCCGACCTACCGTGAGGCCTTTTTATCTCTTTACGGGGAGGGCTCGCTGGACGATCCAGACAGGGGCTACTGGGCGCTGCAGGACAGTCTGGCGGCCTATGAAAAGACGCCGGTTTTCGCGCCGTTCAATTCAAAATATGACCGGTTTCTGCGCGGGGAATACAAGCTGAACGATCAGGAGGAGCTCGGCCGCGTGCTGTTCTTTTCCGCTCAGTTCACCAATTGCAACAAATGCCACCAGCTGCAGGCCTCTCAAGTTTCCCAAAAGGAAACCTTCTCCAACTACGAATACCACAATATCGGTGTGCCCGTGAATGTTGAGGCCCGGGCTGCCAACGGTCTTGGCGCTGACGCCGTGGACCCGGGGCTTGTCAACAATCCGGATGTTTCAGGCCCGGAGCAGTTGGGCAAATTCAAGGTGCCAACCCTGCGCAATGTCGCGGTCACCGGTCCCTATATGCACAATGGTGTTTTCAAGGACCTGCGCACCACCATCCAGTTTTACAACAAGTATAACAGCAAGGCGGCGAAGGCTCAGATCAATCCTGAAACCGGGGCTCCCTGGGCAGCGCCGGAAGTGGGTGGCACTTTGTCACTTGAGAAACTGGAGCACGGGCCAGCGCTGGACGACAGGCGGATTGATGCGCTGGTCGCTTTCCTGAAGACCCTGACAGACAAACGTTATGAGGACCTGCTTGAGTAGATCGCAGGCTTGCGCGGCAGTACCTCACTAAACCGCATCGTCCTGTGTGGCTCTCCGGCCCCGGCAGGAGCTTGCCATGACCCGCTTTGGGATCCCTTGTTGATTACCGTTTGAGGCACTATCCGTGTGTCATGCCCATGGTGTAAGGAAAACTCCCAGTGTGACAATTTAGAGGGCCTGATTTAAGGTCCGACGTCACGTTGAATGTTGGCGAGAGGATCAAGTGTCCCGGAAACCGCTTGTTTGAACCATGACGCTTGATACCCCGACAATGTTTACCTGTCTTATGGTGACCGGCTTTGCAGGCTGCGCCATCTTGCTTTTGTTCAATTTCCTCTGGAGTGCGCAGGATAAAACCAGACCCTTGAGCGTGACGCTCTGGGCCGCCGGGTTTTTCCTGATCGGCTGCGGAACGCTGCTTGTTGCCCTGCGCGGGGTAATTCCCTACGGCGTGAGCGTTGTTTTCAGCAATGGGCTGATCCTGGCCGGGGCCGGTTTGCGCCGATGCGGGTTCGCGGACTTTCTGGGATTGCGGCGGCATGGATGGCTTGTGGTTGCCTCCTTAGGGTTGTGGCTGTTGCTGTGCTGTATTCCCGGTTTCCATACAAATTTCGTTTTGCGCGTGAATGTGGCCTGCGCCTTGATGCTCATCAACAATGCGTGGATTGCATGGCTGGCGTTCAGGCACACGGACAATGAGTTGCACTCCGTCCGGCTGCTGGGGGTGACAACCCTGATCGAAGCCGCAGGCGTGCTTTGGTATCTGGCCAACCAGAATTTTTATCAGCCGCCGGATTTTCTGACCGCTTTTCCCTATGTCTTCATGGCCATTTACCTGATCATGCTCCTCTTCGCCAATATCATGATGTGTGTGCTGCCTGCCTGCATGGTAATTGAGCGCTCACTTTTGGGGTTCAAGGATCAGGCCCTGCGGGATGGCCAGACGGGGGTGCTCAACCGAAGGGCGTTTCTCGGCCGGGCGCAAACAAGTCTTTCCGGGCAGAATGCATCGGCCCGCTATAGTGTGATTGTGCTGCAGCTGGACCAGTTCAAATCGGTCAATGAAACCTTTAGCAACGCGATGGGGGACGCGGTTCTGCGCCTGCTTGGGCGGGTCCTTCAGGAAACGGCGGATGACAGGGCGCTCCAGGGCCGGCTTGGAACGGAGGAATTCGTGGTCTATCTGCCGGGGGCGGACAAGGAGCTGGCGATGCTGACGGCGCAGAGGATTTCGCGCAAGTTCAAGGTTGCCTGCCAGGAAGCCTCTCATGGCAAGCTGACAACCTCGCTCAGTGCCGGTCTTGTGACCACGCGGGCCTGTGTTGATCTGGACCGGGCTATCGAGGTGGCTTGCCGTGGCCTGCAGCAGGCGCAGCAGCAAGGGGCTGCCCAGCTTGTTGCCATGGATCTGACGCCTGAAGGCAAGCTGGAGCGGGGCTCCAATCTGACCGGCTTCTCTGCCTTGCGGAAGCGGACAACGTAAAAGGGGGCTTTATACCAATCGCACTTGATGATGAGCTATTTGATGTCCCAATTCCGTTCAACGGCTAGGCGCATCGCGCGACCCGGTCTGGTTGACCGGATAAGCGGTGCAACGATGCCCGTTGGGCGCAATTGGGTCACCGGAGGCCGCGCTTTGAGGGTCTTCGGACGTTGTCGCACGTCTGGCCCGATACCCCGTATCGACCTGCGACGCACTCCTAGCCGAAGACCCTCAAAGCGCGGTCAAATAGGTCATCATCAATTGCGATTGGTATTAGCCCCCTTTGGAGCATCGTGCTGACTTATCGCCCGATGCTCCAGATCTAGCCCAAACTTGTTTGCGGCGGCCAAGGGGCCGCCCCCTTGTCAATCTCAGGCCGCTTTCACGTCATTCAGGAACACCTCGATGGTGGACCGCATGTTCTCGGCTTGTGCGGACAATTGCTCCGATGCTGTCAGCAGGCTGAGGGCGGCTTCGTCCGTTTCGCTGGCGGCGCTGGACACCCGAACAATGTTCTCGCTGACGACGCCCGTGCCGCGGGCGGCCTGGTCAACATTTGTCGCGATCTCACTTGTGGCTGCAGATTGCTGCTCCACGGCTGCGGAAATGGACGCTGCTACACTGTTCATCTCGGTGATGATCTCGCTGATCGACTGAATGCCGTCCACCGCATCGCGGGTTTCCTGCTGAATGGCAGAAATCTTCGTTGAGATCTCCTCGGTCGCCTTGCTGGTCTGGCTGGCCAGGTCCTTGACCTCCGCTGCCACAACCGCAAAGCCTTTGCCGGCTTCCCCGGCCCTGGCCGCTTCAATCGTGGCATTGAGCGCCAGAAGGTTGGTCTGTTCGGCAATGTTCTGGATCAGGCTGATCACTTCACCGATGTCTTCGGCAACGCTGGCCAGGCTGCCGATCTGGGCATTGGTCCGGGTGGCGGCATCGGAGGCCTTTTCGGCAATGCCCGTTGAATGGGTCACCTGACCGCTGACCTCAACCAGGGAAACGGACAGCTCTTCCGTCGCACTGGCAACCGTTTGGACATTCACGGTCGCTTCTTCTGAAGCGGAGGCAACCTCAGTGGATTGGTTGCTGGTGGCCTGGGCCGTTTGCGACATCTGGGTCGCCGTCCCCTGCAGTCCGACCGTTGCATTTTGTACCGACTCCAGCATGGTTTCAATCTGGCTGCTGAAAGTGTCGATCAGTTCGGCAATCTTGATAGTCCGCACCTCGCGCTGTTTTTGTTCTGCCTCTTGCTGACGGCTCAGTTCCTGTCCCTGTACGACCGTGTCCCGGAAACCGGCCACGGAATTTGCCACAATGCCGATTTCGTCTGCGCGTTCAGCTTCCTTGAACGCCACAGACGTATCGCCTTCCGCAAGACCCCTTGCGTCGGTGACAAGGCGTGCGAGCGGCCTGGTGATGCCCAGTGTGATCAGGGTGGCCAGAACAGCGGACAGGACGAAGCCGAGCGTGGCGGCCCCGAGCACCTCAGTTTCCGTTGCTTGCGCAGATGCGAGAGTCGCCTTGGACAGGGCATGGCTGTCTGCGACGGCCGTATCCTTGATCTTTGCGGCCGCGCCATTGATGTCAAATCCGGTCTGGTCCAATAAGGTGTGGCGGATCTCGTTACGCTCCAAGATGATGTTATGGACACGCTCCGAAGCGGTCCTGTAGCTTTGCAGCATTGGAACGGTTTCAGCCAGAAGCGCCTTGCGCTGCGGGTTCTCAATGCTGGCCTGAAGCCTGGCGACCTCTTTTTCCACCGTGTTCATTTCCTCGATGGCACGGGCAAAGTCCTCATCCTTGTTGGAGGAAAGAAACTTCAGCACATAAAGGCGGGCAAGCAGGAAGTCCTGGGAACTGCGGGCGGCGAGATTCGCGGTGTGATAGTCGCCGTCGCGGGTGGCTGTTTCATTGATAACCGAAAGGTTCTTGCGGGCTTTCGGGCCAATGAGGTCCAGCGTGTTTTTCACCAGATCGTCCCGCTCCTGATACAGTGCGACCACCTGATCCAGTCCGGCTTCGAACTCTTCCATGTCGCGTTCAATCTGTTTGAGCAGCTTGACCCGTTCCGGATTTTGAATCTCGGCTTTCGCTGTTGAAATCCCCTTTTTCATCTGCTGGACATATTCCCGGGCCTGGGCAAGGGCTTCGTCAGTGCGGGTCTGAATGTACTTGTTGGTGTTGAGCAGAGCCTTGGCCATGTCGGCGTTCATTTCCGACGACAGCAGCGCATCTCCGCTCATATCTTCCATTTCAGCGATGTCTTTGACGACGTCTTCCATGCCGAAATAGGTCCAACCCCCTATTGCGACAATAATAAGGGCAACAGCGCCAAATCCAAAAACGATCTTCATCCAGATTTTCATGTCGGTCTCCGGTTGGACAAGTGTTTGTCTGTTCTTTCGAACACGTGTTTCTAGGTCTGAAGCGCAGGCTCCAGGCGTGACGGCCTTTGGATGTATTTCCTCTGGCCGATGGCTCCTGGCACATTCCGGCGGTGGTGCTGGAGAGCTGGGCGCTGGATGGCTGTGCAGGGGCGTGAAAGTTTACTCTAGGTCGATTTGCGATTATTATTGATTCGAACGTAGAGTTATTCGGGTTAATCTATATTTAATTACGTGTTATTTCTTATTGTGGCGTGTTTTCTTGTGTTCGGAATATGCAATCATATCCAAAAAACGAATTTTATAGCTCGGCTGACGGTCAGGCATGTTTTTTGGTGAGTCGGATCTATTTGAATTTGAGACTTAAGTTTTTCTTCTTTGAAGGTTTGCTTCAAAGAGCGTCGTTGAACTTTAGATGTTGCTGTCGGTGCATTGGGGGGGGGGGGGGCGTGCTGGCCGGCCGGGGCGCGGTTTGCTGTGTGGCGGCCGGAAAAGACGGCTCCATCGGCCCTGGTGCTGCGGGCCGGTGTCCATGATGCTCCCTCTGGGAGAGGGGCGTCAAAGAGGCCATGAGCAACTGTGCTTGGCATTATGTGCCGGCGGAACCTGAAGGTTTCGATTGCTCTTTTAGCAGCATCAGAACGAGGGCAAGGCTGGCGCCATCTTTGCCAAGGGAAACGCCCTCTCTCCGTTCTGTCAGTTCCTGGTCCGAAAGGGCGGTTACAATCTGCTTGAGGTGCTTGATCCTTTGCGCGAGTGCGGCGATGTATCCCATGCCGTTTCCTGGAACAGCGTTTCGATCTCGCCGATATGCGCAAGGCTGTATTTTTCCGCTTCAGACAGGTGGATCAGGCCCAGGTCAAAGTTGTGTTTGCGACGTCGTGGAGGCGTCCTCATGAAAACGATCCCTGAGTGAAGTGATCACGGCAAAGAAAAGCTAGGGCCGTCATTGATCCCAAAGCAGGGTTGAAGGGAGGGCTCAAGAGGGAGGGGTCTGTTTCTAGCGAAGAGTGTCTTTCTAAATCTTTATCGCGAAGATCAAACCTTACGAGAGTTTTTCGGGAACTCAGACTTCGTTGCGCGGTCTGCGGACTTCACCAAGGGGAGATGTGGAGGAAGTCATCATCCGGGCAAAACATTCTAGCAGCTGCTGGTCCAGTTTGCCCTTCATGCGCTCCAGCTCCGCCAGGGCCTCTTTCTGGGAGAGGCTTTCCTTGTAGGCACGTTGCTCGATCAGGGCGGTGTAGATGTCGCAGATGGTCAGCGAGCGCACAAGTTTTGGAATTTGCTGGTCCCGCAGCTTGTCTGGATAGCCTGACCCGTCAAGCATCTCGTGATGATTTCGGGTCAGCTGGCGGACAATGGTCGGGATACGCGCGTCCTGCGCCAGGATCTGGTCCCCATAAACCGGGTGCTGCTTGATAATTTCGTATTCTTGGGGGGTCAACTTGCCGGGCTTGTCCAGAATGGCTACCGGGATTTTCATCTTGCCGATGTCATGCATCAGGGCGCCGACCACCAGGATTTTGGTTTCTGCCGGATTGAGGGCGGTGGCTCCGGCAAATTCCGAGGCGATGCCGGCCACCATCATGGAGTGGCGGTAGGTGTAGCTGTGATGCTGGGCCACGGCCGTCAGCCATTGTGACAGCCCGCCATCGCTCATGGCCTCTATCAGGCTGTGGGCCGTAGACAGGGTTTGGGGCAGGGGGAGTTGGGCGTCCTCGCTGATCGCTATGGCAAATTCGTCGAAAAGGGCGTCTGTCTTGGAGATTGCAGTGTTGATCTTCAAATTGTCGACCGCAGGTTTGAGCTGCTTTTGCCGGACCTTGTCTTCCATCTTGATGAGGCGGACAATCTGTTTCAGCGGAGCGTCCCTGGGCAGCAGTGCCTTTGCGCCGAACGCCTGCGCCTGTGTCACTTCCAGGCGGTTGCCCTGATCCACTACGAAATAGAACGGGTGCTGCCCGTTCTGGCGGACCTGCTTTCCCAGAATTTGCAGATCTGAGGGTTTGGCTCCGGCCAGATCAACGATGACCGCATGGCTTGTTTTGGCCGCATCGCTTGGAAAACTGGACAGTGTGGAAAGGTGCGCTGGAATGATCTTTGACAGCTTGTCAAAAAGCGGGTTCGCGGGCGCCTTGTCGCCTGCCAGCAGATAGTGTGTTGCGCGTCGGGTGTCCCTCATTTTCCTATTCCGGTCAAAGAGCACAATGGGGGCCGGTCTTCTGCCGGTCTTGATGTTTTTGCTTCAGGCAAAGCGGTTTGAGTTGCCCGTCAGGGGGGCTGGTGTTTTTATGTGCGGTCCATGTGGTGGTTTAATCGGCGGCAGGCCTTCTCAGGGTTTTCGTGCTGGCAAGGGGCCGGATCTGATCAGTCATGGTCACTTGTTATTGGTTTTAAAGCTCTGAGTAAGCTGAGTTCTTTCTTATCGACTTCATCTTCAAGCACATCCTTTAACAAAAAGAGAACACGGACTGTGCAAATTACGAATACCGCAGCAGGATATTATACTTAGAGTGAAGTTTAATTTGCGTTGAATTTAAGTTATCGTGTTTTATGATATCGATGCGGTTGATCTTGGGTGAGTGGATAATAGACATTTCTTGAAATTCCGCGAAATATGACGTAGGGTTCCTTATGAGACCTAAAGAAAAAGCTTCGCATATTCACCCGAAATTGCAAGAGCGCCGTCTTGCCATTGCCATGGAAAAGATCGAGCGCGCGGATAAGGTTCTGTGTGAACAGATTGAAGGTCTTTCTCTTGTTGCTCAGAGCTGGCTTCCCGACGACTATCCTCTGAAATGGTCCCTTCTCTCCAGCATTGAGGACATGATGCAGCTGGCTGCCGGACTCGGGACTCTCAGCGCCGACCGGGCTGAGGCCCGTGCCCTGATGGCCACGAAAGCGAAAAGCATCGAAGTTTTGCTGCGGGCTCTGGCGTTTGCAGAAACGGACAATGCAACCGAGCCTGAGAGGGGAACCAAAGACGGGGGGCGGTGAGCATCTGACCAGTATGGTGCTCTCCTGGCACGGCTCAGGCGGCTGCCCACTTTTGTTTCAAGGGGCAAGGCTTGATCCGGTTTTTTGGCGCTCTGGTTGTTGTCTAATTCCGTCCACAAGGTCTTTTTTGTTGATCTTGGTATAACCGGTTTGTCTATTGTGCTGAAATCTTTGGTTTCACGCTGCAAAAGACAAATTTGACGAAACAAGATCTGCTTTAGCGGCCGCCTCTTCTCAGTTCCGACGGGCTGACCTTGTAGAAATTGCGGAAATACTCGCTGAACCTTCCCGGGTTCAGAAAGCCCCATCGTCTCGCGATGACACCGATCGACTGGTGTGGTTGAGACAACAGGTCTTCCCGGGCTCGTTTCAGGCGGACATTGCGTAAATATTCCGCCGGGCGGATCTCCAGATGTTTTTCAAAGCCGTATTGCAGCGCGCGGACACTGACACCGCAGGTTTCTGCCAGATCCGGAACGCTTGAAATGGCCATCGGATCCGCTTCGATCAGATCGACGGCCCGTTGCACGGAGCTTCGCCTGCTGGGGTGTGTGCAGATTCGCAGCTTGTGGGACTGGGAATGGGGCCAGCTCGTCAAAAGGATTTCGATGAGCAAGTGGCTCATCTGTTTGGCGATCGCCGGAGAGCCGGTCAGAAGATCGATATTCGTATCCGACACAAAGCAGTTTGAAATGGAGACAAGGCTTTGCAGAGCCGGATTATAAAGGTTCATTGACTGTTCAAAGACGATCTTGTCTTCAACGGGTACACCCAGGATGATGGAAAGATGGTGCGTCAGAACCTCGGGCTTGACTGCGAGCGACAACATCTGATTGTCCTGATAACAGGCTCTTTCGCAATCGGTGCCATCAAAGGCGATGGCGGTTCTGGGATTGCCGTGGCTCCATTGGTTGCGTTCCCGGCAATGGACGTCTCCCCTCTCGCTTAAAATGAACAAGTGCCAGTTCCAGTTTGTCTCCGGTCTGATCACAAGGTTGCCGTTGATTGCAGTTTTGCTGACCGAAAACGTCTCTGAGGCAGCTGTGCGCGTTTCGTATTGGATACTCTTTCGGTGGGCTTCCGCTTTCAGGCTGTCCGGGGCGTATTTCTTTTCGGATAGAAACCGGGAGAGGTCGTCCGCGTCAGACAGATCCTCTATGAGCTTCGTGCAAGCAAACATCTTATGTCCTCAAGAGAGGTTCGTTTTTCATTTAGGGTTATGTTGGTTTGTTTTGTTTTCTGCGGATTGTTTTAAAGTTGGTCCAAAAGTTCAGAATTTCAAGGTTCCGATCTTTCGCTGCTGTTTCCCGTGCACTGTAAGTTGGGCATATCATCTTTTTAGTTCCGTAGGGAAATTTTTCGTGAACTCTATTAAGTATTACTTTATGACTTTTGTAAAGGCTGGGTGTGGATACCCAAATTCCTTTTTTAAATTATAAGCTTAAGGAGCATCTTAAGTAATGTATGCGTTGGGAAGCTGTTCGCGTCTGTCACGCGCCCACTCAAGTGCGGACCCGGGGTGCGTCCAGTTTCAGACCCGGCCAAGCGGAGATAGAGCGCTCACTAGGCTGTCAGTTTTGCCCTCAAAGGCATCCGCCAGCAGACGGGCTGTGGTCGGCCCCAGGGTGAAGCCTTGATGGCCATGACCGAAATGAAACCACAGGCCCTTGTGACGGGGCGCCGGGCCCGCCAGAGGCAGCATGTCAGGCAGGCAGGGACGGGTGCCGCTCCACTGGGGCTCCTCAATTCTCGGTCCCAGATCGAGCAAGGGGGACAGCCCGTGGACGGCCCGCTCAAGCTGCCTTGTGTCGTGCGGCGCGGACATGGGCACAAGCGCAGCGCCGGTTGACACACGCAGGCCCTGCCGCATGGAGGCAGCCACCACCCCGTAATCCGTGTCCACAAAGGGACGGCGCAGGGAGAGGGGGGCTGCGTAGTGGCCGTGGTAACCCCTCTTTAGAACCATCCTGACCGTATAGCCGAGCGGCTTAAGAACCTCTGGCGACCAGGGGCCCAGGGCAACAACCGCATGTTCTGCTTCCAGTGGCCCGTCAGCACCCGGCAAGCTCCATCCGGACCGTGTGGCGCGCAGGCCGGTAGCGTTGGCGCTCACCATGCGCCCGCCGCGCTGGACGAAGAGATCCGCATAGTGGCCGACAAGGCTGCCCGGATCGGAGCAGGTCCAGCTTTGGAGCCAGTGAATCGCACCCGCAGGGGCGGCTTTGAGCGCCGGTTCCTCGCTCCGGAAGGCCTGGCCATCCAGAACGCGGGAGGTGATGCCGTAAAACTGTTCCAGCCGGTCCAGATCCGCTGCCGCCGCGTCCAGATTCTTCTGGTGGCGGAAGAGAAAGTTGAAGCCTTCCCGGGAGATCAGGTTGTCCGCGCCGGAGGCGGTAATCAACGGAGCGTGGTCCCGGGGGGCGGAGCGGGTCAATTGGGCATAGATACGGGAGAGCGCCTGGTGGTGGTCGGGGGCGGAGGTGCGGAAATAGCGCCAGAGCGCCGGGGCCATGGACAAAACCGCACGCCAGGACCAGGTCACATCATTGGACTGGCCCAACGCGTAGCTCAAAAGGGTGGGAAGATCCCTCGGCAGGGCATAGGGTTCGGCAGCTTCCGCCTGGATGATCCCGGCATTGCCGAAGCTTGTTTCCTGGCCCGGCGCCTTGCGGTCGGCCACAACAACATTGTGGCCACGGGCCTGCAGTTCCAGGGCTGCGGAAACACCGGCCATTCCAGCGCCCAGAACCAATATCTCAGCCATGATGTGTTTCCTCAACGGGGCGTGGGAAAATATCAATCGAGATTGTGATCGGAGGCGCAAGGGCCTGTCAGGCCCCAGCGCCGCTGCGGTCACTCTTTGGCCGCGATCACCGTGATTTCCACCTTGGCGTCGATCATCAACTGGCAGCCGATGGTGGTGCGCACCGGAAAGGGCTCCGGGAAAGTGCTGGCATAAACGCCGTTAAAGGCGGCGAAGTCGGACGGGTCGGTCAGGAAGCAGGTACAGGAGACCACGTCGGAAAGGTCCATGTCCTGGGTTTTCAGGCTGGCCTTGATGTTGTCGATGCAGTTCTGGGTCTGGGCCTCGATCCCTTCAGGGATCTTGCCGTCGGCATCAAAGCCGAGTTCGCCGGAGAGATAGACCGTATTGCCAACGCGGCGGATCTTGGACAGTGGGATCTTTGACATGGGGGTGCCTTTCTTCAGTCAAAGGTGAAAAAGCCGTCCGCTTCCGAAATGGGAGCGGCTGCGGTGATGGAGGCAAGGTCAGGTCCCTTGGGGGCCAGACCGGGCAGACCTGAAATGATGGCTTCCAGTTCGGCTGCGATGGCCAGAACACCCAGATCATCGTGACGCTTGCCGACAATCTGAAGGCCGAAGGGCATGTTATTTGCGTCCCTGCCACAGGGGATAGTGATGGCTGGATGTCCGGCAATCGTGGACGCATAGGCCATGGCCAGCCAGTGATAGTAACTTTGGGTCGGGGTGCCGTCGATCTCTTTGGGATACAGCTCCCGCCAGGACCTTGGCGAAATCGTCACCGCCGGTGAGATCAGGAAATCGCAGGTCTCGAAAAAGGCATGCCAGTCCCGGTAGTAGCGGCCCTGGTCAATCAGGGCGGTGGCCACGTCTTCGGCGGAATAGCGGCGGCCTTCTTCAATGTTGTCCGTCACATTGGGGCCGACCAGCTCAGGCTGGGTATCGACGAACTCGGCGAGCTTGCCCAGAAACATCACGGCCCTCAGAACCGCAAAGATGCGGTCTGCGCCGTCGCATTTCGGACTGGCCTCCTCCAGCGTACCGACAAAGGGCGTCAGGGCGGAGACAACGTTTCGGAAGTGGCCGCGCACAAGGCTTTCTGTTGGGGCAAAGCCGTAGTCCTCGGTAAAGGCGACCCTGGCTGAGGACAGCTGGCGCCCTGGCAGGCAGGCAAAGGCGCCAGCATCCCAGGGGGTCTTGCCATTGAGCACAAACGTATAGGGGTCGGTGCGGTCCGGGCGGGCCAGAACAGACAGCATCAGGGCCGCATCGGCCACGGAGCGGGCCATCGGGCCGGAGGTTGACAAGGGAATGAGAGCCGCCGGGCGGGTGTCACCTGGCACGATGCCGGGGCTGGGCCGGAAGCCGACCACCCCGCAAAAGGCCGCCGGATTGCGAAGGCTGCCACCGGTGTCCGACCCGGTCGCCAGGGGGGCATAGCCGCAGGCAAGGGCTGCGGCGGAGCCACCGGACGACCCGGCGCAGGTTCTGGAAAGATCGTGGGGATTGGCGGTGACCCCATAGACCCGGTTGCGGGTGTTGCCGCCCGCGCTCCATTCCGGATTGTTGGTCTTGCCAAGCGGGAGGGCGCCTGCCACCCGCATGGCGGCAACAATCGCATCATCTTTGACTGCGATATTGTTCCGGAAGATTTCCGATCCGAAGGTGGTCGGCAGGCCGGTCACATCGATCATGTCCTTCACGGCGAAGGGCAGACCATGGAGCGGCCCCAGGTCTTTGCCCGCCATCACGGCTGCTTCCGCCTGTCTGGCCTCTTTCCGCAAGGCGTCGAAATCTCTGGCGACCAGCGCATTGACCGCATGGTCCAGCGTCTCGGCCCGCGCAATGCAAGCTTCTGTCAGGTCCACGGGAGACAAGTGTTTTCGGGCAATCAGCTGCCGCGCCTCAAGGGCGCCAAGATCTGCCGGATCGGAAACGTGAGCCATGGGGTTTAAGGTCCGCAGTTGCCGGCGGCTGCCGGGAAGGAGAAACGTACAGGTGTCACGCGATCAGGGCCTTGCGCAACATGTTTCCGGCCAGGAGCAGGATTGTCAGCGCAAAAACCAGCTTCAGCTGTTTCGCGGACAGCTTGTGGGCCAGCCTCACCCCGAGCGGCACCGTCAGCATGGTGGCAGCGACCACCAGAAGGACCACCGGCAGGTTGACATAACCGATGGTAAAGGGCGGTTTGCCCGCGATCTGCCAGCCGGTGGCCAGAAAGGTCAGGAAGCCGGGCACGGAGATCAGAAGACCAAAGCCCGGGGACGTGCCTACCGCCCGGTGCGGGGGCACCCCATAAGCGGTCAGAAGCGGCACGGTGAAGGAGCCGCCGCCGATCCCCATCAGGGCAGACAAAAAACCGATCACCATTCCATAGGTCCGGCCAAGCACCGGGCGCGGAAGCTCTGATGAAAGCCGCCAATGGGCCCGGCCAAGGGCCATATAGAGACCCATGGAAACGCCAATTATCCCGAACACCAGTTGCAGGTCCTGAGAGCGCAAGGAGGTGGCCGCCGCCACCCCGGCGACGGACCCGAGCGCGATGAACGGCCCCCAGCTGCGGATCAGGTCCACACTGACGGCGCCACGCCTGGCATGGGCCAGCACGGAGCGGAGCGAGGTGAAGATGATCGTGCCGGTGGAGGTGGCCACACAGATCTGCATCAGCTGATCCGGGTGAAAGCCAAGGGTGGTGAACATGTAGTGGAAGGCGGGCACCAGAATGATGCCGCCGCCAACCCCGAGCAGGCCGGATATCAGGCCTGCCAGTGCACCGCACAGGATGACAATGCCGGCCAGCGGCAGGGTGTCCGCTATCATGTCCATCTTCTGACGCTGTCAGCTGGGCCGGCCGGGCAAGCCGGTTCCGTCCGCAATATCGGCAAACAGGCCGGTCATGCCGAGCAGGGCCTGCCGGGCCAGGGATTTGAGGATATGTTCGTCCGGAGCGTGCTGGCTGCAGCCCGCATAGCTGTGCGGGATCCAGATTGTCGGCAGGCTCAGTACATCGGCAAAACAGTCATTGGGCAGGGAGCCGCCCAGATTTGGCAGAAGATGCGGCCGGGCGCCGGTTGTCCTTTCAAGGGAAGCGGACACGAAGCCGACCCAGGGATGGTCCGGGTCCAGCCGGGTGGCCGGGAAAGATCCAAGGTCCGGCTGCAGAACCTGGACTGTTTCAAACCCGTTCTTGTCGAGATGGCGCCGCAACGCGGGGACGATGTCGTCGGGATCGGTACCGACCACAAAACGCAGCTGGCAGGTGGCCCGTGCCCAGCCGGAAATCGCGTTGACGGGGGCGTCCGGCACACCGGATTTCATGGCCAGTACCGCAAAGCTGTTCCAGCCAAACACCCGTTCGGCGGGGGTCAGATCCGCTTCGCCCCAATCCCCGTCCAGGGCAATCCCGGCTTCTACTGCCGGCAGGACGCTCAAGACCTCACGGATGCGCGGGGTCAGGCTGTCCGGGCGCCATTCGGGCACCTTGATCTGGCCGCGCGCATCGGTGATGCACGCGAGCGCATTGGAGAGAATGAGGGCGGGATCGGCCAGGAGGCCGCCGAAATTGCCGGAGTGATGGGCGCCTTCGCGCAGATCGACCAGAAGATCGAAGGTGGCTCCGCCCCGTGAGCCGGTGAAGATCGTCGGGCAGTCCGGCTTCAGCCGGGGGCCGTCGGAGGCGATCAGCACATCGGCTTTCAGCAGGTCTTTCTTGGTTTCACAAAACTGCTTCAGGCCGGGCGAGCCGTTTTCCTCGCCCATTTCCAGCAGGATCTTGGCATTGAAGCCTAGCTCGCCTTGTGCGGCAATCACGGCGGCCAGGGCGCGGATATTGATCAGGTGCTGGCTCTTGTTGTCTGCCGTGCCGCGCCCGTAAAGCCGGTCGCCTTCCTCGACAATCTCGAAAGGGGACAGGCCCTCGCGCCACTGCTCCGTCTGGGCGCGCACCACATCGCCGTGGCCATAGGTCAGTATGGTGGTGAAGGCCGGATCCTCGATGCGCTGCCCCACCAGAATGGGGGCGCCGGCGGGGGCTGGATTGTCGTAGAGGCGGCAGTCAAATCCGAGCTCGGTCAGCATCGGGATCATTGCCTCGTTGAGATAGGCCAGAAGATGAGGTTCGCCGCGCTCTTCCTGGCTTTCGCTCGGGTAGGCGACAAGATTCTGCAAGTCTGTCTTGAAGCTGCCGCCGTCGAAATAGCTGGCACTGATGTTCAGTGCCGTGTCTTTCAGTGTCATGTTAACCTCTTGAAGGGAGATCCGCTTCTTCGATGCCGTCGCCCCAGGGACTGAAGGTTTCGGTGGTGCCGGAATTCAGGCCATCTTCGCGCAGCACGCCCGCCGGGCACGCAAAGGCGTAAGGGAACGGCAGGCGCTTGACGGTTTCCGTCGGTCCATGGGCGGACAGCGCTTCGGTGACCTGGCCCTTCAGCCGGGCGTCCGCCACAATCTGAGCGCCGCCGGAGACATCGATCCGCGGAGCCTCGAACGCCTCCTGAAGGCTCATCCGGCCGTCGATCAGATAGGAGGCGATCTGGCCGACAGCGGCCATGATCTTGCGGCCGCCGGAGGCGCCGAGGGCAAAGCGGCGTCCGCCGGCCTCGCCGGTCACCGGGCAGATATTCATCAGGCAGGCCTTGTCCGGCCCCAGGGAATTCGGTTTGCCCGGTTCCGGGTCAAACCACATGATGCCGTTGTTCAGGAGCATGCCGGTGGATGGGGAGACCACCTTGGAGCCGAAAATCGACAGCAGGGTCTGGGTGACAGCCGCCATGTTGCCAGTCCGGTCGACAATCGAGAAATGGGTGGTGCAGCCAGGCGCGGCCGGATGCTCATGGTCGCCCATTGTGTCCAGGCGGTGCGCATAGGCCTTCTGGAAGGCTTTTGCATAGGCCACATAGGCGGCTGCGTCCGCTGTGCCTGTGGCCGCAATCCGGTCCTGCCAGCTGTCCGGGTCCGGCCAGGTGTCAGCGCTTTGCCAATGTGCCATGGCCTGGGCCAGGGTCGGACCGGCGGTGAGGCCCGGCATTGCCGAAATGTGCCCTGGCCCGTAAGGGATCTTCAGCGGCACTTGCCATTCGGCTTCATAGCCTGCCAGATCGCCAGAGGTCAGGAAGCCGCCTTTTTCTGTCACGTCCTTCACCAGAGCAGCGCCAATGTCGCCCCGGTAAAAGTCGGCCGCCCCCGCCTTGGCCAGCTGGTCAAGGGTCTGCGCGTGCCGGGACTGGTCCAGCCGGATGTTGGAGAGAGCAGTCCAGCCGGCGGATTTCGGCCAGGTGCCGTCTTCCAGAAAGAGGGCGGCTGCGTCCCGGTCGGCGGCAAGTTCACGGGCTGAGGAGCCGATGATCAGGGAGGCGTACCAGTCCACATGCAAGCCCTTGCGGGCGTGGGCGATGGCCGGCTGGAGCAGCTCTGCCCAGGGCATGGTGCCAAAGCGGGCATGCATGGCTGACATTCCTGCGACGGTGCCGGGAACGGCCACAGAGCTCGCACCGCGCACATTCCGGTCGTCCTGCACCGCCTGCCAGGGGAAGAGATCGGAGGCCTTGCCCTTTCCGGACAGCGGGTAATGCGCCACATCCAGGCTGGCGGAAGAGCGCATGCCAAAGCGCAGGGCGTGGGACTGCTGGTCCTCAGCGGTCCATAGCATCATACCGCCGCCGCCCATGGGGCCGGACATCCACGGCTCCAGAACGCCAAGAGCAAAGCTGACGGCGACGGCCGCATCAAAGGCATTGCCGCCTGCGGCCAGCACGTCTGCGCCGGTTTCAGCGGCAACGGCGTGCTGGGCGGCAACCACGCCGCCCTGGCAGCCTACCGCGCCGGGTTTGCGGGTGTTTTGCGAGCGGGAGAAAGACGACATCAGGCGATCCCTCCAGCCAGCGCAGGGGGCAGTTTGGAAATGTCCGGCACGTGCCAGTCCTTGCCCGGCTGAGCGTCGAGTAGTTTCTTCGTATAGGGATGTTTGGGGCTGCCGAAGACGTCCGTGACCGAGCCCTGCTCCACCACATCACCTTCCTGCATCACCAGCAGGTTGTTGCAGATTTCAGCGGCGACCCGCAGATCATGGGTGATGAACAGAACCGTGAGGCCCATTGCGTCGCGGATTTCGTTCAACAGATTGAGGACTTCTTTTTGAACCGATACGTCGAGGGCGGAGACCGCCTCGTCGGCGATCAGCACTTTCGGCTGCACCATCAGCGCGCGGGCAATGCAGATCCGCTGCCGCTGGCCGCCGGAGAACTGGGCCGGATAGCGGTTGAGCGCATCCGGGTCGAGCCGGACAATGCGCATCAGCTCCTTGGCGCGCTCCATCGCCTCAGCGCGGTTCTCTCCAAAATTGACCGGCCCTTCCACCAGTTGGTCCCCAATGGTCCGGCGGGGATTGAGCGAGCCGTAAGGGTCCTGAAAGACAATCTGGATGTCTTTGCGGAATGGGTGCAGGTCGGCCTTGGACAGGGAGGCAATGTTGTGGCCATTGACGACCACATCGCCCGCGTCCGGGTCTTCCAGACGGATCAGGCATTTGACAAGGGTCGACTTGCCCGAGCCGGATTCACCAACAATGCCGAGGGTTTCGCCCCGGCGCACGGCAAAGCTGATCTTTTTGCAGGCATGGACGGTGCGGCCGGGCCGGAACATGGTGCCCTTGACGTGATAGGTCTTGTCCAGATCCGTCACGGTCAGGATCGCATCGCTGTCGCCCGGTTCGGGCAAAGCTTCGGGGTGGCGGCGCGGCACCGCATCGATCAACAGGCGCGTATAGGGGTGCTTGGGCCGGTTCAGCACCTCTTCGGCCGGTCCCTGTTCCACGATCCGCCCGTGCTGCATGACAATCACCCGGTCGGCGATCTCTGCCACAACGTCGAAATCGTGTGTGACAAACATGATGCCGGCGGCGTGTTTTTCCCGCAGTTCCAAAAACAGCTTCAGGATCTGGGCCTGGGTGGACAGGTCCAGTGCGGTGGTGGGCTCGTCGGCAATCAGGAGGGCAGGGTCGAGGGCGAGCGCCATGGCAATGACGATCCGCTGGCGCTGGCCGCCGGACAGCTGATGCGGATAGGAGCCGTAAATGCGCGCTGGGTCGGGCAGGTGCACCTCTTCCAGAAGGGCAAGGGTGCGCTTGCGCCGCTCGGCGGCAGGCAGGCTGGTATGCTGCTGGAACATTTCCTCAATCTGGTTGCCCACCGTGTAACACGGGTTGAGCGCGCTCATGGGCTCCTGAAAGATCATGGCCATATTCTTACCGCGCAGCCTGGCATGGGCGGCCGGTGGCAGGCTCAAGACGTCCTGTCCTGCAAAATGGATCTCACCGGCGGAGGGGGAGAGCGCCTTTGGCAGCAGGCCCATGGTGGTAAACGAGGTGATCGACTTGCCGGAGCCGGATTCTCCGACAATGCAGACGATTTCCCGGGGATTGATGGTGAGCGACAGGTCTTCCACCGCAAAGGGACGGTCGCCGCCCTCCGGCAGCCGGACGCTGAGGTTCTTGATCGACAGGATGGGATCGGACATCAGTTGCGTCCCTCCGGAGCGGTAACATCGCGGATGCCGTCGCCGAACATGTTGATGGCCAGCACGAGCAGGAACAGGGCGACGCCTGGAATGGTGATCAGCCAGGGTTCGAACAGCAGCATTTCCTTGCCTTCAGAAATCATCAGGCCCCAGGACGGGGTGGGCGGCTGAACGCCGAGGCCCAGAAAGCTCAACGCGGCTTCCAGAATGATGGCATGGGCCATTTCCAGGGTCAGGATCACGATCAGGTGGTTCATGACATTGGGCAGAATATCTTTCACCAGAACCCGGGAGAGCGGGGCACCAAGCACTTCGGCCGCCGCCACATATTCCAGCGCGCGCACCTGCATTGTGGCCGAGCGCAGCACGACCGCAAAGCGGTCCCAGAGCAAAAGGCCAAGGACAGCGATCACCACATGGAGCGAGCCGCCGAATAGGGCAACAACGGCAAGAGCCACCAGCACCACGGGCATGGCCAGACGCACATTGATGAGAAAGGTGACGGCCAGATCCACCCGGCCGCCGAAATACCCGGCCAGAATGCCCAGAATGGAGCCGATGATGGCGGAGATGGTGGCGGCGAAGAAGCCGATCATCAGGGAAATCCGGGCGCCATAGACCATCCGGGCCCAATAGTCGCGGCCCAGGGCGTCCGTGCCCAGCGGGTGCTCCCAGGTGCCGCCGAGAAAGACCGGCGGTTTCATGCGTGCCAGGAGGTCCTGGTGATAGGGGCTGTAGGGGGTCAGAAGCGGCGCGCAGATGGCCACGAGCACCATGGCCAGAATAACGGCGAAGCCGAACAGGAGCCCCTTGTGGCTCTTGGCCCGCCGGACCATGGCCTGGCGGGGGGAGAGCGGTGCCTTGCGGGGCGGTGTGACCGGCTCCACGGCCGTTGTCTCAAGTGTCATGTGATTGATCCGGTCTTGGTCAGCCGATGCGCAGGCGCGGGTCCATCCAGGCGTTCAGCACGTCCGCAAGAAAGGTGAAGAAGATGTAGAACATGGAGAAGATCAGGATCAGCGCCTGCATGGTGGGCAGGTCATTGCGCGAGATCGATTCCCAGGCGAGATAGCCGGCGCCATGCAGAGCGAAAATGGCTTCCACCACAACCGAGCCGCCCAGCATGAAGCCCATCTGCACCGCCGCCAGGCTGACCACGGGAATGACCGCGTTGCGCAGTGCATGCTTGAACAGAATTTTCGATGGGCCAAGGCCCTTGGCCCGGGCGGTGCGGATATAGTCCGCGCTCAGAACCTCCAGCATCCCGGCCCGGGTCAGGCGCATGATGGCCGGAGTGGCGTAATAGCCCAGCACCACGGTCGGCAGAATGAAATTCTGCCAGTGATCGGACCCGGAGGCGGGCACCAGCCCCAGCTTGATGGAGAAGATCACGATCAGGATCAGCCCGAACCAGAAGGACGGGATAGCCTGGCCGACGACGGAAATGAACAGGGCGGCCCGGTCGATCAGGGAATTGGGCTTGATCGCGGCGGCCACGCCCATGGGAATGGCCAGAAGCAGGGCGAAGCTGATGGCGCAGACGCCAAGCGTCATGGTCACGTGCAACCTGTCGGCGATCAGGGTGGTCACCGGCAGGTCGAAATACCAGGACTGGCCAAGATCTCCGGACAGGGCGCCGCCAAGCCAGTCGAAATACTGCACGATCAGGGGGCGGTCGAAGCCGAAGCGCTCGTTGATCAGGGCAAGGTCCTCGGCGGTGGCGTTTTCTCCGCCAATGGCAACGGCCGGATCCCCGGCCATGAACAACAGGCTGAAACTGATTGCCGAGACAACCAGCGCGACAAGCACCGCAAGACCGAGGCGCTTGAGGATGAAGAAAGCCATACCGGCATCCCCGTGATGTCAGGAAAAAGAAAACGGGCCGGAAAAGCTTCCGGCCCGCAGGCTTTGGGGGTTACTTCCAGCTGAACTCGTAGAAACGGATGATCTCATCCGGCGTCGGCTGGAAGTCCATGGCCGGGTCCATGACATAGTTCACATTGTAGGTGAATAGCGGCACCCAATAGGCTTCCTTGATGATCTTGTTCAGAGCCTTGGCATAGAGGTCCTTGCGCTCGTCCTTGTCGATCGTGGAATCGGCCTTGTTGACCCAGTCGATGATTTCCGGGTCCTGGGTGTCGTCCAGAGGACCGCCGGTAAAGAATTCGCCGACAATGGCCGAGGCATCCGCCAGGGAGTAGGAGCCCCAGGTCTGGAAGGAAATCGGCACTTCGCCCTTGGTGCGTTTTTCCCTAAGGGCCGCATATTTGAGGTAGTGGAAATTGGTCTTGATGCCGACCGCATTCAAAAACCCGGTCATGGCTTCGGCGTAAGGCCGGTTGCGATAGGCATAGAAGTCGATTTCGAACCCGTCCGGATATCCAGCCTCGGCCAGCAGTTCCTTGGCCTTTTCCGGGTCGTAGTCATAGGTCGGCAGGTCCTGGGTGCAGGCAAACTGGACCGGTGAGCAGGCGCTGTCGATCACCTGGGAGGAGCCCTTGACCAGAGCGTCGACAATCGCCTGGCGGAAGATCGCGTGATAGATCGCCTGGCGGACCTTTTTCTTGGTCATCGGCCCGTTCGGGTCAACCCGGCCGGCCGCGTCCATGGACAGATACCCGATGCGCATGGCTGGCGCGTTGGCCACGGTGAACTTGCCCATGGCGTCCAGCTTCTCCGCCTGGTCAGCCGGAACGTTCCAGAGGAAATCCAGGTCACCATTGAAGAGTTCGGCAATCTGGGTATTGAAATCCGGAATGGTGCGGATGTCGACCTTGCCAACCTTCGCTTTGCCCTTGGGGCCGTCATGGTAGTTTTCGTTGGCTTCCAGCACAAAATGCTTGCCTGGCTCCAGCTCGGTCACCTTGAAGGGGCCGGTGCCGATGGGCTTCAGGCCCATGCCTTTGGGACCAACTTCCTTGTAATATTCATCCGGATACATGGGCACCGGACCAGCCAGGAATTCTTCGGCCGGAGGGAATGGCGCGTCCAGAATGATGCGCACGGTATAGTCATCGACCTTTTCGGCGTGATCCATCCAGCTGACATTCTTCTGGTTCTTCGCGCCATTGTCCGGATTGGCGACAAAGTTGACCGTGTAGACCACATCATCGGCGGTGAACGGCTCGCCATTGTGGAAGGTCACGCCTTCACGCAGCTTCAGTTCCAGGGTGACATCGTCAATCCAGGTCCACTCGGTGGCCAGGTTGCCCTTGTATTCGCCGGTTTCCGGATCGCGGTAGAGCAGGCCGTCCCAGACGGAGTGGGTCAGCAGCAGGCCTTCGCGCGCCGTATTGAAATAAGCATCGGCCGATTCCAGCTCTTTTGGGAAAGCCATATTGACGCTGTTGCTTGCCTTATCGGCAAGAGCTGTGCTGGACATGACAGTTGCCAGCAGCAAAGCGCCAAGCAGTTGCGGGGATTTCATTAGACCAATTCTCCTGTTCTCCTGCAGTCGGCAATTCTTTATTGTATGCTTCTTGAGACTATTTATATACAAAATAGAAAAATTGTATGCAATCCAGAGGCGCATAAAAAATGGTCAAGTCGTCAAAATCGGCAGCGAAAATAAGTGCAGACATAGAGCAACTGATTGCGGAGGGGGCATTTTCCGACGGAGACAAATTGAACGAGGTGGCGCTGGCCGAGCAGTTCAACGTGTCCAGAACGCCCTTGCGCGAGGCGTTTTTGATCCTGGAATCCATCGGCCTGATCGAGCTGATCCCCAACCGGGGCGCCTTTGTAAGGAGGCCCTCCATGGAGCGGCTGGTGGAAATGTTCGAAGTGATGGCGGAACTGGAAAGCTGGTGCGTGAAACTGGCGGCAACCCGGATCACGTCCGCGCAAAAGCTCTATCTGCGGCGGGCGGTTAAGGATTGCGAAACCGCCCTGCAGGAGAGCCGCACCGACCTTTATTACGAAGCCAACCGGCGCCTGCATGAAACGCTTTATGAGGCCTCGGGTAACACGGTTCTGGCGGAAGAGGCGGACCGGATGCACCGCCGTCTGCGGCCATTCCGCCGGAAACAGCTGGAGGCCACCGGCCGTTTGGCCCGGTCGATGCGCGAGCATCTGGACATTCTCGAAGCGATCGAGGGCAGCGATGCCGAAAAGGCCGCCAGCCTGATGCGCGATCACATCATCACCTTGTGCCAGACCTATGCGGATTTCATGGTGACCGGCTTGGAAGAGCCAGCGTCAGCTGTCGGCAAGTGGTGAAGCGGAGAATGTTCTGCATGTTTTGGGGCCGCGAAAGGGTCGGGGAGAAAGGTTTCTTTCAAAAGGCTCCCGGCCAGAGGAATCGCGCAGACCGGAGGCGTCTCAGATTTTATCCGCCAAACGGATCTGGTTTTCCGCCAGGCTGCAGCAGGACGCGCCGAGGCTTGGGAGCCAGGCTCTGATCATCGCAACGCCGGATCCGGCTCAGGCCTACCGGAAGGTTTAACCCTGAAGACCTGACAAACTCAGACAAACGCATGGCTGGCCGTTAACGCTGCTTGATTTGATTGCACACGGAGTGTGTGACTTTGGCCAGATGGCGTGATGAAGCGTTGCCGCAACTGCGGGGCCTGGATTCAAATTGTATATGTTTGCAAGTGGTGACCCCGACAGGATTCGAACCTGTGACCCTCAGATTAGGAAGCCAATTTTCTTGTATTCCATTGTTCCCCGTCAGCAACCATGAGACATATCGGCGAAATTGCTTAAGGAGGATTTCTGGCACATCGTAGCCCGCCAAGGGAGCGAAGATGAGACAGAAATCCGGGCCGGAAG
>NZ_JBSWYG010000006.1:0-235193 GCF_056160985.1 Roseibium sp. AWQ4_290
ACCGTGCCGTTGAAACGCCTCGCCGCCGTCGCCGGAAACCACATCCACAACTTATGCGACATAACCCGACTGCTAAATCCAAACGACAGGGTCGACAAACAAAATCCGGAAAATCAATTCCAATTCAATTTTCCCGGACAGTAGTGCAAGGACACCTTGTCATTATGTGAAATTATGACCAGATCCGCCAGAGTTCCGCGGGGAGTTTATGCTCAGCGTCTTT
Organism: Roseibium sp. AWQ4_290; assembly: GCF_056160985.1. Lineage (NCBI taxonomy): Bacteria > Pseudomonadati > Pseudomonadota > Alphaproteobacteria > Hyphomicrobiales > Stappiaceae > Roseibium > Roseibium sp. AWQ4_290. Next base: position 224 of record NZ_JBSWYG010000006.1, read on the forward strand.
TGCCAAAGCCCGTTTTGCCGCCTGTCGGGGCCGGCTGGGGGCGGCCGCTGTCTGCCGCACCGGGGGCTTCTGCGGAGGCGGCCGGGTCTTCCTGCTGGTCGCGCAGAAAATTTGCGTCATCCTGAAGAGCGGTTTCAGAGGGTTTCAGGGTTTGAAAGCGCTGCTGGGTCACCTGGCGCTTTTCTCCGGTAAACATGACACCGCAGCGCAGGCCTTCTTCCCAGCGGCGCTCACAAGCCACTTCATAGTCTTCCAGATCGATAAAGAGTTCGAATTCCTTGGGCAGAATGTAAGGCTGCTCGAATTCCAGCATCGCGCCGCCATCGGACAGATTGCGCACAACGCAGGGAATGGACCTCAGGCCATTTTGAAAAACCATTTTCCCCTTCTTGTAAACGCGCGCCCGGCGCTCACGAGGGAGAAACTGTTCTTCTGTGTCTGCCGCGGTGTCTTGCGGGGCGGGAGTGACGTTGGTCATGGTGTTCTCGCATCGTTTCGATGAAGCGGTCAGCCTTTCTGCAGGATCAAGTCTAGGCGCTACGCCTTGCCAAGAAATGAATCCAAAGCAGTCAATGCTGTCTAAATGACAGAAAGGCCCGAAATTCCTATGCCGGGTTAATATGTCATTTCTAATATTTCAGCGCAGTGTTTTGAGGACTGTTTTCAGGAGATATGTAATTTAAGGTAAAAGCTTACAATTTAACTAAATTTCAAAGGGCTGCCTGCGGACTGGAGTGGTTTGGATCCGGTCGGTATCGAGCTGGTTGCGGTCCCAGCCGGCGTCTCTTACTCTTGCCGAAGTGGGAAGAGCGCCTGGCAGCTTCGAAAAAGGGCCCACCGCCAGCTCCTTTGCGGCCTTTCAGGTCTTGCCGGGGCCAAAGGACGGAGAAACCGGAACAATCACCTTTCTGACGGTGCAAGGCACCGGATGCATTTCCTTTTCCGGTGCATTCGTGGAACGCCATTTCTTGAATTGAGGCACGGGTTCCCGCTACTACGGTGCCTCAAGACCGCCGGGCGCTTCTGCCGGGCGCCGCCGCAACAAAAGCTTGATCCGCCGGGGGGCGGGCCAGCAGCCAGAGGTATTTATGACCGACAACCAGATTTCCGTCCTGATTGAGCTTGCACTGCGCGCCGGTGAAGAAATCCTCAAGATCTATGCCGAGCCGTTCGAGGTGGAAAACAAGCAGGACGGCTCTCCGGTCACCAAGGCCGATGCCGCGGCAGAAAAGATCATTCTGGCAGGCTTGGCCGATGCTTTCCCGGACATCCCCGTCGTTGCGGAAGAAGCGGTGGAGGCGGGCAATCTGCCAGCCGTTGGCAGGCGCTATTTTCTGGTGGACCCGCTGGATGGCACCAAGGAATTTTTGAAAAAGAATGGCGAATTCACCGTCAATATCGCGCTTGTGGAAGACGGAAGCCCGGTCTTCGGCGTGGTGTCTGCACCTGCCCTTGGCGATATTTTCTGGGGGGGGGGCGGATCCGGATCTTCTGATGGGGCGGTGGACAGCAAGGGCCGGAAGGCCTTCCGGGCCCGGATCGAGGCTGGCGGTATCACCGGAGCGGAGGCCATTTGCGTGCGTCAGCCGCCTGCTGAAGGGCTCAGCGTCCTGGCCAGCCGCTCGCACCTGTCGCAAGAGACAACCGCATTGATCAGCAGGCTGAATGTGGCGGAGCGCCTGTCCGTCGGCTCGTCTTTGAAACTGTGCTGGGTGGCGGCCGGGCAGGCGGATCTCTATCCGCGCCTTGCCCCGACCATGCAATGGGATATTGCCGCTGGAGATGCGGTGGTGAGAGCGGCCGGCGGGGCGGTTGTTTTTGCAGAAACCGGCGCGGATTTTGTCTACCGGGTGCCGGAAAATGCGGTGAAGGACGATCTGCGCAATCCGCATTTCATCGCAGTGAGTTCGCGGGCGCTGCTGCCCCAACCGGCCGCCGCCGTTTGAGCAGGCCGCCAGAAGCAAAGAAACAGTCCAGAGAAAGCCGGTGCGCCGGCCGAAACGGAAAACAAGACCATGAACATGCAATCGAACGGGATCACGCCTGAGCGCCTCAGCAATCTGAAGCGGCTGGAAGCGGAAAGCATACACATCATCCGGGAAGTGGCGGCCGAGTTCTCCAACCCGGTGATGCTTTATTCCATCGGCAAGGATAGTGGCGTCATGCTGCATCTGGCCATGAAGGCGTTTTACCCGTCCAAGCCGCCCTTTCCGCTGCTTCATGTGGACACGACCTGGAAATTCCAGGACATGATCCGTTTCCGGGATGAAACGGCCAAGCGTCTCGGGCTTGATCTGCTGGTCCATACCAACCCGGAAGGGCTGGAAAAGAACATCAATCCATTTGATCACGGCTCCTCCGTTCACACCCACATCATGAAGACGGAAGCCTTGAAACAGGCGCTCGACAAATACGGCTTTGACGCGGCTTTTGGCGGGGCGCGGCGCGATGAGGAAAAATCGCGGGCCAAGGAGCGGGTGTTCTCCTTCCGAAATGCCAATCACGGCTGGGACCCGAAAAATCAGCGGCCTGAATTGTGGAACCTTTACAATGCCCGGGTGGCCAAGGGAGAGAGCATCCGTGCGTTTCCGCTGTCCAACTGGACCGAACTGGACATCTGGCAATATATCCTGACCGAGAACATCCCGATGGTACCGCTTTACCTGGCCGCCAAGCGCCCGGTCGTGGAGCGGGACGGCATGCTGATCATGGCCGATGATGACCGCATGAAGCTGCTGCCCGGCGAAGTCCTTCAGGAAAAGATGGTCCGGTTCCGCACCCTCGGCTGTTATCCGCTGACCGGCGCCATTGAATCGGATGCCGACACGCTGCCGGCCATTGTCCGCGAGATGCTGATTGCCCGCACCTCCGAGCGTCAGGGCCGCCTGATCGACAAGGATGAGAGCGCGTCCATGGAAAAGAAAAAGCGGGAAGGATATTTCTAAGATGACGACCAAGGTTCAGGACGCCGCTGAAACGGCAGTCACCGATTATATCCTCGCCCAGGAGACCAAGGACCAGCTGCGCTTTCTCACCTGCGGTTCGGTGGATGACGGCAAGTCGACCCTGATCGGCCGCCTGCTCTACGACACCAAGCTGATTTTTGAGGACCAGCTGGCCGCTCTGGAGCGGGATTCGCGCAAACACGGCACGGTTGGCGAAGATATTGATCTGGCGCTGCTGGTGGACGGGCTGGAGGCAGAGCGCGAGCAGGGCATCACCATTGATGTGGCCTACCGGTTCTTTGCCACCGACAAGCGGAAATTCATTGTCGCCGACACGCCGGGGCACGAGCAATACACCCGGAACATGGCGACCGGTGCGTCGACAGCGGACCTTGCCGTGCTTCTGGTGGATGCCCGCAACGGGCTGATGGTACAGACCCGGCGCCACGCTTTTATTGCCTCGCTGCTCGGCATCCGCCATGTGGTGCTGGCGGTCAACAAGATCGATCTTGTCGGCTATTCCGAGTCCCGCTTCAATGAAATCCGCAAGGAATTCGAAGTCTTTGCCAATGGCTTTGATTTTGAGACCCTTATGGCCATCCCCATGTCCGCCCGTTTTGGCGACAACGTGTCGGCCAGGGGTGAACACATGGACTGGTACAAAGGCCCGACCCTGCTGGACCATCTGGAAACGGTTGAGGTGGGCGAACAGGCGCTGGAAGCCCCGTTCCGCTTTCCCGTACAATGGGTAAACCGGCCCAATCTCGACTTCCGCGGCTATTCCGGCACCATTGCCAGCGGCCGGGTGTCTCTGGGGGACGAGCTGGTGGTGGCCGGTCCGGCGAAACTCTCCAAGGTGAAAGCGATTGTCGGCGCCAGTGGCGAGGTTTCCGAAGCGCGCGCGGGCGAGGCGGTGACGATCACCCTTGAAGATGAAATCGACATTTCCCGGGGGGATCTTCTGTCCTCCACGGCCCACCGGCCGGAAGTGGCGGACCAGTTCGCCGCCCATGTGATCTGGATGAATGACGAGCCGCTCCTGCCGGGCCGCCCCTATCTGTTGAAGATCGGGACGCGCACGGTGACGGCGACCGTCTCGGAGATCAAACACAAGATCAATGTGAACACCTTTGAACATGTGGCGGGCAAGACCCTTGAACTGAACGAGATTGCCTTCTGCAATTTCGCTCTGTCCGCTGCCGTGCCTTTTGACCCTTATGAGGAAAACCGGTCCACGGGCTCCTTCATCCTGATCGACCGCATGTCGAATGCCACCGTTGGCGCCGGGATGATCTGGTTCGCGCTGCGCCGGGCCAGCAACATTCATTGGCAGGACCTTGATATCGACAAGACTGCCCGCTCGGAAAAGCTTGGCCAGAAACCGGCGGTGCTGTGGTTTACCGGGCTTTCAGGCTCGGGCAAGTCCACCATCGCCTCAATCGTGGAAAAGAAACTCCATATCGATGGCCGCCATACCTACACGCTGGACGGCGACAATGTCCGCCACGGCCTCAACAAGGATCTTGGCTTTACCGATGCGGACCGGGTGGAAAATATCCGCCGTGTCGGCGAGGTGGCGCGGCTCTTTACCGATGCCGGGCTGATCACTCTCGTGTCCTTCATCTCGCCGTTCCGCTCCGAGCGCCGTCTGGCCCGGGATCTGATGGGAGAGGGGGAATTCATCGAGGTGTTTGTCGATACCCCCATCGAGATCTGCCGCCAGCGGGACCCGAAAGGCCTCTATGCCAAGGCCGACCGGGGCGAGATCAAGAATTTTACCGGCATCGACAGCCCCTATGAAGCACCGGAAAGCCCGGAAATCCATCTGCGCAATGTGGACCGGGACCCGGACGAAATCGCCGAAGAGGTGATCGCCTATCTGCGTGAGCGCGGCTTCCTGAAAAGCTGACACGCCGTTTCAAGGCCGATTGCGGACGGGGAGGGAACGGCCGTTCTCTCCCCGGTTCCGTTCTGGCGTTCGCGGAGGCGATGTCACATAATCCAAGAGAATTACCGGTCGCCGGGATTTGCCGTTGCCCGGGGCCCCGAAGCCCTTTAAAGACGCCTTCGACGCATTCAATTCAGTGACAGGATGACGGGCGCAGATGAAAACTGTACTGGTAACCGGCTCCGCAGGCTTTATCGGATATTTTCTGTGCACGCGTCTTCTTGAGGACGGTTTCAGGGTCATTGGTCTCGATGCCATGACCGACTATTATGACGTCCGGCTGAAAGAGCGCCGCCAGCAGATGCTTCTGCAGAACGAGCATTTCAAGGCGGTGAACGATCGGATCGAAACACCGGATCTGCTCATGTCCCTGTTCCGCACAGAGGCTCCGGATTTTGTAATCCATCTGGCTGCCCAGGCGGGGGTGCGCTACTCAATTGAAAATCCGCGCTCCTATCTGGACAGCAATATTTGCGGCACGTTCGAGCTTCTGGAAGCGGCCCGGGCCCATCCGCCGGAGCATATGCTGCTGGCCTCCACTTCCTCCGCCTATGGGGCCAACACCCACATGCCCTATACGGAGACCGACAAGGCCGACCATCAGGTGTCGTTTTATGCGGCCACCAAGAAGGCGACCGAGGCCATGGCGCATTCCTATGCGCATCTCTACAGCCTGCCGGTCACCATGTTCCGGTTTTTCACCGTCTATGGCCCCTGGGCCCGGCCGGACATGGCCCACCACAAATTCGCAAAGGCCATTCTCGAGGGCCGCCCCATCGACGTCTATAATTATGGCGACATGCGGCGCGACTTCACCTATGTGGAAGATCTGGTTGAGGGCATCCGCCTGCTCATGGACGCCGTGCCTGTGCGCCCGCAGGAGGGGGAAGAAGTGCCCGAGGGCGACAGCCTATCCCCGGTGGCGCCCTGGCGGATCGTCAATATCGGCAACTCCAAAAGCGTCCGGTTGACCGACTTTATCGACGCCATTGAAGCTGCAACCGGGCGGAAAGCGGAGCGCAATCTGATGCCGATGCAGCCTGGTGATGTTGTGGCCACCTGGGCGAATGCGGATCTTCTGCATCGGCTGACCGGTTACTCCCCCAAGACGTCCGTTCAAGAAGGCGTGGCAAAATTTGTGGCCTGGTACCGGGACTATTATCGGGTCTGAGACCTGCGTGGTCCCAGCGCGCCCAAAGTGATGCCCGCCAGCCGTTTCCTGAACCGATCAGCTTCCGGCAGGCGGCTGGCAGACATCAACCCACTCAGCGCCGGTAATGTCGGCCATGCGTTGCGGCGGGATCTTCACGGCGGCGTTTGTGGCTCCGGCGGCGGGGATGACGATGTCAAAATCCTTCAGCGAGATATCACAATAGACCGGCAGCGCCTGGGCGAGCCCAAACGGGCAGACCCCGCCGACCGGATGCCCGGTCAGGGTTTCCACCTCTTCCAGAGACAGCATCTTGATCTTGCCGCCAAAGGCGGCCTTGGCCTTCTTGTTGTCCAGGCGGGCATCGCCACGGGCCACGAGCAGAAAGATCCTGTCCTTGAGCTGAAAAGACAGGGTTTTGGCAATTTGCCCCGGGGCCACACGATGGGCTTTGGCAGCAAGATCAACCGTTGCGCTGCTTTCGTCAGTCACGATGATCTCAAGATCCGGGGCGGCCGTGGCCAGATGGGAACGGACACTTTCAAGGCTCATGGGGTCTGTCTCACTCCTGATGTGGGGAATACACGTTTTGGGGGATGTGGAAGGGTAAACATATCAACAGGTGTGAAAACGATTTGTGCATATGATTAAAAACCACCTGTTGCAATTTAAGGAAGCATTCATACTGTTTTTAAACGTGCGTTAAATGAGAAGGCCTTATTGCTTATGAAGAACGTAGCAGAGCAATACGTTTTCGCGTTTAGAAGAGCGCCACATGCCAAGGAATGCCCAGATGGCCAGAGCCATGACAACCGCTGAAGAAGTTCGCGATCCGCGTTTGAACGGAACCGAACGGGTTGTCTTGCAGCCGCGTGCGGGCGGGGAGGCCACCTTTGGGCTTCTGCTGGCCAAGAACGTTCTGGTCTGGGGGTCTGTCTCCTTAAGCCTTTATGGCCTCTATTCGTTGTTCTCCCTTTTTTGATCACGCTGCGCCAGAGCCCAGCCTGCAAAGACTGTTCCGTTTGAAGCCGGACCCCAACGTCCGTGTCTTTCGACGTCGGCATGCGCTGCGCCACACCCATCATTCCGACCTCATCAGATAGGTCTCCATCACTTGAATTTGGTCTCAGCCGGAGCCGTGTGTGCCGGTGCCGTTTGTGCCAGAGGCCGCATCCGGCGCCAGCCGGCTGGCGCCAAAGTGATGGCCTGGCCGGAAAGTCTCCGGCAGCGCAAAAGATGCCTGTGTGCCGGTGAGTTCAAAGACAAAACACTCGGCAATAAGATGGGCAATCCCGAAGGAAATCTTGAAGCCCCCGGTTGCCACATATAGGCGCTCAAAGCCTGGCAGGGTCCCAACCAGCGGATCCCGCTTGTTGCAGCGCGGGCGAATGCCTGCCCATTCGTCCAGAACGGCCCGCCCGGTCAGGTCAGGACAGAAGGCGCTGGCTCTGGCAATCAGCTCAGCGGTGCGCTCCGCAGACGGTCGGGTATCTTCAAAGGTCCGGTCCGACGTACTGCCAACCGCGACCGTGCCATCGTCGTGGGGCACCACATAGAGCCCGTCGCAATAGATTGCAGGCCGGTCCTCCAGGCCAGAGCCATCGAGAAGAAGGGCCTGGCCTTTCTCGCCGCGCCCGATCTGCTCGCCGGTCAGCTGTTCAATCAGGGCGAAGGTGTGAAAGCCGCCGCTTAAGACCAGATGCCGGGCAGCGATGGGCGGGTGCCCGTCCAGCAGCACAAGGCCGCCATCCTCATCGAACCCGGTGACCTTTGTGCCCTCCCTCAACACGCCCCGGGCGGACACAAAGGTTGCAAGGGCGGCAAGATAGGCGCGCGGGGACACCCGCGCGGCCAGGGTTTCATAGACGATGCCATGGGGGGCGGCTTGCGCACTCAGCCAGTCCGAGCGGCTTCCAGCCGGCTCCACCTGATAGGAAAAGCCGGTGTCTTGCGGCCGCCAGCGCAGCTTGCTTTCCTCCGCGCGCTCCAGATGGTGCTCCAGTTTGTCCTGCGTTGTCAGCGGCAGGAGGCGTCCGCAGCGCTTATAGCCGCAGGAAAGCCCGGTCTCCGCTTCCAGGGCAGCGATGTGAGCGTCCAGGGATGCGAGGGCCTGGAACTGGAATTCTTTTTTGGGGTTCCAGCGGGCAGGCATGTGCGGCATCAGAGCTCCCAGCAAACCGCCGCTGGACCCGGCGCCCACCTTGTCCGCCTCCAGAACAATCACCCGCAAGCCGTGCTGGAGCGCCCGGTGGGCGATGGACAGGCCGAAAATTCCGGCACCGGCAATGGCAAGATCAAACGGGGCGGCAGCGTCAGGCGCCATGGCAGGGGCAGTCCTCAGGATTGATTGGCTCGCGCGGTTCTCTTATGAGATGTGACCACGCTTGGCAAAGGAATTGATGTGGACCGCACATGACCAGGGAAACGGCACCCACGCTTGAATGGCTGCAGGGCGATGTTCCGCGAGCGCCGGACTTTGACGACACCTATTTTTCAAAGGCGGGTGGGCTGGAAGAAACCCGTCATGTGTTTTTGGCCGGAAACCGGCTGCCAGAACGGCTGGAGGGGCGCAGTGCCTTCACGATTGCCGAATTCGGCTTCGGAACGGGCTTGAATTTTCTCACGACGCTGGACGCGTTGGCAGTGGCAGGCCTGAAAACCAGGGTCTGCTTTGTCTCCTTTGAGCTTTATCCGTTCACACGGGACCAGTTGACACGCGCGCTGGGGGCATTTCCCGAGCTTGCCGCACTGACGGCCCAGCTTGTGGAGTGCTGGGCACCGCAGCCGGGATGGTGCCGGATGGAGATTGCCGGAGCGGAGCTTTTGCTCGGAGTCGGCGATGCCCGTGAGCTGATATCGGATCTTGTTCTGGTGCGGGAAGCAACGGCCTCAGGAGTGCCCTCCGGCGCTGTCGTGATCCCGCCCGTGGATGCCTGGTATCTGGACGGGTTCAGCCCGGCCAGAAACCCGGAACTCTGGGGGGACGCGCTTCTGGCCAAAACCGCGGCTCTGACCGCCGAAGACGGGACGCTTGCGACCTATACAGCGGCTGGCTGGGTGCGCCGCAATCTTCAGGCGGCCGGATTTGCCGTGGAGAAGAAACCGGGCTTTGCAGGCAAACGGGAAATGGTCGTGGGCTGGAAGATGGCAGACAAGACCTTTCGTTTTCGGGAGATAAAATGATGTCGGGAAACCACACATGCACAGTCCTGGGCGTGCTTGTGCCGGTCCTTGTTTTGCCAGCTCTTTGTGGGGAGGCCGCAGGGGCAGCCGACTTCGATCCGGCCCCTGTTGCACATGTGGTTGCGGAGGCTGAAGCGCGTCTGGGCGCCCGGGTTGGCGTGTCAGTCATTGAGACACATTCCGGCGGCACCTGGTCCCATCGAGGTGGGGAACGTTTTCCCACAAACAGCACGTTCAAGACCTTTTTGTGTGCGGCCTTGCTGGAGGCGTCGGAGAGCGGAGCCGTGGATCTTGAAGACGCGGTTTCCATTCAGCAAAGCGATATTGTTTCCTATTCGCCGGTAACAGAAAAACGGGTCGGCGGCGCTCCTGTCACGCTTGAGGACTTGTGCAGGATCACGGTAACGGTCAGCGACAACGGGGCGGCCAATCTGGTCATGAAGGCGGTCGGTGGGCCCAAGGGGGTGACAGCCTATCTGCGCGCGATCGGCGACTCGGCAACGCGGGTGGACCGCTGGGAACCGGATTCCAACAGCGGCATTCCTGGAGATGACCGGGACACGACCACACCGGACGCCGCTGCGCGCAGCCTGCAAAGTCTTGTTCTGGGGAGTGCCCTGCCGGAGGCTGCGCGGGCAAAGCTCACCGGCTGGCTGGAAGGCAACACAGTTGGCAACGCAACCTTGAGAGCCGGGCTGCCAAAGGACTGGCGCATCGCCGACAAGACCGGTGCGGGCCAGAACGGATCGCGCAACAACATTGCCGTCATCTGGCCGCAAGGACGGGCTCCGGTGGTGATCGCGATCTATATCACCCAGACGCAGGCGAGTTTTAACGACCGCAACAAGGCGATTGCCGAGATCGGGGCTGCGCTGGCTGAGAGCCTGACACGGCCCTGATACATAGCGTAATTGCGGTGATCCGGGGCATGGGAATCCGTGCCCCGGGGGCCGTCATGTCATTTCCGGAACAGGAGTGATAGCGGTGCCATTGGCAAACCAGCTTTTCAGATTGTCCACCACAAGCTGGCCCATGGCATTGCGCGTTGCCTGGGATGCAGATCCTACATGGGGCAGAACGGTCACCCGGGGCAGGTGCAGCAGGGCCTCTGGAACCTCCGGTTCGTGTTCGAAAACATCCAGCCCGGCGCCCAGAATGGTGCCGTCTTCCAGTGCCATGATCAAGGCCGATTCGTCAATCACAGAGCCCCGGCCGACATTGATGACAATGCCGTTTGGCCCGAGCGCGTCCAGAACTTCGGCATTCACCGCGTGGTGGGTCTGGGCGCTGCCGGGAGCGACCACCATCAGCGTATCACAGGCGGCCGCCATATCCCGCAAACTGGCGTGGTAGGGATAGGCAATGCCGTCCTGCTGCGTACGGCCGTGATAGTGGATGGTCAGGCCGAAACTTTCGGCCCGTTTGGCAATGGCCTTGCCGATCCGGCCCAGGCCGAAAATGCCAAGCGTGCGGCCCTGCAAGGTGGTCGGGGTCAGGGGATAAGCGCCTTTGCCGGTCCAATGGCCGTCCCGCAGCCAGGTCTCGGCCTGGCCGAGCTCGCGAACGGTCATCAGCAAAAGGCCAAGCGCGGTATCAGCGACTTCCTCGCTGAGGACATCCGGCGTGTGGGTGACCATCACCTTGGCATCAAGGCAGGCCTTTGTGTCGACATGGTCATAGCCGACGCCGAAACTTGCCACGATTTCCGCATTTGGAAGGGGGGCCAGAAAGGCCTCATTCACCGCCGTTCCGGTCAGGGCCACACCCCGGATCTGCGCCCCGATCTCCTTCAGGAAAGCAGCCGGGTCGGCCGCCTCATAGAGCCGGTGAACGGAAAAGGCCGCGTCTAGCTGGTCTTCCACCAGCGGCAGCATCTTCTTGGCAATCAGGATATCGGTCTTGGGCATGGGTAATCCGGAACGGCAATTACAGGTAGGTGCCTCTAGACCTTACAGATTCAGCCCTGCAAGAAAAGCCCGAATTGAGGTGGTACAGGCCTGCCGCTTGTGGTGTCTGCGAAGATTTGTGTTGCCTTCGGTGGTGCCAAATCACCAGATATATCGGAACGCTCCGCTGAAACCTTGTGTGCGGAGCGTTCCGATTGTTGTTTGCCGCAGGGCTGCGGCGCTATCTTAAACCCGCTCCAGGCCCACCCGGTCCTGTTCGGTCCAGACCATGGAGAATCGGCGCCAGCCTTCGCCCGGGATGTTGAGCTCCAGCGGGTCGAGAAGTGCGCGGTCCGGGGGGATAATGCAGCAGCCGCTATCGGACATGTTGAGAAGAAGGACCTTGAAGTCCCCGGCCGGGTCGCGCGCAGGAACCTGCTGGTTCACATCGGTGCGCGGTTGGGAGCGCCGTTCGGTCTCATCCAGCGACGCCTGGATGATGGCAGGAATTTCCTCGCGCATGGTCTGGGCGGCGGCGGCCATGGCCGTGGTCTTGTCATTCATGGCGGTGGAAAAGGCGAGGGTCTGCTGGGCAATCTGGGCGACGTCCGACATGCCCTCGGTGATGCTGCCGACCGCGCTGCCGCTGTCATTGACAATCTGGCCGAAATTCTCCGTGGTCACCCGCTGCTCTTCCGTCGCCGAAGCCACGGAGGCAGCCATTTCGCTCAGACGCCCGATGCTTTCGATGATCTTGTCGATGGAGGAGACCGCAGCCCCTGTCTTGCTTTGAATGGTGACGACCTGCTCGGAGATCTGTTCGGTGGAGCGGTTGGTCTGCTCGGCCAGTTCCTTGACTTCCGAAGCCACGACGGCAAAGCCCTTGCCGGCTTCTCCCGCCCGTGCGGCCTCGATGGTGGCATTGAGCGCCAGCAGATTGGTCTTTTCGGCAATGTCGCTGATGACAGAGACAAACTGGCCGATATTTTCCGCCGCGCTGGCCAGCTCGCCAATGGTGTCATGGGAGGAGGAGGACAAAGACACAGCCTCGGTGGTCAGTTCATGGGTCTTGTCGGTCTTCTCGGCAACCTCGCTGATCGCCGTCAGCAGGCCTTCGGACAGTTCGCCCGCCTCTTCGGAGCGCCTGTGGGTTTCCTGGGCCTGGGACAGCAGGTCATTGATCCGCTCATGAGCGCGCTCCAGCTCGGTCCGCATGTTGCCGGACTGGATTTCCACTTCGTCCGCGCTCTTGGCAATCGTGGCAATGCCCTGGTCGGTCTTGTCCTTCACGTCGGTCGCCATCATCGTCAGGGTCTCACGGCGCTGCCGGATGTTTTCCCGCTCCACCTCTTTGCGGTCTTCCTCCAGCTTGCGCATCATCAACAGCTTGTCTTTGAAGTGGCTGAAGGCCCTCGCCAGATCGGCGATTTCGTCATTGCCCTTCACGTTCACTGCGGCGGTCAGGTCATTGTCCGCCAGCCGGTTGAGGGCATCGACAACCTTGCGCAGGGGCTTGGTCACCGTCATATGGGCAATAACTGCGGAGACAAAGACACCGGCCAAGGTCGACAGCACAGCCACGATGATGAGAATGCGCACAGTGTCGCGTTCATGCTGTTCCGCCGCGCGGGTTGCTTCAAGGGTGAACCTCTCGATCTCATGCAAAAGCTCCACCAGTGTGTGGTTGAGTTTTTCTTCTTCCGCTTCAATCGTTCCGAGGAGGCCCTGTGCCTTGTCGATCTCATTGGTGCTGGCAAGAGCGATGATGTCTTCCGCGTGTTTGTCATAGATCTTGTGTTCGGTTTCGATCCGCTTAAGGGTTTCAAGCACGTGACTGATTTTGGCGCGGGTCTTGGTGTCGTAGGCGTGTTTCAGCGCTTCTTCGGCAATCCGTTCGCCTTCGAGGATTTCAGCGTCCACCAGCCTTGCATATTCAAGGAATTTCTGCTCAGCTTTCCGGCGTTGCTCGTCGATGTCCCCGGTTGCCAGACCATTCAGCCGCAGAAGCCGTTCAAAAAGGATCGATTGTTCCAATTGATGGGAGGTGATCCGGCTGATCACTTCGGTCAGGGGAATGTCGGATTCCGCGATGGTCTCCAGTTCCCTTCCGATCTTGTTCAGCTGGCTCACGCTAAAGATGGATTGGGCGATAATAACCAGACTGAGAAAGGCAACTATAGAAAGTACTTTAGCAGCAACTGAAAGACGGACGTGCATTGCTAGGGCCTCTTTGAAATTTGGCAAGAGCCAGTTTCAAATAAGATTGTACTGAGAGATGAATAAAAACTTACGGTTTTAATTTTGGGTGCAAAGCTTAATCAGAAGCTGAAGAGTATTGTAAATTATAATAATGAGTGAATTGATTCAGTTTTGTTTGCGAGTTGGTGGTTTTGACAATAATAAATTTTCACGCTTTTTGATGGTGTGGCAAATAAAATGTGTAGATAGGCTTTTTGCGTGCATTTCCCGGTCAGGATTCGGTGTCGTTTTGCCGGGTTGGCGCGCAGTAAAAGACCTTGCGGCCGGATTTGGGGCGCCGGAACTTGCTGAAAGGGCCGAAAACGTCTGACCTGTCAAAGACGGAGAGGAAACCACAGCATCTTGGATTTGAGACGGGCCCATTTGATCCCGGCGCGGGGTTGGCCGGGCGGTCGTTCCTTTTTTGGGCTGAACCGGTCGGCAACGTGTGAAGCCCATTGCCCCCGGCAGCCATTTCCCCTAAAAGTCCCGGCAGAATTCCAAAGAATCCCGTCAGTTTTCGAAAGTGGAGAAGCGGAGCCCCATGGCGCGCCAGTTCATCTATCACATGCACGGCCTCTCCAAGGCCTATAACGACAAGAAAGTCCTCGACAACATCCACCTGTCCTTCTACCCGGACGCCAAGATCGGCATTCTGGGCCCGAACGGGGCGGGTAAGTCGACGCTTTTGAAGATCATGGCCGGGCTCGACAAGGAGTATACCGGCGAGGCCTGGGCAGCTGAAGGTGCCAAGGTTGGCTATCTGCCGCAGGAACCCCAGCTCAATCCAGACAAGACGGTCATGGAAAACGTTATGGAAGGCGTGGCCCACAAACAGGCCAAGCTCGACCGCTATAACGAGCTGATGATGGACTACTCGGATGAAACCGCCGAGGAAGCCGCCCAGATTCAGGACGAAATCGACGCCCAGGACCTGTGGAACCTGGAAAGTCAGGTCGAGATGGCCATGGAAGCCCTGCGCTGCCCACCCTCCGACAGTGCGGTGGAGAACCTGTCGGGCGGGGAACGCCGGCGGGTGGCCCTGTGCCAGCTGCTTCTGTCCGAGCCGGACCTGCTGCTGCTCGATGAGCCGACCAACCACCTGGACGCGGAAACCGTGCATTGGCTGGAACGCCACCTGCGCGAGTTCAAGGGCTCTGTCCTGATCATCACCCACGACCGCTACTTCCTGGACAATGTCACCGGATGGATTCTGGAGCTCGACCGGGGTCAGGGCATCCCCTATGAAGGCAATTATTCGGTCTATCTGGAAAAGAAGACCAAGCGCATGGAGCAGGAGGGCCGCGAGAACATGGCCCGCTCCAAGGCCATTGCCCGCGAGCGGGAATGGATGGGCATGAGCCCGAAAGGCCGTCAGACCAAATCCAAAGCCCGTATCCGGGCCTTTGAGGACCTGCTGTCCGCCCAGGAAGAGCGTCAGCCGTCCATCGAGCAGATCCTCATTCCGGTTGGCGAACGGCTCGGCGCGAATGTCATTGAGGTCGAGGGTGTCTCCAAGGGCTTTGAAGACCGGCTCCTGATTGATGACCTGTCCTTCAAGCTGCCGCGCGGCGGCATTGTCGGCGTGATCGGCCCGAACGGGGCCGGGAAGTCGACCCTCTTTAAAATGCTGACCGGTCAGGAAAAGCCGGACAGCGGCAAGGTCGTTATCGGCGACAGTGTGCAGCTCGGCTATGTCGACCAGTCGCGGGATAAGCTCAGCCCGGACAAAACGGTTTGGGAAGAGATTTCCGGCGGGGCCGAGGTGATCTATCTCGACGACAAGGAAATCAATTCCCGCGCCTATTGCTCGTCCTTCAACTTCAAGGGCCCGGCCCAGCAGGCCAAGGTGGGCGACCTGTCCGGCGGTCAGCGCAACCGGGTACATCTGGCAAAGGTCCTCAAACAGGGAGCCAACGTTCTGCTTCTCGATGAGCCGACCAACGATCTGGACACGGAAACCCTCGCGGCTCTTGAAGATGCGCTGGAAAACTACGCTGGCTGCGCCGTGGTGATCTCGCACGACCGTATGTTCCTTGACCGTCTGGCCACACACATGCTGGCCTTTGAGGGCGACAGCCATGTGGAATGGTTCGAAGGCAACTTCGAGGATTATGAAAAGGACAAGGTCCGCCGCCTCGGCGCGCACGCCGCCGACCCGCGCCGGATCAAGTACAAGCCGCTGACGCGTTAATCGCGCTCAAAACTGCATAAAAAATGCTGAAAAGGGCAGCCAAGTGACTGCCCTTTTTGCGTTAGGGAAGGGCCATGTCTTTCCTGATGCGGTTTTTCAATGCCTTGTTTGCCGCCTTTGCCTGCCTCACCGGGGCGGGGGTCTGGGCACATCCCGTCTGGCCTTTGACTGTCGCCGGGCATTTTCAGGCGCAATGTGTTCTGGCCGGTCTGGGGCTAGCCGTCCTGGCCTGCATAAAGCGGCGGTTTGCCTTTGCACTCCTGGTTCTGGTGCTGGCGGCTGTATCCCTCTTGCAGATGGACCTTGGCAGCACGACCCGGTTCGTGGAACCGGGCGCCGGGAAGGGCACCCCGGTCAGGGTGGGGGCTCTCAATTTGTTCGGCCGATCCGCTGCACTGGACAGGCTGGCGCAGGAGCATGAAAAAACGGCATTTGATATTCTCATCCTGACAGAGCTTCCCGGGCCAGCGGATGCGGCCCTTCTCGCCCGGTTTCCAGGCATGGTACATGTTGCTGGCACAGCGCGTCAGGCCTTGTTCGGACGGCCAAGCGCTGTGATCCTGTCGCGCACACCCCCGGAGCATTCGAAGCGGATCCGCGTGGGGACGAACGGTTTTGCGCTGACGGTAGCTGCCTATTGTTTTGATGGACAAGCATCCTGTCTGACAGTGTTCGCCTTGCATCCACCGCCGCCATTGCGTCCGGATTATGCGACGCGCCAAAGGGCAATTCTGGAAACGCTCGCGGAAAAGGTTGCTGTGCAGAAGGGGGCCGTTCTTGTCGCGGGCGATTTCAACGCAGTCTCCTGGTCGCCTTTGATGCGGCAGTTGCAAACGCGTAGCGGGCTGAAAAAGGTCGCCTGCGGCACGCGCTGGAGCCCGACCTGGCTCGCCCCGGTCCCCGGTTTCGGACTGGAACTGGATCACCTGTTCCTGAAAGGGCCTGTCTCCGCCAGCCACTGCCACGTCGGTCCTTTCCTGGGCTCGGACCACTGGCCGCTCTTTGCCGGGATCTTGCTGAGCCGAAAGGACCCTGAACAAGCGGGAAGGGAATAGTTTCAGGCCGAGAGCACGCCGCCTCCTTTTCCAGATGATTGCAATCGAGTTCGGGAGCGGCGGAGGCAAACCGCGTCTTTTTCTTTTTCTTTGCCACCGTCAGACTCCGGTTGCATTATTTCCGTTAGGTAAAAGTGCGCGGAGGAGAGATTTATGGTGACACTTCAGACACGGATTGCAGGCGCTGTGATTGGGGCAGGGCTGTTTGCGGGTTTTGCGGCCGCAGTGGCAAAGGCACAGCCGGCCAATGGGGATCCGTCCCCGCCACCAACCTATGATTTCGTGCAGCAGGCTGGTGAGATGCAGTTCGCAGAAGGCACGCTGACGCTGTCCGGGGTGGCAGCCGGAGTTCTGTTCTTCAGTGACCGCCCCTATCGGGTTGGTGGCCAGATCTCAAATGCGGACTTTGCGGCCTTTTGGGACAAGGAGGACGGTTTCAAGGGAGACCCGCCCAATGCAGTGGTGTCGATCTTGGGGGAAACGGACAAGGCGCCTGCGCTGGTCGAACTGAACTCTGCCCAGTCAGACGGGACATCCATGCGCTATGGTGTCACGGTCCTGCGGGGGGAGCTGCCCGAAAGCGCGGCGGGTGTCGCCCTTTTTGTCGACCGCAGCGCACGGCCCTACCGCCATGGCAGGGCCGGGACTGCACCTGGGGCTGTGGGGTTCGAGCCCTATGGGCCTTATTGTTACCATGCCCCGCAGGATCCGCGGTGCCGGGCCTGGCATCATCCATACCACCCTTATTATCCTCCCTATCACCCGGTTCATCCGCCATACGGCCCTTATGGGCCCTACTACCATCCGGGGGCCTATGCGGCTGGCGTGGCGACCGGAGCGGCGATTGCGAACGCCGCAAACCGGCCACCTTATTACTATTATCCAATTCCGACAGGGCCATTGCCGCCCAATTGCTGGATCAATTCCCAGCACACCCAGATGGTCTGCACGGTCCCGCTCCAATAGGGTTCTTGCGCATGTTCTTTCGCCCTGCTGCCTGTGAGAGCGCCAGTGCTCTGGTCTCCGCCTCACCGGCCGCCAATGTTCTGGACGTGCCGCAAGTGGCGCATGCTGTCTGCGGAACTGACCGCGATTGACATGGAGATGTTCTTGAGGTCTTCGGTCAGGGCACCAAATTCCTGACCGGACGGACCGGTCCGGTCCGCCGGGATCTTGGCATTGAGCGCACTCATGCGTGAGGGGATTGACCCGCGCTGGATCTGCTTGAGAGTCGCGACAACCTTTTCCGTGTCCCAGGGGCGTTTGTCGCGGCGGCGCTGCAGCTCCTCAAGGACGTGATCGATGGTTTGCTGTGCTGTGCGGAGCGTTCCTGTCTCAAGGACAGTGTCGATCCGGGGCGAGGACAGCTTTGGAATGTTGCCTGCAGAATCTCCGTTCAGAAGCAGGGCATTCGCAGCGGCGAAAACCTAAAGTGCCGTCCCGATCATGTGCCTCTGGATTTCGGAGACCGGCGCTTTATTGGTGATCTGGCCTGACATGTTGAGGAAAAGAAAACCGATACGCTGTGAAAGCAGACGCTGGCGTCCGAAAATTTTGATCAACTTGCCGCAGGCGTTTTCGCTCGTGAGTCTCACGCATGCCGCGCATGTTTCGAGAATTATATTTTTTCGAAACAGTATCCTGAAACGAAATCTTCGAAGGCAGAAATAGGACGCAATATTGCCGAAAGTTTAGCGTGGCCCAGTGGGCTGCGGCTCCGAATACATTTCTGATGTCGAAGGCCACAGCCTGTGATCAATTCATCAAGAGGAATTGTTGGTGCTTTCCCTGGCTGTCCCCTAAAACCAGTTCTGGTCAGTCTGGTGCATTTGCCTATCGGACCGAGCCACGCGGACCTGTGTCTTACCGCACTGCCAGACCCTCGAAGGAGGCCCAAATGAGCGACCAGCTTTCCTTGCTGCCCGCAGCGATCAAGGTGACCCCGAAATTCAAGCTTGCCGGTACGGTGACCGGTGTCTATCGCACAGCGCGGCCGGAGGATTTCCAGACCGAAGCTGTCGAGGATCTGGAGCTGACATTTGAAGGTATTCCGGGGGACCGCCATGCCGGGTTCACCCGCAAGTCCGGCGGACGGGAGCCCTGGTATCCAAGGGGCACCGAGATGTGCAATGAGCGGCAGATCTCGCTCCTGTCCAATGAGGAACTGGCGCAGATTGCCGAAAAGATGATGCTTCCCGAGGTGAGGCCCGAGTGGATCGGCGCCAACGTCACCCTGTCCGGGCTGGCCAGCCTGACAAGGATACCGCCGCGCACCCGGCTGGTGTTTGAGGGCGGAACCGTGATCCGGGTGGACGGGGACAATGCCCCGTGCCGGTTTGCCGGTGAGTCCATTGCCGCAAACTATCCGGACCGGGAAGGGCTGGACCTGATGTTTCCCCGGGAAGCCAGGGGCCTGCGCGGTCTTGTGGGCTATGTTGAAAAGCCAGGGGTGATCCAGGCCGGAGAGGCTGTGACCGCCCATGTGCCGGAGCAGTGGATCTACCCGAAAGAAACCTGAGGAGGCCCGAAGCCCCGGAGGCGGACGGTCTTCCGTTAGCGCAGGGGGCAGGACCCATTTGGCAGAGACTGCCCTCCCCAGAAACCAGAAGAAGGACAGGAGATACATGCTTCCACTTCATCATATGGTTGGCGGCGCGCCGCAGCCGGTTGCTCCGTTTTCCCACGCTGTGGAGGCGGATGGCTGGGTGTTTGTAACCGGCCAGATGCCAACGGACCCGGACGCGCCGGAGGTTCCCTTGCCGGGCGGGATCGAGGCGCAGACAAAACGGGTGATGGAAAACCTGAAACTGGTGCTCAAGGGCGTCGGGCTCGGACTTGAGAATGTTGTCTTCGCAAGGGTTTATCTGACAGAATTCAAGCGCGACTATGAGGCGATAAACCGGACCTACAGCGCGTTTTTTGCCGAAGGCAAGCTGCCGGCAAGAACCTGCGTCGGGGTCTCCGGGCTGGCGGTTGATGCCCTGGTGGAGATTGATCTGGTAGCGCGCCGTCCCTAACACATGCCGTGTTCATATGGATGCAAACCTGTTTGTCTTTTCCGTTGAAATCACTGGTCCTGGTTGCCGGATTGTTGAGCGCCATGACAAGCGCTTCACCGGTTTGCCGCACGTGGGCGGGACCGTCACAGGATCTCTTCGTCTTCAGCGCCGGACACAGTCCGGTTGCAACCCCAGTCCCGCAGCAGCTTTCCATGGCGTCCAGCACAAAGTGGCGGGCAGAGTCCCGGTCATAGCCCTCCGCCAGCAGCGCATCATACTCCGTGTGCACATGGCGGACATGACTTGTTGTGGCCTGCCAGAGCGAAATGGAGGGTGGCAAATGCCTCAGATGACCTGCAAGGGCTCCGGCAAGGATTGCTTCCGCATCGCCAAGGGGAACCCGTGGCAAGAGGGCTCTGAGGGCCTTGCGCATCTCTTTCTGCCGCTTGGTGCCGCCGGTCATGCCGATTGATCCTGCCGGTTGGTCGTTCTGAGGGGCGGGGCTGCGCATCGTCCCTGAACGGCCGTTTCTGGAGTTTCCGGTCTTATACATAGCGTCATTCCGGCGGTCACTCTCCTTCCATGCGTCTTGGGGCGCTTCATATCGACCCGCATCCTAGACTCAGGCGAAAGGCTGACGGATTGACGCGGGGTGGTTTCCCCGGTGTGTCAGGCGCTGTTCAGCCTCAATGCGTCCTGACCGGTTGCGGCAGGAAGGGCCAGTCCGGCAATGGTCCCGGTCTCCTGCGCACTCCTCAAGATGTCTTCGAAGGGCAGGGGGGGCGAAAACAGATAGCCCTGGACAAGATGGCAGCGCAACGCCTTCAGGAGGGCCAGCTGGTTAGGGTCTTCAACCCCTTCCACGATGCAGAGCATTTTCATGGAACGGCACAGATTGATGATGGAGGTGACAACTCCTCCGGCCACCGGTTCGTGAATGCCGGTCACAAAGCTGCGGTCTACCTTGACGCAATCGATCGGCAGCCGGTGCAGATACCCAAGGCTGGAATAGCCCGTTCCGAAATCGTCCAGGGCGAACTTCACTCCCGCCTCGCGCAGGGTTTTCATGCAGGTCTCTGCCGCCTCGTAGCTTCCGATGACCGAGGTTTCAGTGATCTCGAAAGTGATCCGTTGCGCCTTGAGACCATGGCGTTTGATGGTTTCTAGAAGCGCGTTTGCCGTCTCTGTAGACGTGATGTCCTGGGCCGACAGGTTAAAGGAGAGATGCAGCTCTCCGGGAAGCTGCTTCAGTTGTCTCAAAGCCTTGTCGAACAGCGCCAGGGTGAGCCTGTTGATCTGCGCGGTCCGCTCTGCGACGGCAATGAAATGTTCCGGTTTGACCGGCCCCAGAACCGGGTTCGTCCAGCGCGCGAGCGCCTCAAAGCCCACAATCGTGCGGTCAGACAAGGAGACCACGGGCTGGAAATAGACTTTGAATACAGCGTCGAAATCCGCGGATTGCAGTGCGCTTTCAATAGCATTTTCAGACCGTATGCGGGCCTCGTGCTCTTCGGAGAAAACTGTCGTGCCGCCCCGGGACACCTGCTTGGAATTGTAAAGCGCGTAGTCGGCGCGGTCGAACAGTTCATGGGCGGACCGTCCGGCTTCCGGGAACAGGGCAATGCCGCAGGACGCGCCGACCGAAACATTCATGTCGCCAATTTTGAAGGGGGCGCTGATCCGGTCAATGATGGCCTGCCCGGTCTCTTCCGCCTTGTCCGGGGGGCCGGCAAACAGGAAGCCGAATTCATCGCCACCCAGGCGGCAGATCTGGGCCCCCTTCGACTCAAGGGATTTCAGCCGGGTTCCCACCTCTGCCAGCAGCACATCGCCTGCCTTATGGCCATAGGTGTCGTTGACCGGCTTGAAACGGTCCAGATCAATCAGGCCGACTGCGAAGGTCTCGCCGCTGCTGTCCGCGTCCTTGATCATCTGCTCAACGCGCTGAAAGAAGAAGCGCCGGTTGGGCAGGTCGGTCAGGGCATCTGTCTGGGCAAGGCGCTCGTTCTCCGCGTTGAGGCGTTCGGTTTCCTTATGCTTGGCAGCGAGCACAACCTGAGAGCGGACCAGTTTGCAAAAGCCGGAATACGCGCTGATCAGGACCTGAAGGGCAACCAGGCAGACAAGAAAAATGTTCATCCCGATGGCGAAATAAACATCCTTGTCCTGTTGCATGTAGTAGATGAGATAAGGAATCGTCACGATGGACATGACCATGAAGGCGGCCTGAGGCAAGTTCATCAGGCAATAGATGCAGCCCATCACGGTGATGGCGATGAACAGGGCCACATGACCGCGCTCTTCCGGTCCGCCATAGCCATCCAGCGTCAGGGACCAGGAAATATAGCTCACGGCGACAAGGCTGCCGATGACAACGGTTTGCCGCAGCCTGCGGATCGCTTCTTCCGGGGTGGGCGAGATCCGTTTGGCGCGGAGCCAGCTGACCAACCGGGCAAAGGATACAAGCAGGATCGGTATCAAAACGCCGACAGTCAGATAGGTCGGAGCAACGTCCAGATGCGTGTAGGACACGGCGATGGCATTGACCATCAGCAGCGCATAGAGCGAGGGGATCTGGTTCGACAGTTCATTATATTGTGCTTGAGCGATCTCCGGATGACGGGGGTCGATCATCATCCATCTCAAGAAAGCCCGGACTTTGTCCATCAGTCCCTCCAAATTAGGCATTTTCAAAAGGGATCAATTTATATGAAACGCTAGAATGCCACCTATGGTTCTGAAAAGGCATTAATTTGTCCAGTTTGATTTAGTCTTCAAGTTGTAACATCGCAGGAAAAATCCTGAAAAAGTGTGCAAGCCCTTTGAAAATAAGTCCGTTTCCGGGCTTGGAAATAAGAGCGCCGCCCTGGAAACTTCAGGAAAAATAAGACGCGCCAGTAAAGCCTGCGAAATATTATATATTCCTCTGCGTATTTTTCGAATCGGTATTGAGTTTTGAAGTCGCTTCCTCTGTATTTCTGGTGGAAACCAAGAAGCTGTCAAAGGGGGGAGTATTTGGCAAGAGAAGTGTTTTTTTATGCGCAAAAGACCCTATATTGGCCAGCATGGCAGATCGCACCCGTACACGGCTCCTGAATGCTCTGAAATCCGCCGGACCGCAAACCGCAGCGGCTCTGGCCAAGGATCTGAACGTGACCTCGGTTGCTGTCCGTCAGCATCTGGACGGCTTGCAGAGCGACGGGCTTGTGGAGTTTGAAGATCTGAAAGGCTCAGTCGGGCGGCCCAAACGGGTTTGGGATCTGACCGGTGAGGGCCACGGGCAATTTCCCGACAGCCATGCCCCGCTGATCGTCGGGCTGCTGGATGGGGTGGAAACCTTATTCGGCGAGGACGGCCTTGAAAAACTGGTAGCCCACCGGGAGACAAAGTCCCGGCAGGTCTATGGCGAGGCCATGAAAGACGCGTCCGGGCTCGCCTCGAAGGTTGACCTCCTGGCCGGTCTGCGCAGCCGGGAGGGCTATATGGCCGAGGTCGTGGAGGACGAGGACGGGTTTCTTCTGGTCGAGAACCACTGTTCCATCTGTGCCGCAGCGACCGCCTGCCAGACGTTCTGCCGGTCAGAGCTTGCCCTGTTCAAGGACGTGCTGGGACCTGGCGTGAGGGTCGAGCGTGTGGAACATCTGCTCGCCGGGGACCGGCGCTGCATGTATAGAATAAAACCTGAGACCTGACAGCGCGCGTTCGGTCTGAAAGAGCGCAGCGTCCCACGTTGAGCCGTTCTGGCAAAAACCTGTTTTGCAGAAGGGGCAGCCTTCATGAATTTCAGACTGCGTCTGGCAGCGCTGATAGACTGGTATTTTCAGCCCTTCGAACAGCACCTGAAACCATTGGATCTGCCGGTGACGCCCCTGCCGGATGACGGCCCGGTCCGCTTGATCTGGCATTTCGCCAAGATGTTCCGGCGCCAGCTTGTGCTCGTTTCTGCCCTTGCCATGCTGGCTTCGGCGCTCGGCATTGCCGGCATCTGGGCGATTGCCTATGTGGTGGACGGGGTCACCGAGGCGGGGCCTGCAGCCTTTCTGAACGCAAATGTCTGGGTGCTGTGCGGTTTTTTCTTCCTGTTTGTGATCCTGTCGCCGCTGGTCTTCCTGCTGCGCCAGACCTTTTCCTTCCAGACCGTGCGCATCCTGCTGCCCGCTGCCATGCGCTGGCAGGCCCACAAGGCGGTGGAAGGGCAGGATCTGGCGTTTTTCGAGGACACATTTGCGGGTCAGGTCGCCTCCCGCATTGCCCAGGTCACCAATTCGGTGCACCGGCAGATGATGCTGGCCATTGAGACGGTCCCGTTTCTGCTGATCCAGTTTGGTGGTTCCTTTTTGCTGCTGCTGGCTCTGGCCTGGCCGCTGGCACTGCCGGTTCTGGTCTGGATCGTGGCCAATTGCGTTGTGGCCTGGCTGGCGGTGCCCACCTATTTGCAGCGGGCGGCCCGGGTGGCTTCGGCCAATTCGCGTGCGACCGGGGCGATGACGGATGTCTATTCCAACATTGCCATGGTGAAGCTCTTTTCTGCTGAGGATTCAGAGGCCGGGGCGATCCGCAAGGTGATTGGCGAGACCATCGAGACCCGGCACAGTGAGAACCGGTCCTATATCCTGACCGACAGCAGTGTATATTGCCTGAATGTGCTTCTGGTTCTGGCCATCGTCGTGGTCGGTTTCAAGGGCATGATCTCCGGCTGGGTGTCCATCGGGGATTTCGTGGCGGCCCTCACCGTAACCCGGTCTCTGTCGGCTGCCTCCTCCAGTTTCATCGGCGTTGGCCAGTCGATCACCAGCGCCCTGGGCACGATCAAGGATGCCATGCCGATGATGACCAGCCGCCCGCTGATCACCGACCGTGCCGATGCCTCCCAGCTCCGCGTCTCGGAGGGCAGGATCGTCTTTCAGAATGTGTCCTTTGCCTATCAGAAAGACCGGGCGCACGTGCTTGAGGCCTTCAACCTGACGGTCGAGCCGGGAGAACGTGTCGGTCTTGTGGGTCTGTCGGGGGCGGGAAAGTCCACCGTGATTTCGCTCCTCATGCGCCTGCGCGACGTCACAGACGGCAGCATCACCCTTGACGGGCAGGAGATCCGCGAGGTGAGCCAGGCCTCCCTGCGCAGCCAGATCGGTGTCGTGACACAGGACATTTCGCTGCTGAACCGTTCCATCCGCGACAATATCCGCTATGGCAAACCGGAGGCGACCGATGAGCAAATCCTGCATGCGGCCCGCGCCGCGCAAGCGCTTGATTTCATTCTTGAGCAAAAGGATAGCAAGGACCGGGAAGGCCTGGACGCCCATGTGGGTGACCGGGGCGTGAAACTGTCCGGCGGCCAGCGCCAGCGGATCACCATTGCCCGGGTCTTGCTGAAAAACGCGCCGGTGCTGGTTCTGGACGAGGCGACATCTGCGCTCGACAGTGAAGCGGAAAGCGCCATTCAGGACAGCCTTGCCCGGATGATGGAGGGGCGCACAACCTTGGCCGTGGCGCACCGTTTGTCGACCATCGCGGCGATGGACCGGCTGGTGGTGATGGACAAGGGCAGGATCGTGGAAGAAGGCAGCCACCGGGCGCTGCTGGCCCGCGACGGCCTATATGCCCGGCTGTGGCAGCGCCAGTCCGGCGGTTTTCTGGCGCTGAGCGCTGTGGAATGAGGCGGAACAGGAGGCGGCCCGGTTAACGCTAAGGATGGTTTGTTGCTGAAAGACCACCGGCCTTTGCGTATATCTGACAATCAGATGCGGTTGCAGGTGATGTCATGATTTCTCGCGTAAGTTATTTTTGCGGTCTGATCGCGCTTGGCGTTCTGGGCCTTGCAATGCTTTTTGTTGTTCCGTCTTCGAGTTTGTTTTCTGCCTTCTACGATGATGCGGTCTTCCACGAGCATTTCGACGGCAAAGATCCCAGTCTTATGCTGGGAGGACAGATCGAGTTCAATCCCAATTCCACCGACTGGAAGGTCTGGGTTGCCGGAGAGCAACTGACGTTCAGCAACAAGGGGGACCGGAGCGCCTCCTATTATGACAAGATCAAGTGGGTCCGGTTCGATGGTATGGGCCCCGTGTCCCGGGCGGCCGGCATGAGGCTGGCCTTGACGGTGACCTCCCGAAACACGGGCACCGGGGGCGGCGGGATGATGATCGGCTCTGGCCGGCCCGATTTCTATTGGTATTTTTTGGTGGGGCGCAACGGCACGTATCATCTGCTCAGGCGCAAGAGGCGGGGTCTCGAAGTTGCCTTTAGCGGGGAACATCCCGCCATCCGCAAAGAGGCTGCAAACCGGATCAGCTATAAGCTGCAGGGCGATGAGATCCTGTTCTTTGCAAATGGCCGGGAGGTGACACGGGTCCAGGTTGACCCCGTTGCCGGCGGGCAGCACACGCTGGCGCTGGCAGCCTTTGGCAAGGGCCGGTTCCTGTTTGACGATGTCGAGATCACGGGCAAGAAGATCCCGGACTTCCTGTCCCGGCCCCAGATCACGCAAACCAGCACAGCTCGCATGCGGGCTGACCGCTTGTAAGACCAACTTCGCTTGAGATCGGTATCAGCCGGGAGTGTCTTTCCCTTGTTGATGCCGGTCCTGTCAACGCATAGGGCAAAATCGCATGGCCCGGATTGGGTGTGAAGCGCGGAACGAAGATCAGCATCTGGACGGTGGCGCCCTAAAAGAAAACAACTTTGCCAAGCAGGTTGTTGATTTAATGAAACATCCGGGACCATAGTCATCCATGGATAAGCGAGCGCGTGCAGAACTCTTCCGGGAACGCCTGTCCGATGCGATCCGCAGCCGGGACATGACCCGCAGCGATCTGGCCCGCACCGCCGGGCTAGACCGTTCCACCGTGTCACAACTTCTGTCGGACGATGCGCCGCGTCTTCCCAATGGCCAGGCCTTGGCTGCCATGGCGGCGGCCCTTGGGGTCTCCGCCGACTGGCTGCTTGGCCTTTCCACCCATCGCGGTGCGGCCGCCGAAGTTCTCGATCAGGCGGTTCAGTTCGCCGAGACGGACAGGCACCCGGTCGATGCGCATTTGCTGGCCTGGTACCGGGATGCGGTGGGGGCCAAAATCCGTCATGTACCGGCCAATCTGCCTGATGTCCTGAAAACGGAAGCAGTCCTTGCCTATGAATATGCGGGCGAGACGTTGCGAACGGCCGGGCAGGCCATCACCGGAACCCGGGATCAGCGGGCGCTGTTGCACCGGGCCGAAACGGATATGGAAATTGCTCTCTCCCGGGAGGTGCTGGAGGGCTTTGCCCGGGGGGAGGGGCTCTGGTCGGGCCTGCCGCCGGACACACGGCGCACGCAGCTGGCGGCCATGGGACAAAACCTGTCGGATCTCTATCCCTCCCTCCGTCTGCATCTTTATGGCGCTAATGACCGGTATTCAGCGCCTTTCACCGTGTTCGGCCAGAAATGGGCCGCGCTCTATCTCGGTCAGCGCTATCTGGCCTTTTCCAACACCCGCCATGTACAACTGTTCGCAGGTCATTTCGACGACCTCGTCCGCCACGCGGTCATTCGCTCCCATGAAGCCGGCGCGTTTGCCGCCGGTCTGGCGCAAAGTGTTTGAGGCCGTATTTGACGGCTGTTGAGCAGGGCCGGCCCAAGGGCCGCCCGGCTCCCGGTGACTTTTGCTGAAGGCGCTTTCCAGCTACGCGAAAAAAACATTTTCCGCAATTTTGTCTCTGCGGACCGCCTGTTTGTGGTTGAGGCCGTGAGGCGTTTAGGTGGCGAGGACTACAATTTCAACTTGTTTTTCTTGACAAATGAAAACTTTTGTATACATATGTTTACATTATGATGAATTTGAAAACGGTTGGTGAGGTTCATGCCGAAGAGCATTCCAATCAGTGTCAGGCTCAGCGACGATGACGTCGCGTTTCTGGCAGGTTACGAGGTGCAAGGCGCCCGGACGCCAAGTGACAAGATGCGGGAGATCTTGAAGGCAGCCCGGGAGCGGGCAGAAGGTGTGCGGGATGTTGCTGCCTGCGAGGATCTTTTGCGGACAATGGCCCGCCCTGCTGAAAAAGCTTTGCGGCAATTGCAGCGGGAAAGCGGGATCAGATCTGATCTTGTCATGAAACTGTATGAACGGCTGCCTGAAATGATGGCAGAGCTGATTGCCTCTGCGCCGGGGCCGGAACAGGACCAGGAGAGCCTTGTGCGGTTTGAAGCGGCGCTTTCGGCTGAGCTGTTTTCGCTGATTGAGGAAATTTTCGATCTCGGTCTCACAACGCCCAGCCGGACCTACGACCCTGGATTGATGAGACAGCGTCTGGAGCCGGTTCTGGAAGTGGCGCGGCTGCTGGACAAAAGGAGAGAAACAAAGGGGTAGGGGCCTGGGACCAAAAGCCTGGCCCTGATGCGTTTAAAGGATGGAATGGAAAGGAAGAATGATGGCAGAAGGTCTCGTTTCACGCGTCAAGCGTCTTGTCTCCGGAGGTGTGAACCAATTGGTGGACACCATCGAAAACACATCCCCTGAAACGGTGATGGCGGAAGCCGTCCGGGAAGTGGACCGGGCCATCGACCAGGTCCGTGACGAACTGGCCGCAGTTCTTGCCAACAAGCATCTGGCCAACACGCGCCTGGCTGAGACGACAACGCGCCATGAGGACCTTCAGGGCCAGATTGCCCTGTCGGTCAAGAAAGGCCGCGACGATCTTGCCGAGGCCGCCATCGCCCGCCAGCTCGATCTTGAGGTTCAGATCCCGGTTCTGGAAGCCGCGGTTGCTGATGCGAGCCGCGAGGAAAAGGAACTGGAAGGCTATATTGGCGCCCTTCAGGCGCGCAAACGCGAAATGGAAGCCGAGCTTGCCACATTTCGCCTGACGCAGCAGCAAACCGCGGCAGACAGCGCGGCCGCCGGGAGTGCGGCCCAAAAAGACAGCGTTGAAGGCAAGACCCGCAAAGCGGAAGAAGCTTTTGACAGGGTGCTGAAGACCGTCACTGGCCTTCCCGGAACGGGCATGGCCAACAAGGGCGATGCGGTCAAGCTTGCAGAACTGGAAGAGCTGGCGCGCAAGAACCGGGTCTCTGAACGGCTTGCGGCGATGAAGGCGGCGGCGAAAGACAGTTGAGCATGATCGACTTTCTTCTCGCTGGCCAGAACACGCCGTTTGCGGTCGCCATTGGCTTGATGATCGCGATTGCGCTTGCTGAAGGTGTCGGCACTTTGCTCGGGCTCGGACTCTCCAGCATGGTCGACAGCCTGCTGCCGGACGTCGATCTTCCCGAGATTGATGTGGACGTGCCCGACTTCGATACGAATGTGACGGGTGGGGCGCTTCCGGGAGATCTTGAAACGGTGGCTGCCGGAACGGAGGTCACCGGTCCTGGACAGGGCGTTTTGAGCCGGGTTCTCGGCTGGTTTTGCTTTGGCCGCGTGCCCGCTCTGATAATCCTGGTGATTTTCCTGACCGGGTTCGGACTTGCGGGCTTTGTCCTGCAAGGGCTTGTGCAATCTGTCTCCGGTCTCCTACTGCCGGGCGTTCTGGCTTCTGCCGGTGCCTTTGCCGGGGCGTTGCCTTTCACAAGGGCCGCTGCGCTGGGTTTGTCGAAGGTCATGCCCAGGGATGAAAGTGATGCAGTGTCCAGGCAGAGCTTTGTGGGCAAACCTGCGGTGGTTGTTCAGGGGCATGCCAAAGGCGGGCTGCCGGCTCAGGCCCGCCTGAAGGATGGCACCGGCCAGTCCCACTATCTGCTCGTCGAGCCGGATGTTGAGAACGAGGTGCTTGAGCAGGGCACAAACATCATCATTGTGCGCCAGAAAGGGGCGCATTTCACCGCGATCCGCAATACCAACACCTCATTGACCGGCGCCAGAAGCTGATTCCGGTGCCGGGAAAACACTTTTTCATTCTCTGGATAGGAGTTGAGGAACATGAACCAACTCATGACAATTCTCATTCTTGTTGGCGTGGCTTTTGTCGCGCTGCTTGCCGTCGGCATGATTATTTCGCGGCTGTACCGCCGGTCTTCAAAAGAAGTGTCCTTCGTGCGCACCGGATTTGGCGGGCAGCGTGTTGTCATGAATGGCGGGACGCTGGTGCTGCCTGTGTTGCATGACGTCATCCCGGTCAACATGAATACACTGCGCCTGGAAGTGCGCCGGTCGAATGATCAGGCGTTGATCACGAAAGACCGGATGCGCGTTGATGTTCTGGCCGAGTTTTATGTGCGCGTTCAGCCGACGGTCGAATCCATTGCGAACGCCGCCCAGACCCTTGGACAGCGCACGATGAAACCGGAAGCGCTCAGAGAGCTTGTGGAGGGCAAATTCGTTGACGCCTTGCGGGCGGTTGCAGCTGAAATGGCGATGGAGGAGCTGCATGAGCAACGGGTCAGCTTCGTCCAGAAAGTGCAGGCAGCTGTGTCCGAAGACATCTTGAAGAACGGCCTTGAGCTGGAATCCGTCTCGTTGACCGGCCTGGATCAGACCAACCGGGAGTATTTTAACCCGGAGAACGCCTTCGATGCCGAGGGGCTGACCAAGCTGACACAGGAAATCGAGGAGCGCCGGAAGAAGCGCAACGATATCGAGCAGGAAACGGAGGTTCACATTCAGCGCAAGAACCTGGAGGCGGAGCAGGAGCGTTTGCAGATCGACCGGGACAAACAATTCGCGCAGCTGCAGCAGCAGCGTGAAGTTGAAATCCGCCGGGCGGAGCAGGTGGCCCAGATCGCACAGCAGCAGGCCGAGCGGGAGCGCGAAGCCGAAGAAGCGAAGATCATGGCCCACCAGAAGGTCCGATATGCGGGGATCGAATCCGATCAGGCCGTGACAGAACGTCAGATCGACATGGACCGGCAGGTGCGTGAGCGGGAAATCACCAAGGAGCGTACCGTTGAGGCAGCCAATGTGGAGAAAAGGAAACTGATCGAGCTTGCCGAACAGGACCGCGACATTGCAGTTGCTGCCAAGTCCCGGGAAAAGTCGGAAGCGGAAGCTGAGGCGGATGAAGCGCGTGCCATTGCGGCCCGTGCGGCCGAACAGGTGACCACCGCGCGGGACACCGAGGTTGCGGAACGCGAGAAGCAGATCGAACTGATCGAGGCCCGAAAGGCTGCTGAGATGGACGCCGTTGCCATTACGGTCGGCGCAGAAGCGCAGAAACAGGCAGCTGCCGACCAGGCCGAAGCGGTCCGGATTGCTGCAGAAGCGGAAGCTGCGAAACTCCGCATCGAGGCCCAGGGCTCGGCAGAGGCTGAGAAGCTGCGCGCGGAAGCCGAAAAAGCGCTCTATGAAGTGGAAGCAGCCGGACAGAAGGCCATCAATGAGGCGGCCAACTTGCTGTCACCCGAGCAGATTGCGATGCAAATTCGCATCAAACTTCTGGAGCAATTACCTGAAATCATTTCTGAAAGCGTCAAACCCATGGAGCAGATCGACGGTATCAAGATCATCCAGGTGGATGGTATGACCGGCGGCGGCGCGGGTGCAGCAAATGGGTCTTCCACAAACGGCTCCGGCGGAAATCTGGCCGACCAGATGGTCTCATCAGCCCTGAAATACCGCTCACAGGCTCCGCTTCTGGATGCCATGATGAAAGAGGTTGGTTTGGACGGTTCTGGTCTCTCCGGTCTGACAGCCAGCCTGGGGACGGTGCCTGCTGGGATCTCCGGGGCGGTGGAACCTCCCCATGAGGCGGTGCCGGGAACAGGAGGCAAGGCCGATCTGACGGCGGCCACAAACAAGGCGCCGGGCGCGCCTGCGCCGGAAGTGGCGAAACCCGCCTAAGCCTCTACCGCGATTGGCCCCGCAAGAGCGGAAAAGCCCGGCTGCGTGCCGGGCTTTTTGTCAGGGCTGAGCCGTTCTACCAAGCCCGTTCCAAGAGCTTATGATCAATTGCGCTTGGTCTTGTGCGGCGTCTGGAGTGTGCTGCATGCGGACGGCTTCAAACCGGGCTGTCTTTTTGCGCTGACATCTTTGATGTCAGGCCGCGACAGGCAAATCCGCAGAGACGGGATCTGTTCAGAACAGAAACGTGTCCGGGGTCGGGTCGATCTGGTTCCAG
Organism: Roseibium sp. AWQ4_290; assembly: GCF_056160985.1. Taxonomy (NCBI): domain Bacteria; kingdom Pseudomonadati; phylum Pseudomonadota; class Alphaproteobacteria; order Hyphomicrobiales; family Stappiaceae; genus Roseibium; species Roseibium sp. AWQ4_290. Next base: position 31,846 of record NZ_JBSWYG010000006.1, read on the forward strand.
CCGGCGGCGGCGTCCACCAGACCGGCATCGGCCCTGACATAGTCTAGAGCATCGGCATATGCCTGCGCGAATTGATCCGCGTCCGCCGCGTTGCCGATGAAGACCTTTTCGATGTTTCTCAAGGTCCAAGTCGTGTCCCCAAAGGTGAAGGTGCCAGTGCAGCTGTCAATCGCCGCTGCCAGATCCGACTGGATGGCGGCAAGCTCCAGATCCGTCAGGGCATCGCCGTCAACCTCGACAAAAAGGGCATCAAAGTTGAACTGGCCATCGATCAGGTCGGTGTCCTGCCCACCATCCAGTGTCTGCAGGAAGAGATCGCGGCCCGATCCGCCGAGCAGTTTGTCGTTGCCAGTGCCTCCGGCCAGAATGTCGTTGCCGCGGCCGCCGCTGAGCACGTCATTGCCGTCTCCGCCGGTCAGCACATCTGATCCGGACCCGCCGCGCACCGTGTCGGCACCGCCACCGCCAGACAGAATGTCATTGCCCCGGCCGCCCTGGATCCGGTCGTCTCCAAGGCCGCCAAAGGCCACATCGTTCCCGCTGCGCAGAAAAAGCCTGTCATCACCGGCTGCAGCAAACACGGTTTCGTCCGCACAGGTTCCCCGGAAGCTGTTGCTGTCCGCATCGAGCAAAGACACTTTCCCTGCCAGGGTGTCGGCGGCGAAACGGGCGAAAATGTCATGAGCGGCCGCCGTCGGGTGGTAGGGGTCGAAAAAGAGAACGTCGTCCAGATCAAGACCGAGTGTATCGGGATTGAGAGCGGCCACAACATCCGGCGTGCCGTCGCCGTCCTCGTCGCTGGCAATGAACTCGCCGGGTTTGAGTTCTTCCAATTGCCCGAAATCGTTGATGATCTCCGGATTGCCATCTCCGTCCGCATCCTGAAACGCATGGGGGAAGGAGCCCGTATCCAAAAGGTGGGGTTCTGCTGACAGAAATCCAAACCCGGACAGGTCATCTTGAAGCAGCGCCGAAATCAGGGCGAAATCGACAATTTCGACCTTGGCCCCGGTCGCGGCCGCGATTTGCTCCAAACCCTGTTGCACAAGAGCATTCTGCTGGTCCGACAGGGAGGCAAGATCGGCCACAAACTGCTGTTTTGCCGCTTCCGCCTGTTCCTCGGAAAGGCCTGCGGCCAGCAGGGCCAGTTTGTAGCGTTCCACGGCAAGCTGGCCAACGGGGGCAAAGGTCAGGGGCGCCTGGGTGAAATAGACCAGCGTATCTATGCCTTGGGCGACCAGAGACTGGGCATTGCTGAGAATGGAGCCCACCAGCTCCGTCAGAAAGGCTTCTGCGTCAAAGCCCACAGGAGAGATGGCGGCATAGTCGTTGCCGCCAATCAGGAGAAAGGCGGCCGAGCCTTCCTGAAACACTTCACCAGTCTCCGAAACACCGTTTTGAGCGGCGGCATAGGCCGCTGCATTCTGCACCTGGCCTGTCAGGTTGACATTGTCGGCAACCCGCATCTTGTCCAGCTGGTCCTGGCCAAAGGCCGTTTCGGCAAAAAAATCTGTGACGGTGGCATTCACGCTGCCGTCGTCATTGGGGGCAAGCTGGTCGGCGGTCAGCCCGTCTTTCAAAAATTCAGTGTCCAGGTTCCGGGAAACGATGGCTTCCTGAATGGTCTGGGTACCGATCGCTTCCGCGCCGCCAAAGGCAAAATTATTTACCTGCTCGGGCGCCACGCCGAGAAGATCCCCGATGCTCTGGCTCCAGACCTGGCCATCGCCGGTGGCTTCCGCGTTGGTGAAGGTGTGATTGTAGCCAAAGGAATCGAGCGGAAAGCCGACCGTCAGCAAACTGGAGAAAACACCATAGAAATTGCCGCCATCGGACAGGGAATCGCCAAAAATGTAGATTTCCGAATATTGGGGATACGGGGATGTCATATTCAACCTCCAATACAATTTTAAATTGCTAAATGCGGAGATTGCACTTTAGATGGGCTGCATGTCCGAATGATGAAATATATTGATAATTTTACGTATCATTGCAAAGGCAGGCCCCCGGCGGGGATCCTGTGCTTCCATCCCAGGCCCTTTTTTAAAGCTTCTGTCCTTTGGCCCCAGCACAAAACACGGAAAGTGCCGGCTCGGCTGCCGGTCGCAGCTCAGTCTGCCGGTGCGTGTGCGGTGTGCCGGGGTACGCCGTGCTGAACAGGATTCGCCATTTGGGGTCGGATTAACGCCTGAAGGCATGCTTTTGGGAGGCCATGACCTAGTTGTGGCTGCCTTGATGACGCAGGGCCTTGGCCGTGGCAACGCTGCGGACCGGCAGGAAACTGGTCTCGTCCGCCATGGCCCAGTAGGTCGAATAGCCTGGAATATCGTGGCCGTCTTCCAGGAGCGCGTCCTTTTCCAGCCAGGTAAGCGCAGCGCTGGCGGGCAAAATCCCACCGGCGCCTTCCTGCAGGAAAAAATGTTCGGGCCGGAATTCGCTGGGATGGTTTAAACCGGCCGCAGCGGTGAACGCCATCAGGGATTTCAGGGTGTTGCGGTGAAAATTGGCTACCCGTTCCGCCTTGTCGGGAACGACCAGGGCCTGCTGGCGTTTGGAGTCCTGGGTGGCCACACCGGTGGGGCAGCGGTTGGTATGGCAGCTCTGCGACTGGATGCAGCCGACCGCGAACATGAAGCCGCGGGCCGAATTTACCCAGTCCGCGCCCAGGCACATGGTTCCGGCAATGTCGAAGGCGCTGATCAGTTTGCCCCCGGCACCCAGTTTGATGTCATCGCGCAGGCCCGTGGCCACAAGGCTGTTATGCACGAAGAGCAATCCCTGGCGCAGCGGCGTGCCAAGCCGGTTGGCAAATTCGATGGGGGCAGCGCCGGTGCCGCCTTCAGACCCGTCAATGACGATAAAATCCGGCTTGATGCCGGTTGTCAGCATGGCCTTCACAATGGCCATGAATTCCCAGCGGTGGCCGATGCACAGTTTGAAGCCGACCGGCTTGCCGCCCGATAGGTCCCGCAGCTGCTGAATGAAGCCGAGCAGCTCCAGCGGTGTTGAAAAGGCGGAATGGGAGGCGGGGGAAATACAGTCCTGACCGACCGGGATGCCTCGCGCTTCAGCGATTTCCTCGGACACCTTGCTGCCGGGCAGAACCCCGCCATGGCCTGGTTTCGCCCCCTGGCTCATCTTGATTTCGATCATCTTGATCTGAGTATTTGCGGCCTGGGTCTTGAATTTTTCCGGCGAGAACGTGCCGTCGTCGTTGCGGCAGCCGAAATAGCCGCTACCCAGTTCCCAGACCAGATCGCCGCCGCCTTCCCGGTGATAACGGGAAACGCTGCCTTCGCCGGTGTCATGATAAAAATGCCCGGCCTTGGCGCCCTTGTTCAGGGCCAGAATGGCATTGGCCGACAGGGAGCCGAAACTCATGGCGGAAATGTTGTAGAGCGAGGCGGAATAGGGCTGCTTGCAGTCCGGCCCGCCAATCGTGACCCGAAGTTCGTCATGGTTCTCCGGCATCGGTGTCATGGAATGATTCACCCAGGCATAGTCGCTGGTATAGACATCCAGCTCAGTGCCGAAGGGCAGCACATCCTCAATATTTTTCGCCCGGTCATAGACCATAGAGCGGCGTTCCCTGGAAAAGGGCCGCCCGTCCTGATTGCTTTCAAAGAAATACTGTCTCAGTTCCGGCCGGATCGCCTCGAACAGGAAGCGGAAATGACCGGCGACCGGATAATTGCGCAAGACAGCATGCCTTGTCTGGTGAAGATCATGCCAGCCGACAAGGGAGAGCGCAAAGAAGACCAGCAACGGCCACAGGAAGTGAATGTTGAAGGCGAACATGAGGACGAATGTCAGGAACGTCGCGACAAGGCAAAGTACAAAAACGATATAGCGGGCAGGAAACACGGCAGGTGACCCCTTTGAAAGCTGGCTATGGACGGGCCGGTGACGGACACCGTTTGGGAGAATCGTTCAATAAGGCCTATTTGTGTCAGGCTGCACGGGAAAAGAAAAGCGCCAAGAGACGCTTGACAGAAAAGGACAAAGTTAGGGCGGTCTTCCGTAACGATAGAGTTTGAGGCCAGCCGCTTTGGCATCTGTCATCGTCTTGCCGCCTCCAACAGCCGGGCCGCTGTGCCGGAGGCACCCGGCTCCTGGGCCATAATGTCCCGGGCGGCTTCGGCCCCCTTGGTGAAGCCTGGCGTTTCCAGATCCTTGAGGGCCTGGGACAGAGCATCCGGGGTCAGGTTCTTTTGCCGGATCGGGGCTGGGCCAGCCCCAATTTTGTGCACCTGGCGTCCCCAGAAGGGCTGATCGGCAAAAACAGGGCAGACGAGGGAGGGCTTGCCCCAGCGCAGGGCCTCATGGGTGGTTCCAGCCCCGCCATGGTGGACAACTCCGGCGCAGCGGGGAAACAGCCAGCTATGGGGAGCTTTACCGATCAGATGGATCTTGTCTGACAGCCCCTCCGGCAGTCTCTCCGCGAAAGCCACAGTGCTCAGGCCGCCCCAGCCGCTGGCCAGAATGGCCCGCTGTCCGGTCTTTTCAAGAGCTCTTAAGACTATCTGAGTCAGCCGCTCGGGGTCCCGGCTCGGCATGGAGCCGAACCCAAGATAAAGGGGCGGGGCGCCCTCGCCCAGAAACCGGGCCAGATCCTCCGGCGGGGTATAGTCCGGATCTGGCTCAGTGAACCAGTAGCCGCACTGCCAGTATTCGGCGCTCCAGTCTGGCGGTGTTGGTACCAAGGCCCGGGAATAGGTCTGCAGAGACAAGGCCTTGCCGCCATTCCAGGGGGCCGCGTCCGGAACAAACCCGTCAAGGCTGGAGCCGGGCATGGCGATTTCCCGGGCGGCTTCGGCGCGGATCGGTGGCAGCAGGCTGCGCAGCCCGGCTGCCATTACCGAACGGGCGAGGGCGTAGCTCGTGCGGTTGAGAAAGGAACCCATGCCAGGCCAGCCAAACAAGGCCACGGGAAAGGCGCCGGTGGGGGCGGTGACGGGCTGCAAGACGGTGGGCAGGGCGGGAACGCCCAGACGGCGGCCCAAAAAGGTCATGATGGCAGCTTTGGGATGAAACAGGATCAGGTCCGGCTTTTCAGACAGGCCCGTCGTCCACAGGGACCGTGTCACGTCTCTTTGCACAGAGATATTCTGCCGGGCGGCCTTGATCATGCCGGTGACGGATCGGAGCGCCGCCTTGATGTCTGGCTGCTGCAAAAGCTGTTCGAAATTGACCGGAAGCGGGCGGTAGCGGGCCCCGGCCGCCGAGGCCATCTCCTCAAAGCCTTCGCCGGTGCACAGAACCACCTCCGCCCCGTGCTGAGCAAGCGCCCGGGCAAGGGCCGCATAGGGCTGCACGTCCCCGCGCGTGCCAAGGGTTGCGATCAGGATTCTGGGGCTGGTATCTGGCATTCTGTGTCCTGGGACGGAGGGCGGGAAAAGGGTCCTGGAACTTGGGACCTGGGAGACCAGCAGGGCCGGCCGACTGTGTCTGGCAAGTGGCGTTTGCGGCTGGAAATTGCAAGCGCGGCCCGGAACAGCCTAAAGCATCGTGCGATCAGTCTGCACGATTTGACCGGATCTGCTTTCCAGCATCAAATGGTGCAAACTTAGCGCACGAGGCTCTAGTTTGACGGGCGGCCATTGAACAATCCGGAGTGGTATCGGCACATGCAGACTGTTTTTTCCCTGCGCACTCAAGGGCAGGGCCTCTACGAATTCACCGCCTCCGTCCGCTCGTGGCTGGGGGAGGCGGGCCGGATGAGCGGGCTGTTGACCCTGTTCGTCCGCCATACCTCCTGTTCTCTGCTTATTCAGGAAAATGCCGATCCGGATGTTCAGGTGGATCTGAAAGCCTTTTTTGAGCGGCTTGTGCCTTCCTCCGATCATCCGGCCATGGGCTATCTTACCCACACCTATGAGGGGCCGGACGACATGCCGGCCCATATCAAGGCGGCGCTGCTGCCTGTCTCCCTGTCGGTCCCGGTGGACAGCGGGGAGATGATGCTGGGCACCTGGCAGGGCCTCTATCTGTTTGAGCACCGCAGCCAGCCGCACCAGCGTCAGGTGGCCGCGCATTTTCTGGCAACATCCTGACCCTGGAAGCGCCCTGGCGGATTATTTCCGCAGTGCGGGCAGGCCGACGCCAGTGCTTTCAAAGCCGCCATCGGACGCAATTATCTGACCGGTTACGTAGCTGGCCTGACCAGAGCACAGGAATACGATGACATCTGCAATTTCCCGCTCGCTGCCATAGCGGTTGAGGGGGATTGCATCGTGATAGGCGTCGATGATCTCCTGGCTGTGCACCGCCATGGCAAGTTTGGTGCGCACAGGTCCCGGGCAGACACAATTGGCCCTGACACCAAATTCGCCGAGTTCCGCCGCCTGCTGTTTGGTCAGCTGGATGACGGCGGCTTTGGAGGTTCCATAGGCCACCCGCAGGGTCGAGGCGCGCAGGCCCGAGATGGAGGCGATATTGACCAATGCGCCTTTCGTTTCCTTCAAGGCTGGCAGGACCGCCTGGGACAGCAGGAAGACCCCGTCCAAATTGGTGGCCATCACCGTCCGCCAGGTCTCGAAACTGGTGTCTTCCATCGGGCCGAACCGGGCAACACCCGCATTGTTGACCAGCGCGTCCAGCCGGCCGAATCGTTTCAGGATCGCTGGAACGGTTCCGGCAATCTCTGTCTCGATGGAGACATCGCACACAAAGGGGGCTGCGTTCTGAAGCCCTTCTGCGGCACGGGTCAATTCTTCGCCGTCCCGGTCAAGCATGGCAACCTGCCAGCCCCGGTCCAGAAACAGGTGTGTTGTGGCCAGCCCGATACCGCGTGCTGCGCCCGTGACCAAAGCAACCTTCGCTGCCATGTTTCCTCCACTTGGATTGATTTTCTTGAGCAATCTGAAAGATGGACGCAGAGCTTATACCAACCTGCATAGATAGAAACCCATCTGATGGCGCTGGTCCGGATTGGCCGGCAAGGCGCGTTGCGCAGGACGGCCTGGTTGGCCGTTCAAGCGGCGCAACGCAGTCCGGCGGGCCGGAGCAGGCCAGCGAGGCCGTGTTTGAGGACTGTTCAGCTGCGTCCCAGGTTTTGAACGATAAACCATATCGCCCTGCAACCTGCTCCTCGCCGAACAGTCCCTAAACACGGTCAGATCCGTTCCTATCTATTTAGGTTGGTATGAGCGCGATTCAGCGCAGGGTGATACAGACCCGGATCGCCCCCGCATTGTCCCAAAGGGCGATGTCGAGATCGTTGATGCGGAAGGCATAGTTGCCGGCCGTGTCCCGTGCGTTGACTGCCAGCGCGGCAAATTCCGCAAACGGGACAATCCGCCCGGCCTGGTCGCGCACCAGCATCTCGCCAAAGGCATAGGATTGGTCGAACTTATAGCCGTAAAGCGGGCCCAGCCGCTTTGCATCTGCGCCGGTATAGCCGCGAGGTCCGACCGGCTTGTACTGACCGGCAATCACGCTCCAGTTGCCGGAATAGCTGACCTTGCCGATCTTGCCGCCAGGCAAGGTAACCCCTTGCCAGCCTTTCTTGGCCTGAACATCCAGACATATTTCGGCCGCCTGAGCGTACCCGGAGAAAAGCAGGAAAAGACCGCAGAGCGCGGGGAAGGGGCTGACCATGGCAAGTTGCTTCGCTGTGAAAGACAGGGAAAGCAAAGCTGGTGAATGACGCTTGGTCAAGTGTTCGTTTAAGATATTGAAAAGAAACCGGAAAATGTCTAGTGGAGACAGTCTCTCACGATAGATTCACGCTTTATTTCCTTGAATGCGGGGGGGAGAGGGCACACATTAGTCTTGAACGATGAGGGTCGTTCCTCCCCAGACTGGCGCCGGGCTTTTGAAGAGGCTACGGCGCTTTTTTTTGGGGGGGAAACGGGCTCCTGGCGCAAAGCGCGGTCCATCGGATTTCCCTGTTGCAGCTTAAATTCGAAGAGGTCAGCGCAAAAGAAAACAGATTGACCTTGAAGCAACGGGGCGTGTTTCCTTAAAAAGCGGCCCGCGCCGTCGGACGGGGACGACGCGGGCACTCACACCGGCCTGAAAAGGAGGGGCTCAGGGCACGGTGTTTTCGGCAACCGCCAATAGGGCGGCAATCTTGTCTTTCAGATTGAGGCGCTTTTTCTTCAGGTTCTCGAGCACGTCATCTGCCGCAGGAGTTACGTCGGTCTCAATGCGGTGCACTTCCCGGTTTACGGCGTGGTACTCTTCCGCCAGCCGGGCGAAATGCGGATCCTCGGTTTTCAACCGGTGCAGGACCTGCGCGGCCTCCGGAAATTCTTCATGCAATTCGTGTGGAACGTGACTCATTGTGTCCTCCTTTTGCTGTCCTCAAAGTGCCGCCAAGCGGCGGCTGTCACCTTGAGCCAGATCAATCGGAGGTGAATTGGGCGGGCGCCCCCTTTTTAAAGAATGTTGCGTAGGGGCGCTTCTGCGGTCAAGCCGAGGACAGAATGCCGCCGAACCGGTCCAGGACCCACCAGGAGGACAGAACCGCGATGGCTGTCAGGACCCCGAGCCGGACCGGTTTGAGCGCCGGATGCAGCAGGTGGCCGAGCGCAAACACAATGCTGAGAGTGACCGCCAGAATGACCAGCTGACCCGCTTCAATGCCCAGATTGAAGGCCAGAAGAGCAGGGATCAGGTCGGGCGCAGTCCGGCCAAGAATGTCGCCGAGGACGAAGGAAAAGCCGAGCCCGTGCAGCAGGCCAATGCCGGAAAAGACGAGGATGGAACCGGATTTGTGAACCATGGCCGCAACCGCCGCATAAAGGACGGAAAGGGCAATGGCCGTTTCCACGGCCGGAATGAACCATGGCCAGGATGGCGTTGCCCCTAGAAAGGTGGCAATCAGCGTGACCGAATGGCCGAGTGTGAAGGCGGTGACCAGAAAGATCAGCTTGCGGGTTGCGCCCACCCCGAGCGCAAGCGCGACTACCAGAAGCACATGGTCCAGCCCTTCCAGAATATGCAGCATGCCCTGGTAGAGGAAATGGACAAAGGTGGTCAGCCGGGAACCGTCGAGACGGGCAGGAATTTCAAGCAGGCCTTCGGCTGTCGAGGCAACCGGCGGCGTGACCCTGGCATCCACCAGATGGGTTTCAAAGGCAACGCCCGGGCCGGGCAACAGGGGCGCATAGCCAGCGCGCACGTCCAGAAGGCCGGACAGATCCTGGCTGCGCAGTGTCAGCGCGTAGTCGATGACAGCTTCACCAAAAACCGGATCGAGCGACGTGCTTGTCACGTGCATGGCCGCTTGCGCAGTGGCAAGACTGTCCATCACCTGCGCCGGGCGGCGGGACCGGATGGTGAAACCGGTGACGGAGCTTTCCAGATCCAGACCGGCTTGGGAAAAGATCAGTGCCCTTTGCAGACGGTCCTCAAAGCGGGCCCGGTCATTCTCAACGGCTGCCATGTCGATCCGGTAGCGGGCGCCGGTTCCGGTGGCCTCAACCCGCAGGAAGGGGGAGTGGAGCGGGGTCTGGTCCACCTGTGCCTTGCCGATCAGATCGGAAAAGACCAGGGGGGCAGGCACGCGGATATAGGCGGTCAGGCCGCCGTCTTCCTGCGCGACAAGAACGGTGCGGACCTTGGTGCCCTTGGTAAAATGGGCTTGTGACGTCAGTCCAAGGCACAAAAGACCCATTAAGCTAAGGAGAAGAGTGGCCACAAGCCGGACACTATGGGAGCGGACACAATTGCGGCGGAGAGAGGAGACGTACATGCGCATGGCGGTTTTTCCGGTAAACGGTCCCGGGCGCTCAGAGCCCGGGACTATCCTGTGAGACCTTTGGCGAAACGCCAAGGGATTACTGCCAGAATTTTTCCTGCCAGGTCATTTGCGGCAGTTCGTCCACCACTTCAAAGGTCTTGGTCTGTTTGAAGGTCCGGCCATAACGGTCGGTCGTGGTCACTTCCAGAGTGTGAACGCCAACAGGCAGGTCCTTGGGAAGTTCCGCGCGCCACAGGTGGCTGGACTTGGTGGTCAGCATCCAGTTCTGGAACGGACCGGCAATGCCTGTCCATTCAGTGCCGCGCCAGGTGCGGTAGCCGGCAGTTTCGTCGCCGCCGGAGGTGCTGCGGATCGCCTGACGGCCATTGGTAGACTGCTTGGCCAGCGCCAGCGGATCGGCAAACGTGGGACCGTCATTGGGAGCTTCCCCTTCACCCTTCTGGGTGCGGACCGCCTCGGTGGCCGCGCCGCCATTGAGGGAGAAGGAAACCTTGCTGTCCTTCGAGCCGTTCCAGACATTGACCGCCACATAGGTGGTGCCGCTTAGATCCGCCTTGGTCAGCATGTCCATGTCGCCCAGGTCGTTGATCGTCACGGGTGGTGTAATATCGCTCGGGACGTCATAGAGCTCGGTGTAGCCAACCAGCTTTTCCGCCCATTCGCGGAAGTGGGGCGAGTTGAAAGCCACGTGCATCTGGTCCTGCTGCGTGCCCTCAAAGGTCCTGTAGGTGTCGACATAGTCGGCGCCTGAGAAATCCAGAATGTAATAGCCGCGCGGCGCGCCGAGGCGCTGGGTGCTGTGGGGCACGCCGGAATTGTTCAGATCCCCGGCCCACCAGGAGCCGGAGACGGCGCCGGTCACGATTTGGTGGAACTTGGCAGGGCCCGTGTTTGTGGCCTCTTTCCAGCCCTCGAAATATTCGCCGGGCAGGATCTGCTCCGTCGTGTGGGTGTGGCCGGAAAGGCCAAGGGCGGGCCGGTCCCCGATCAGCTCATAAAGCTTGTCGAGGTTGTCCACCTGGTGTTTTTGGGCATTCGCATCCGTGTAGGTGACGAAGGGAATATGCGCGTTGACGACGATGAGCTTGGTTTCCGGCACATGGGCCAGATCGTTTTTCAGCCATTCCAGCTGGCGCTCGGAGATGACGCCGTTATAGGACGGTTTTGCGGACAGATCGCAGAACGCGTGGGCATCCACACCGTTACACGGGTAGCGCACGTCATCGAGAACGACGAAATGCACCTGACCGATGTCGAAGGAATAGTATTCCGGGCCGAATTCGCGGCGGAAGGTGTCGAAGCTGTCAGCATCGCTCTTGGCATCGAAATCGAGGTCATGGTTGCCGGCAACGTAATATTGCGGCACACCGCCGGCGGCGATGATCTTCTTGAAGCGCGGATAAAGGGAGAGGTCGTCCCCCATCACGTCGCCTTCGAACAGCAGGCATTCTGTTTTTGAATTGTCCCGGTTGGTCAGCAATGTGCCGACCGTCTGGCGCACATAGCCAATTTCCTGATTGGTGTAGGGCTGGGTGTCGCCGAAGACGAGGCATTGGAAATCATCGCCGGTCTTGTCCTCGATCAGCGGAAAATTGACAGAGGCGGGCATCGGGCCGGTCGCTTCAATGCCGCCGAAGCGCAGATCCGGCGATCCGGCCACCTTGTGGATGTAGTTGAACTGGGGAACCATGTCCTGATTGAGCGGAGGCGCATATCCGGCCGGCTTGGTGATGAAAAGGTTCATGTCGTCATAAACCGGCAAGGCGTAAGAGCCGTCTTTGCCGGTTACGGCAACTTCGCGGCCGTTGGACACCAGGACGCCGGGGACGCCGGCTTCGCCGTCATCCAGCTTGGAATTGCGGTTGGCATCGACAAAGACCTTGCCGGTGGCCGTGTCCGCAGGCTGCGTGCCGCTTTCTGCATCAACGGTTCCGATATAGGTTGCGTCTTTGGCGAGCGCGCCGGACAGGGCCGCGCCGAAAGCAAAAGGGCTTGTGCCTGCAAGAAGCAGGGTGACAGTCAGATTCTTCATGAACGCCTCCAGGGATTGGCCATGGAACAGAGCTTGAGAGACACCTCTATGGGACAGTGCCATGGGATCAGCCGGGGCCCAGAGTGGCGGGCCTGAGTGACGCTGGATTGTCCGTAACGTTAAACTTTTGTCTCGGTCATCCGGCGCGGGCTGTCACACTGTCTGCGAACTGTCATAGAGCAAGGCGTGCCAGAGGCAGTTCTTTGGTCGTCCGCGCGGGAGCGGCGGCAGCGTTTCTTTCCTGCGCACTCTCCTGACAGGCAGGTGTCAGGAGGGCTTTGTTACAGTCGGCTCCGTTGCATTTTCCAAGGAGACTGACATGACGTTCAAACCTGACCATTTCACCATCTGGACGGAGATTCCTGTGTCCGATCTGGAGAAGGCCATGCGCTTTTACAATGAGGTTTTTCAGACCGAGCTTGTGCTGGAGACCGGTGGCCCGAATGATTTTGCCATGTTTCCGGTTCAAGGCGAAGGCCGGGCTGGGCACCTTTACCCCGGCACGCCTGCGCCCAGGGGAACGGGGCCGACCATCCATCTGGCCTGTCCCGACACGCTGGAAGAGACAATGGAACGCTTAGCGAAAGCGGGCGGCGAGGTAATATCGGATCCGATTGCCATTCCGGTCGGCCGATTCGCCTATTGCCTTGATCCGGACGGCAATTCCATTGGGCTGTTTGCCGAATAGAGCAAATCGCGTTCGATCGGATCTGTCTTTCGCGGCTTGAAATCAGGGATTTCAACGCAAAAGACAAGCAGTTTGCATCCGGATGAACGCGACACGCTCTTGGACCGGCCGCGCAAGGACGAGACGCATGAAGAACCTTTTGAAACCCTTCTGATGGGATTGGCTGCATGAGACGCGCCGACCGCCTTTTCCAGATCGTGCAATATCTGCGCGGTGGCCGTCTTGTGCGCGCCCGGCAATTGTCCGAATGGCTGGAGGTCTCCGAACGCACGATCTACCGTGATATCGCAGATCTGCAGGCCTCCGGCGTCCCCATCGAGGGGGCGGCCGGGGTCGGCTATATCCTGCGCGATGGCTATGACCTGCCGCCGCTTATGTTCACTCGGGACGAAATCGTCGCCCTTCTTGCGGGGGCCCGCATCATCCGCGCCTGGGGCGGCGCTGCCATGGCCCGGGCCGCCGAAGAGGCCATGATCAAGATCGATGCGGTGCTGCCTGAAAAGACGCGGGTGCGCCAGAGCGAGGTTGAAATCCACGCCTTCGCACCGGAAATGACGCCTCAGGTCCGGGACCATATCGATTTTCTGGAAGCGGCTGCCGATGGGCGCAAGCGGCTTGCCATCGTCTACCGGGATGGCAAGGGCGAGCCGTCCCAGCGGATCATCCGGCCGCTGGGCCTGTGGTTCTGGGGCAAGGTCTGGACCCTGGTGGCCTGGTGCGAGCTGCGCGGGGATTTCCGCATGTTCCGTCTCGACAGGATGGAGGAGATTGCCGAAACCGGCGATCTTTTCCGCCCCGAACCCGGTAAGACCCTGAAGGATTTCTACCGGTCCATGGAGATGAAAGACCATCGGTGACCGGGCGGGCTGGACGGTGGCGGGACGCGTCAGTTCCGCGCTGCGAGGCCATTGCCGAGAATTTCTCGGACCAGTTTGCGCTTCATGGCCCTGGCATAATCCTTGAAGTTGGCAGCCACCTCGACAAAGGCACCAGGACCGCTGATGACGTTGCGGTGGTAGTAGCGCACGGCGCTGGTGTCCCGATCGGCAATCACAAGCCCGTTGACCGTTACATTTTCAAAATCAAAGGCCTTATAGGCGCTTTGGGGCGGAAAGCCGTCATTATTGATGCCGTCGCCCGCCACATCGATCACCTTGCGGTCACAGGTAACCGGGGCGCGGCGCAGTTGAACCGATGCATGGCCGAGCGCATATCCGAGCGCGGTCGGAAAATTGACTGCCCCGCGGCGCGACTTGCGCAGGTCGGCGGCAGCACGCCGGGCGCTGGCCATATCGGTCAATGGACGCCAGCCCAGTTGCTCAAATTGCTTGTAACGTCCGCTCCATTCGAAACTCATCACCCAGATGCCGCCCACAGTTTCAATCGCTTTGACCACGTCCGGGTCGCTCAAGGCATCGGCCAGACCGTTGAGCTGCAGGCTGTGCTCACGCGGATTGACACTGGCGGACCCGTCCATGGCCAGAACGAGCGCCAGTGCGCAGGAAGAGGCCGGGGAAGGGGCCGTGAGAAGGAGAACCGCACACAGCGCGAAGACCCGGCCCAAGCTCATGCGTTCCAGGCTCATCCGGCCCAAGGTCGAGAGGCTCAGGAGGGCCGTGCCCGCGAGGGCCGAAGAACAGAAGGCGCAAAAGGTCTGCCGGAACATCGAAAGATCTTAGCAGGGCAGAGGCCGGGGGCAAAGGCTGGCCCGCGCCTCAAAAATGGGCGGACGGGACAGCTGAAGGGCTGGTTCAGCTTGCGTTCAGGAAAAATTGACTACACCTTGCTCAAACATAAGACATGCAGCCCCTGACCCGGACCCGTCACGTGAAAAAGACCGCCGCCGTTTTGCTTCTCTTCGCCCTCTCCGTGATGCCGGCCCAGGCCGGGTGCCTGTCCCAGTCCCAGGCGCGCGAGGCCGTGGCCAGTGGCAAGGCGGCGCCGCTCGGCTCCGTTGCCGGGCGGGCGGGCGGCGAAATCGTGAAGGCGCAGCTTTGCCAGCAAGGCGGTGGATATGTTTATGTCCTGTCTGTGCTGAAGGGCGGCAAAGTGACAAAGGTCACAGTCAACGCGAGCCGGTGACCGTTAAGGTGCTGGCTCACCCCTGACGTTCTCCCGCACCGGCTCCCGTCTCAGGTCTTGCCATATTTTCAGGTCAGAAGTTGATCCCATGCGTATTCTCGTCGTTGAAGATGATGTTGATTTGAACCGCCAGCTCGCCGCTGCACTGGAAGAGGCCGGCTATGTGGTCGACACGGCCGATGACGGTGAGGAGGGCCATTTTCTGGGGGACACCGAACCCTATGACGCGGTTGTTCTGGACCTTGGTCTGCCCTCGCTTGACGGCCTGTCTGTGCTGGAAAACTGGCGCCGGGACGGGCGTACCATGCCGGTTCTGATCCTGACTGCGCGGGACCGCTGGTCCGACAAGGTGGCCGGGATTGATGCGGGGGCCGACGACTATGTAGCCAAGCCCTTTCACATGGAGGAAGTTCTGGCCCGGGTGCGCGCGCTGGTGCGCCGGGCGGCCGGGCACGCCTCCAATGAACTCACCTGCGGCCCGGTCCGGCTTGACCTTCGGGCCGGACGGGTGACGGTTGACGGCAGCCCGGTCAAACTGACCTCCCATGAATACCGGCTCCTGTCCTATCTGCTACACCATCAGGGCAAGGTCATTTCCCGCACTGAGCTGACCGAACATCTTTATGACCAGGATTTCGACCGGGACTCCAACACGGTCGAGGTGTTTGTGGGACGGCTGCGCAAGAAGATCGGCTCGGACATGATCGAGACGATCCGCGGTCTTGGCTATCGCCTTGGAGCTGCCGGTGACACCTGACAAAAAGGCTGGCGCGCAGGCCCCGGATCCAGCGAAGCCCCAGCGTTCGCTGGCCGCCCGGCTGGTCCTCGTCGCTGCCATATGGTCCACGGTTGCGCTCGCCCTCGCCGGAGTGTTTCTAGTTGGCCTTTATCAGAGCGCCAGCGAACGCGCTTTTGACGCCCAACTCGAGATCCACATCAAGGCCATTCTGGCGGAAATGCTGGCGACTGAGCCGAATGCGGACACCGATCCATCGGTCAAAATCGCCAAAGCGCCGATCTATCGGGGAGATCCCCGGTTTTCCCTGCCTTTGTCCGGCTGGTACTGGACGATCCGGCGGGCGGACAGCCCCAGTATTCTTTATGCCTCCGAATCTCTTGTGGGCGATCCGCTCAACACCCCGCCGATCGGAGGCAATCAGACCAGCGCCGGATTTATCGTCGGGCCAACCGGCGATGAGGTGCGGGTGCTGCAGCGGCGCATTTCCATTGGCGACACGGATTATGTCATTGCGGTTGGTGCGGCGACCGCCGGGTTCTGGGCCGATATTGCTGAATTCGCGCGCATGGTGACCGTGACCCTGTGCATTGTGGGGACCGGGCTCATCCTGGCGGTTTTCCTGCAGGTTCGTTTCGGTCTGAAACCCCTGGCGCGGCTGCGCAAGTCCCTGTCCGCTGTGCGCATGGGCGAAGCGGAGCGGATTGACGAGGCGCTACCGCGTGAGATTGCACCGCTTGCGGTGGAACTGAACGCGCTGATCGTCTCCAACCGGGAAATTGTGGAGCGTGCCCGCACCCATGTGGGCAATCTGGCCCATGCGCTCAAAACCCCGCTGTCCGTCATTTCCAATGAAGCGCGCGCCGGGGAAGGGGTGCTGGCCAACAAGGTCACCGAGCAGGCCGCCATCATGTCAACCCAGATCCAGCACCATCTGGAACGGGCCCGCATGGCGGCGCAAAGGCGGGTGATCGGGGTGTCTTGCGAGGCCGGACCGGTGCTGGCCCGTCTGATTCACGCCATGGAGAAGATCTACCGGGACAAGGGCCTTGAAATTGCCCTGGATCAGGCAGCCGGGATCCGGTTCCGGGGAGAAGGCCAGGATCTGGAAGAAATGAGCGGCAACCTGATCGACAATGCCTGCAAATGGGCGAAGTCCAGAGTGTCGGCAAAGGTGCATCTGGTGAGCGGCACCGCTTCCAACCGGGCCATGCTTGAAGTGATCGTGGAAGATGACGGTCCGGGCCTGACGCCCGAAGAGCGGGCCGAAGCTGTCAAACGCGGGCGCAGGCTTGATGAAACCGTACCGGGCACCGGGCTGGGTCTGTCAATCGTGGCCGATCTGGCTGCCCTTTATGGCGGCAAACTGGAGCTGGACAGCTCGGAATTGGGTGGCCTGCAAGCCCGGCTGCGGCTTCCGGCCCTGACCCGGGACTAGAGTGTGCCGCGTGCAAATGGTTTCAAACAGTTTTGTCTTTTGCGTTGAAATCTCCGATTTCAGGCAGCGAAAGGCAAATCCGATTGATCGCAACACGCTATAGACCGGGTCCGGATCGCTTCGGCCTCGAATGATGGCGGGTGCCTTTGGGGAGAAACGAAGAATTGATCGACGCGTTGACGGAAATGCGGCTAGAAAAGCGACGTGTGGCCAAGTTCGGCCACAAATTGAAATTACCGGTTTTACGTCAGCGGGTCTGGCGTGGATTCTTTGCCCCTCGGGAGCTTTCAAGCATGCGGTTGCGCAATGCCAAATGTGTTGCTTTTGCCGGTCTTCTGGCCGGATGCTCCATGACATCCGGGGGCAGTGGAAGCGGAGGCTGGGGATCATCCTTTGGCGATCCGAGCGCGAACACGGCCCGCTCCGAGGCCAACACGGCCATTTCCGTGCTGGTGAACAATGAATTCGGCAATGCGCTTGATGCGGCGGACCGGCGTGCTGCCGAAGACGCGCAGAAACGGGCCTTGCGGGCCCGGGGCGTCGGGGTGTCGGTGGCCTGGCAGAATGACCGGACAGGCCGCAGCGGCCATGTCCGGCCGGGGCCGGTCTACACCGTGAACGAGACACGCTGCCGGGAATTCACACATGAAATGATCTTCAAGGGGCGCACGCTTAAGGCGAGGGGCACGGCCTGTGAAACCGGCCGTGGCGACTGGACAGTTATCGGCTAAGATATTCCAGTAAAAGCCTTTGATGTCGCTGCGTTTAAACTCAACAATTGTTTAATCCTTCTGACCGTATCATGGGTCGGATTCGGATCGCGGCGTTGACCCCTTGAATGACCTACTCAAACGAGCTTGAGAGTAAAATTCAGACCTATTTGCGCAGTCTCAGCCCTAAAGCGGTTGAGGCGCTGGTCAGTAATTTGCAACAGGCCAAGGTGCGCAAGAACGCCGACCCCCATCTCAATCTGGTTCTGGCTGCGGCTGCCGCGCTTATCCCGAAAGTCAAGCCTGCGGATCTGGGTGGCCCCGACCGCAAAGCCCAGGTCCAAAGACTGTTTTTTGCTCCGCTTGACAGTTTTCTGATCAGCGAAACCTTGCCGGTGCGTCAGGAAGGGCGGATCAACCGGGCGATGATCGAGCGGGTCTGGAAGTGGCTCGGCCGGGATGTCATCCCGAACGAGGTCAAGACGGTCCTGGACCAGGCCGGTAGCAATGCGGTCAGTGGAGAACGGGTGGATGCCCTGGTGCAGGCACTGCGCAGCCGGGCCGTGGAGGCCGTTGGCGAAGCCCTTCACCGTAGCGAGATTTCGGAGAAGGACCGGCGCTTGATTGCCGTGGAACTGGGGGGCGAGCGCGGCATAGCCGAGCTGAAGGATATCTACAAGATCTTCGCGGCAGAACGCTGGCTGGTGCCTTTTCTGCAGAACATACCTGACCGGATCAATGAGCACCGCCTGAAACATGACTTTGACGTCTTGCGCATGGTCGACAAATGCTCGTCGCGCTTTCCAGACCATCTGCCCCTGATCGCGTCCGCCCTGGTCGACCGCTCAGAAGTCCCCGCAGCGCTGTGCACCTTTGCCGGCCGGCTGGCGGGGGATCTGGACCCCAAGGTGATTGCCGGCAGCCCGTTTGCGCCGATTGTGGACGTGGTCATGAGCGAGGCGGAGCGGTTGCAGATCCTGGCCCTGGACCATCGCAACAACAACCCGGACCCGGTCGCCTTCTCCCGGGCCTTGTCGGATTACCACTCGCTGGTGCGCGGGGTCGAACGGGATATGGACCTGTCCATGGCCGGACGCTGGCAGCAGCGCCTGTCGGAGACCAAGCGCAACATTTCCTCGGAAGTGACGCGTGAGCTGAAAAGCGCTCATGGGGCGATCCGCAGAGCGCTTCAGGTGCCCAGACTCGACAAGGACGGCCAGTTTGAGCAGGACCAGGCGGCCATTGACGAGGCGGTGCGCATCTTGCGTGTTTTGATGATGGCCCGCGGTGCATCCGAAACGCTGGCGGTCAGCGAAGTGGAAAAGCAGACTCGGCAAAGTATAGAGCAGACACTTGAACTTCTGACCCGGACCCTGATGACGGATCTGGGCAAGGCCCGGGGCCGGGACGTTCTGGCCCAGTTGTCCGCAGTGGATGTCGCTGTGATGCTGTCGGAAATCTATTTTGGCGCCGATTATGCCGCTCAGTTAAGACGCAGCCGCCAGGCGGCGGTGACCAAGGCTGCCGGACATGGCCCGGATGGCTCGCCTCCGCCCGTGTCCGGGCCGGAGCGCCGACTGGTGAAAAGCGCGCTCGGCCAGGGCTGAAAAAGCCTGTTGGCGGCGTGGGCCGCGACGGCGGGTCACAGCGGATCTCTCTTGCATTTGCCGGGAAGGCCTTGTCTATAGAGCGGCATGATTTTCTGGATACTGATCGCCCTTTTGACAGGCGCTGCGGCCCTGTCGGTTCTCGTTCCCCTGTCGCGGCCGGCGAAATCGCATTCCGGTGCGCAGACAAGCGCAGACGAGGCTGTCTACCGGGAACAGCTTGAAGCCATCGACAAGGAACTGGAGCGGGGGCTGATTGATGCGGAGGCTGCAGAGGCCGCACGTACGGAAACCGCACGCAGATTGCTCGCCGCCCATGACAGATCAGATCCCTCCGGCCGGGCACAGGGAGCGGGTGGCGGCATGGCGGTTGCCCGGATCTGCGCGATGGCCGTGCTGCCGGTGCTGGCGCTCGGGCTTTATGGTCTGCTCGGGTCACCGGACGATCCGGATCAGCCCCTGAAGGCCCGGCTGGAGGCCCCGGCCGAAGATCAATCAGTCGATATTCTGGTGGCCCGTGTCGAGCGCCACCTGTCTGAAAATCCGGAAGACGGTCAGGGTTGGGCGGTGGTCGCGCCGGTCTATATGACCCTTGGCCGCCCGCAGGCGTCTGCGCAGGCCTATGCCAATGCCCTGCGCATTCTGGGGCCAAACCCGGACTGGCTGACGGATATGGGCGAAGCGCTGACGGTTGCAAATCAAGGCCTGGTGACGGCTGAGGCGCATCAGGCCTTTGAAGAAGCGCTCAAGCTGGCGCCGGGTGCGGTCAAGCCGCGCTTTTTCCTCGCGGTTGCCCTCGGTCAGGACGGCGACGCGGACGGTGCGATTGCAGCTTGGGAAGATCTCCTGAAAGATGCGGATGACACAGCAGCCTGGACCGGTGTTGCCCGCCAGCAGCTGGCCGCCCTGAAGGGGCAGACCACGCCGGAGCAGGCCGAGAAGGCCCCGAACACGCCGCTTGCCGGGCCCAGCCGGGACCAAGTGGAGGCCGCGCAAGACATGCCGGCGGAGGACCGGGCTGCCATGATCAGCGGGATGGTGGCCGGGCTGTCCGGCCGCCTTTCCTCGGAGGGGGGCAGTGTTGAGGAATGGACGCAGCTGATCCGAGCCTACATGGTATTGGGGCAGAAGGAAAAAGCTGAAGAGGCTTTGAGTGCAGCGCAAACCGCGTATGCGGACAGTCCGGCGGATTTGTCACGGATCAAGGACGCGGCCAGTGCGCTGGGGCTAAGTGGCTCTTAAGGGCAGGAGATGTCCAGCCGCCGGAGGGCGGCCGGACGGGAAAACCGGACGGAACACATGACACGTAAGCAGAGAAGGTTGACCCTGATCGGATCGGCAGGCGCTGTGCTGGCCGTCGCGCTTGGGCTGATTCTGGTGGCTTTGAACGATCAGATCGTCTTTTTCCAAAGCCCGAGTGACATCGCGCAACAATCCATTCCGGCCGGGCAGCGCATCCGTCTGGGCGGCCTTGTGGAAGAAGGGTCTGTGGTCCGCTCGGACAATGCCGAAGTCCGTTTCCGGGTGACGGATATGGAGAATACGGTGGCTGTTACCTATAAAGGAATCTTGCCGGACCTGTTCCGCGAGGGCCAGGGGGTGGTGACCGAAGGCATCATCGGCTCGGACGGGGTGTTCATGGCCGACAGTGTGCTTGCCAAGCATGACGAGAATTATATGCCCAAGGAAGTGGCCGAAGCCCTGAAGGATCAGGGCCATTGGCAGGGGGAAGAGGGCCGGGCCAACTAAAGCCAGTTGCGTTTTATCGGATTTGCCTTTTGCTGTTTGAAATCAGAGATTTCTCCGTAAAAGACAAAGCAGTTTGACAGCGGATGAACGCGACACGCTCTGGAGTTGTTCCAGAAAGCCTGGCAGGGGCGTGATACAGAGGCGGGCACCTCTTGCCGGACCGGCAGCGGGGCCATCGCCTTTTCGAATGAGGACGGGACGCGACATGATCGTAGAACTGGGACATTATGCACTGGTGCTTGCCTTTGCGCTGACCCTTTTGCAATCGGTGCTGCCCCTGTGGGGCGCGCTTTCGGGACAAGGGCGGCTGATGGCTGTGGCCCCGCCCGTGTCGGTCATGATGTTCGTTCTGGTGCTGATTTCGTTTGCGGCCTTGACCGCCGCCTATCTGGCGTCGGACTTTTCAGTCCTGAACGTGGTCGAGAACTCCCATTCCGCAAAGCCGCTGCTTTACAAATTTACCGGTGTCTGGGGCAACCACGAAGGCTCCATGCTGCTCTGGGTGCTCATCCTGGTGTTTTTCGGGGCGCTGGTTGGTCTCTTCGGGGGCAACCTTCCTTCGGACCTGAAGGCGGCAACCCTTGCCGTTCAGGCCTGGGTCACGGCCGGTTTTCTGCTGTTTCTGCTAGCCACCTCCAACCCTTTCACCCGGGTTCTGAACCCGCCTCTGGAAGGGGCGGATCTCAATCCGATCCTTCAGGACATCGGCCTCGCCATCCATCCGCCGCTGCTTTATGTGGGCTATGTCGGGTTTTCGATCACATTTTCCTTTGCCGTAGCCGCATTGATTCTGGGCCGTACGGATGCGGCCTGGGCCCGCTGGGTCCGGCCGTGGACGCTGCTGGCCTGGTGTTTCCTGACCTTGGGAATCGCCATGGGCTCTTACTGGGCCTATTACGAACTGGGCTGGGGTGGCTGGTGGTTCTGGGATCCGGTCGAGAATGCCAGCTTCATGCCCTGGCTGGCCGGAACCGCCCTGCTGCATTCGGCCATCGTAATGGAAAAGCGCGAAGCGCTGAAGGTCTGGACGGTGCTGCTGGCCATCTTCACCTTCTCCCTGTCGCTGCTGGGCACGTTCCTGGTGCGCTCCGGGGTGCTGACGTCCGTTCATGCCTTTGCCACCGACCCGGCGCGCGGTGTTTTCATCCTGTGTCTTTTGTGCCTCTTCATCGGCGGGTCGCTGGCGCTCTATGCCTGGCGCGCGCCCATGTTGAAACAGGGCGGACTGTTCGCGCCGATCAGCCGGGAGGGCGGTCTGGTCTTCAACAATCTGTTTCTGACCGCAGCCTGTGCGGCGGTCTTTGTTGGAACGCTTTATCCGCTGGCCCTCGATGCGGTAACCGGTGAGAAGATCTCCGTGGGCGCCCCGTTCTTCAATCTCACCTTCGGGCCTTTGATGGTGCCATTGCTGCTGGCGGTCCCCTTCGGGCCGGTTCTGTCATGGAAACGCGGTGATCTGCTGGCTGCCTGCCAGCGCCTGTACGCCGCTTTCGCGCTCGCCCTGATTCTCACCCTGTTCACATTCTGGCTCTGGGGGATGGAGAAGGTACTGGCACCGCTCGGCGTTGGCCTGGCTGTCTGGGTCATGGCCGGGGCGGTGTGCGAAATTCTAACCCGGGTGAAGATTTTCGAGATAGGCTTGCAACGTGCGGCCGCGCGGCTGGCGGGCCTGCCTGGGTCCGCCTGGGGCGCGGCACTGGCGCATTTCGGCATTGGCGTCACGGTTTTGGGCATCGTCACCGCCTCGGCCTTTCAGGAAGAGCGGATCGAGACCATGCGCCCGGGCGATACGGTCGATCTGGCCGGATATCAGGTGACTTTCGATGGCGGAGCCCCTCGCCAGGGGCCGAATTATACCGAAGATGTCGGCCACTTCACCATCCGCGAGGGCGGGGCTTTCGTGGCTGAACTCGAGCCCTCCAAACGCGTCTATACGGCCCGGCGCATGCCGACAACGGAAGCTGGCATCCATACCACCGGCTTTTCCCAGCTCTATCTGTCTCTGGGCGAGGGGCGCGGAGACGGTGCAGTGGATGTGCGGGTCTATTTCAAGCCACTGATCACCCTGATCTGGATTGGCTGCGTGATCATGTCCATCGGGGCGGTTTTTTCCATGGCGGACCGCAGGCTGCGCATCGGCGCTCCCAAACCGGCCGCGCGCAAGGCGGCCCGCAACCTGGCCCCTGCGGAGTGAGCAAGATGACCCGGATGCTGCTGATGAGCCTGGTGCTTCTTGTCACGATTTTGAGCGGACCGGTCCGCGCCGTGGCGCCGGACGAGGTTTTGAGCGACCCGTCGCTGGAGGCGCGGGCCAGGGCGCTTTCGGCGGAACTGCGCTGTATGGTCTGCCAGAACCAGTCGATCGATGACAGTGATGCGCCGCTGGCAAAGGATCTGCGCATTCTGGTGCGCGAACGGCTGGTGGCGGGGGACAGCGATGCCCAGGTCATCGATTATCTTGTGTCCCGCTACGGGGAATTTGTGCTGCTGAAGCCGCGCATGGCCTGGCACACGCTGATCCTGTGGGCTGCCGGGCCTGCCGCACTCCTGGCCGGGCTCATCGCAATTGGTCTTGCGCTTCGAAACCGCGCCCGCCGGACGGACTGGCAGGTCTCTGCATCCGGGGCGGTACCTCTGACAGCAGAAGAGGAAGACCGCCTCAAGGCCCTGCTGGAGAAACAGGACGGCACCGGTCCGGCCTAGGGCCGCGCAAGCCTGCAGCCGCGTTTTTTAAGAGAGCCGCAGCCGCTCAAGATGGCCGGTGCAGGGATTGGATTTCAAATGGGCCCAGATCGTCTCCACCAGCTGGGACGCGTCGTCGCGGTTCTTGTAAACCCAGATTTCAAGGGGCGTGTCATAGCGCCCGTTTCCTGCCAGGGCAAACTGGCCACGTCGCACCCCCTCATGGGCGCTGCAGGCGGGCAGCCAGAGCATGTTCTGCTGCATCAGCGCCAGCTGTTTCATGAATTCGCATGTGCCACTTTGGGAGGTGCAGACAAATTTTGGATCCTGGGGGGTCATCGCCGCAAAAAGCAGGTCCTCCACTCGGGAAAAATAGCCGGTCTGGCCATAGCCGATATATTCCAGCCCTCCTTCGGGCGGGGCGTCAATGTCAAATGCCGGCTTGCCATCCGCGCTCAGGGCAGTACAAAGATGCATAGTGTCTTCGCCCAATTTGATCGCGTCGAAGGCCTGATGCTCAAAAAATGCCGGAACTTCTGGCTTATAATACAGCACCACCAGATCCATCTTCCGGTCGCCCAGCAATTCGATCATTTCATAGAAGTCATAAGTGTCGAGCGAGACCGTGAAGGCGCCGCAGGCCTTGTGAATCTGGTTCAGCCATTCGGGAATGAAGCTGAGGGCAAGGGAGGTGGAGGCGCCCAGGCGCAGGTCCGGCTTGGAACCGGATTTACGCCGCAAAAACTCGACCCGGTTGATTTCCAGCTCTTTCAGGACATTCTGCGCGGTCGCATGAAACTGTTCGCCTTCCGCCGTCAGGGTGACCGGATAGCTGCTGCGGTCGAACAGGTCCGTGCCCAGCCAGGTTTCCAGGGCCTTGATCCGGCGGCTGAAGGCGGATTGGGTAATGTTGCGCTCGTCAGCGGCCCTTGAGAAATTGCCGCTTTTGCTCAGAACCAGAAAATCGGCAAGCCAGTTTGTGTCCATGGGGCAGCTCCGGGGTAATGCTGAAAAACTGAGCAGGGCAAAACTCTATGCAAAATTTGCATAACAACGCTGTTGGTTGAATTCAAGCAATCGATATAAGCTTTCACGATATGCGAAAAATTCCGTTCAAGTAACGAAACGGAACCGCATCGGACCTTCCGGGCAAGTCCCGGTTTAATTCCATCCGAATTGTTCCAAAGGGGGAATGATCGTGAAACTGACACCAGTTCTTAAAAGTCTTTCGCTTGCAGCCCTTCTGGCAACCTCCGTTGCCTTTCCGGCGCTGGCGGAAACACCGGCAAACACGTTTGTTATTGCGCGCAACACGGCTGACGCCATCACGCTTGATCCGGCAGAAACCTTCGAATTCACAGGTGGGCGGATTGTTGCCAACCTGTATGAGCGGCTGTTCCTGTTCGAGCCGGACGACCTGACCAAACTGGTCGGGGGCATCGCGGAATCTTACGAATTCTCAGATGACGGAAAGAAGATCACCGTCAAGCTGCGTCCGGACCTGACGTTCCATTCGGGCAATCCGGTGACGGCGGCGGATGTGGCCTATTCTCTGAGCCGTGCGGTGAAGCTGGACAAGACCCCGGCCTTCATCATCAAGCAGATCGGCTGGACAGCGGACAATGTGGATGAGGCAGTCGTTGCGGTTGATGACAGCACGGTGGAAATCAACATCCTGTCCGACATGTCGCCCGCGCTGGTCCTGAACCTGCTCTCCTCCGGTGTCGCCAACATTGTCGACATGAAGGAGGTCCAGGCTCACGAGGTCGACGGCGATATGGGCTATGGCTGGCTGAAGGATCACTCTGCCGGCTCCGGCCCATTCAAGCTGAAGACCTGGAAGGCGAATGAAGTGGTCATTCTGGAAGCCTTTGACGGCTACCGGCAGGGCAAGCCGGCCATGGACCGGGTGGTGATCCGCCATGTGGCAGAACCCTCCGCGCAGCGCCTGCTGCTGGAAAAGGGTGATGTTGATGCGGCGATGGAACTGACCGCCGATCAGCTGAAAGGGCTTGCGGGCAATCCGGATGTGTCCGCCGAGAGCTACCCCAAGGGCTATCTGATGTATCTGGCGACCAACATGGAACACCCGGTTCTGTCGAAGCCGCAGGTGCGCGAAGCGCTGAAATACATGGTCGACTATGATGGCATGGTCGGCTCTTTTCTGGATGGCCAGTACAAGATCCATCAGAACTTCTGGCCGTCCGGCATGTGGGCTGCGGCAACGGACACCCCCTACAGTCATAATATGGAAAAGGCCAAGGCTTTGATCGCTGATGCTGGCATTGAGCCGGGCACCAAGATCACCATCGATACGCTCAACAAGTCTCCGTTCAAGGAAGTGGCCCAGAGTGTTCAGGCAAGTCTGAAGGAGCTTGGAATCGACTCCGAGATCATCCTGTCCGACGGCGCGACACTCTGGCCGAAATACCGGGCTCGCAAGCATGAGCTGATCGTGGCGCGCTGGGGTCCGGACTATTCCGATCCGCATTCCAACGCCGATGCCTTTGCGCATAATCCTGACAACAGCTTTGAAGCCAAGCTCACCGGAAAGCTGACCTGGCGCAACGCCTGGCCGGCAGACGGGCTGACGGAGCTGACCGATCAGGCCGCCGCAGAATCCGACCCGGCCAAGCGGGAAGCCATCTATGCCAAGCTGCAGAAAATGGTTCAGGAGGATTCGCCCTTCACCATCATGTTCCAGGCCATCGGCACCTTTGGTCAGCGCTCGAATGTCGAGGGCTTCGTCAATGGTGTGACGTCCGATCAGGCCTATTACAAGACGGTCACCAAATAACACCGTTCCAGCCGCCCGCTGCTTGCTTGAGGAGGCCGCGGGCGGCTGTCTGACAGGGAGGCGCAAGGCCGCGCTGACGGCGCTGTGCCATGCGCCTTTTGAAATACCAAGAAAAATCAAGGGATTCGTCCTGAATGAGCGACAGGTCCATAGCGGAGCGCTCCACAGTCGATTTCGGCCCCTATTGGGATGTGGCGCGAAAGATCGGCGGTGGCCTCGTCATGCTGGCTCTCACCTTTATCGGTCTGACCGCAGTCACGTTCATCATTGGCCGCATCATGCCCAATGATCCGGTCGTCGCCATTGTCGGCGACAGGGCCTCCAAGGAGGTTTATGATGCCATGTTCATCCAGCTCGGCCTCGATAAGCCGGTCTGGCAGCAATATCTGATTTTCCTCGGCGGTATTCTGCGTGGGGACTTCGGCACGTCGGTGATGACTGGACAGCCGGTCATCGAGGACATCAAGCGCTTTTTCCCTGCCACCCTGGAACTGGCCACCATCGCGACGATTGCCGGGGTGCTGATCGGTGTTCCGGCCGGCGTGCTGGCAGCGGTCCACCAGGGCACCTTGATTGATCACATTGTGCGCATTGTTGGCCTGATCGGCCATTCCATCCCGATCTTCTGGCTGGGCATGGTGGCGCTGCTGATCTTCTATGCCAAACTCGACTGGGTGGCCGGACCCGGCCGGATCGATTTCTTCTATGACGGGATTGTCGATCCGGTGACCGGCATCATCATGATCGACGCAGCCCTGGCCGGGGAATGGGACGTCTTTCACAACGCGCTGTCCCACGTCATCCTGCCAGCCTCCATGCTGGCGGTCTATTCGCTGGCCTATATCGCCCGGATGACCCGCTCTTTCATGCTGGATCAGCTCAATCAGGAATATGTGCTCACCGCCCGCGTGAAAGGGCTGAAGGAAGGCACGGTGATCTGGTATCACGCTTTCCGAAACGTGCTGGTGCAGCTCATCACCATTATCGGCCTGACCTATGCCAGTCTTCTGGAAGGCTCCGTGCTGACAGAAACGGTTTTCGCCTGGCCGGGGATCGGCCAATACATCACCAATTCGCTGTTCAACGCGGATATGAATGCGGTAATCGGCGGCACGCTTGTGGTCGGGATCTCCTTCGTCTTCATCAACATGCTGTCCGATATGCTCTACCGGATTGCCGACCCAAGGGCGAAGTGATGACAGACCGCGCAATTGACCCAAAGTCCGGCGCAGCCTCCTGGCTGCTTGCCGATACGCCCGCCACCGCCTTTCAGGCCCGCTGCCAGCGTATCTATCTTGGCTGGCTGACCTTTCGCGCCAATCCAATTGCCATGCTCGGTCTGGCAATTGTCCTGTTTCTCTGCCTCGTCGCCCTGTTTGCGCCCGTTCTGGCGGGCGGCGATGGCACCACGCAGGATCTTGCCAACCGGCTGGCCCCGCCCAGTGCCGGACACTGGTTTGGCACCGATGAACTCGGCCGGGACATTTTCGCCCGGATTGTCTGGGGCTCCCGGGTAACGCTCTACATCATCTTTCTGGTGTCCATCATTGTTATGCCCATCGGGCTGATCATCGGCACCACGGCCGGTCTTCTCGGCGGTCTGGTTGATGCCACCTTGATGCGCATCACCGATATTTTCCTGGCCTTTCCGCGCCTGATCCTGGCGCTGGCCTTTGTGGCGGTTCTGGGGCCTGGGCTGGAAAACGCGGTGCTGGCCATTGCGCTCACCACATGGTCGCCTTATGCCCGGCTGGCCCGTGCGGAAACACTCACGCTGCGCAACAGCGAGTTCATTATGGCGGCCGAGATCATGGGCGCTTCCAAGCTGCGCATTCTGGTGGCGCATATCATGCCCATGTGCCTGTCCTCGACCATTGTCCGGCTGACGCTCGACATGGCCGGGATCATTCTTACCGCCGCCGGTCTTGGCTTTCTCGGGCTGGGGGCCCAGCCGCCCTTGGCTGAATGGGGGGCGATGATCGCCTCCGGACGGGATTTCCTCCTGGACCAATGGTGGGTGCCGACCATTCCCGGCATTGCGATCCTAGTGGTCTCGCTGGGCTTCAACCTCCTGGGCGACGGTCTCAGGGACGTGCTGGATCCGCGCAGTTCGGGAGGGAAACAACAATGAGCGAACAAGCCATGACAGTGCCCGGCCATCCGGATACCAGCGAAGCCCCCCTGATTTCGGTGCGCGATCTCCATGTGCGCTTTTCAACGCCCAAGGGACCGGTTCATGCGGTGCGCGGCGTCAGCTTCGATCTTGGCCGGGAACGGCTTGGCATTGTCGGGGAGTCTGGCTCCGGAAAATCCCAGACCGGCCGGGCACTGTTGCGCTTGACCGCCGGCAATGGCGCCATCGAGGCGGAACGCATGACCTTTGACGGCATGGATCTGATGAGTGCCAGCGACAAGACCATGCGGGGCATACGCGGTTCGCGCATCTCCATGATCATGCAGGATCCGAAATATTCCCTCAATCCGGTGCTGACGGTCGGCGCGCAGATTGCCGAATCCTGCCGCCGCCATGAGAAGGTCTCCCGAAAGGAAGCCCGGGCCCGCGCGCTGGCCATGCTGGAAACCGTGCGCATCCGGGAGCCGGACAAGGTCTATTCCCTGTTTCCCCATCAGGTGTCCGGCGGTATGGGCCAGCGCATCATGATCGCCATGATGCTGATCACCAATCCGCAGGTGATGATCGCTGATGAACCCACCTCGGCGCTGGATGTGACAGTGCAGATGCAGGTGCTGGCGCTGCTGGACGACATGGTGCGCGAGCGGGGCATGGGACTGGTTCTGATCAGCCATGACCTGACCCTGGTATCCAGTTTCTGCGACCGGGTGCTGGTCATGTATGGCGGTCGGATCATGGAAAGCCTGGATGCCCGGCATCTGGATCAGGCGCAACATCCCTATACAAGGGGCTTATTGAACTGCCTGCCGCGTCTGGATGGCAAACACGAGGCGCTGCCCGTGCTCAAGCGTGATCCGGCCTGGCTGTCCGGCCCGGCTGCGACCGGGGAAGGGGGCACGCCATGATCGAAGTCAGCAATCTCGAGCTGGCCTTCGGCACCGGCAAAACCCACATTCGCGCGGTCCGGAACGTCTCCTTCAAGGTGGCGGAAGGGGAAAGCTACGGCATTGTCGGGGAATCGGGCTCCGGCAAATCGACCGTGCTGCGCGCCATGGTCGGGATCTATTCCCACTGGACGGGCCGCATCGCCATTCAGGGCAGCGCCCTGAGCCCCAAGCGCAGCATTGCCTCGCGCAAACATATGCAGATGGTGTTCCAGGACCCTTACGGTTCCTTGCATCCCCGGCGCACGGTGGATGACACCCTCGGCGAACCGCTCGTGATCCACGGGCTCGGCAACCGGGAAGAACGGGTTCTGAAGATCCTGAAGGAAGTCGGGCTTGGCCCTGAATTCCGGTTCCGGTTTCCGCATCAGCTCTCCGGCGGCCAACGCCAGCGGGTGGCCATTGCCCGGGCGCTTATTCTGGAGCCTCGGGTGATCCTGCTCGATGAGCCGACCAGCGCGCTTGACGTTTCCGTTCAGGCCGAGATCCTGAACCTCCTGTCCGACCTGCAAAGAGCCCATGGCCTGACCTACATCATGGTGAGCCATGATCTGGCGGTGGTCGGCCATCTGTGCAGCCGGATCGCCGTCATGAACCGGGGCGAGATGGTGGAGGAAATGAGCGAAGACCAGATGCGCACCGGCAACGTTGCCCATGCCTATACACGCCAGCTCTGGACAGCGTCTCAAGGGTATGATCGGGCCGCGCTGGAAAGCTTCAAGGACTTTGCCTGAGCCGCACGGGTTTACGGCAAGCTCCGCCGGACGGTGTGATTCACTCCCGCCACACCAATCCGTGACTTGCATGCGCTGCGCTATGTATTACCTCTTCGAGGAAGCGGGCCGGAGGAAAAAGGCATGGCGAAGCGCGCGGTGAAACTGGAATTTGACGGGGCCAACGGAGCGAAGCTTGCGGCACGGCTTGACCTGCCCGCCGGACAGATCCAGGCATTTGCCCTGTTTGCCCATTGCTTCACCTGTTCAAAGGACATTCCGGCCGCCCGGCATATTGCCGGAGCACTGGCTGCTGAAGGCATTGCGGTGCTGCGGTTCGATTTTACCGGACTTGGCGGCAGCGGCGGAGATTTTTCCTCAACCGGGTTTTCCTCCAATCTTGAGGATCTGAAGACTGCCGCCGCCTTCTTACGGGAGCATTATCAGGCCCCCCAGCTTCTGATAGGTCATTCCCTGGGCGGGGCCGCCATGCTGGCCGTGGCCGCGAGCGTTCCCGAAGCACGGGCTGTCGTCACGATCGGGGCGCCGGCGGATGCGGATCATGTTCTGCACAATTTCAAGGGATCGGTCGAAGAGATCCGCAAGACCGGAGCCGGGACGGTGGATCTGGCCGGGCGCACATTCACCATCCGCAAGGAATTCCTGGAGGATCTTGAAACACATTCGGTCCGCGACCGGGTGGCCGCCCTTGGCAAGGCCCTGCTGGTTCTGCATGCGCCATTGGACGAGACGGTGGGGATCGACAATGCAACCAGCCTCTTTGTAGCGGCCAAACATCCCAAGAGTTTCGTTTCCCTTGACAAGGCGGACCATCTGCTGACCCGGAGCGAGGATGCCGCCTACGCAGCCCGCGTGATTGCAGGCTGGGCGAGCGGGTATCTGGAGCCGGAGCGGCCAGCCCGGAGCAGCGCAGCAGAAGAGGGCGTTGAGGTGCTGGAAACAGGGCAGGGCACCTATCAGGCCATGGTGGTCACGGGACCGCACCGGCTGCTGGCCGACGAGCCGGTGGCCGTTGGCGGGTTTGACAGCGGGCCGTCGCCCTATGGCTTTCTATCGGCCGCCCTTGGTGCTTGCACAGTGATGACCTTGCGCATGTATGCGGACCGCAAGGGCCTCGATGTTGAGCGGATCGGAACGCGCGTGCTGCATGGCAAGGTGCATGCGGCCGACTGCGAAGCATGCAGCGAGGACCAGAAGGAACGGGGCGGCCGGATCGACCGGTTCGAGCGGCTGATCACTATGGAGGGGGATCTGGATGCGGCAACCCGTCAGCGGATGCTGGAAATTGCAGACAGATGCCCGGTGCACCGGACGCTGGAGACGGGCGCGGCAGTTGTCACGCGCGAGGTGGACCCGCAGCCTAAAGGCTGAAACGGCAGTCTGACGGGGGTCAGGCTGCCTTTTCTTCCAGGGTGTTGAGCCGGATTTTCATAAAGGACAGGAGACGCCGGGCGTCCTTTTCCGTCAGGCTCTGGTAGTCGTTGACCCAGTTCTGCACGGTGGTTTGCGGCTGCTTGTTATTGGTCGCGCGCGCGCGGCAAAGCGCGTGGTAAGCGTTGTTGTCCACGCCAAGAGCCTTGCACAGAACTGCAACGCCGGTGGCATCGTACCGCACCATGACATTGGTGACGTATTTTTGCTCAAGGCCAGCCAACTGACCCAGCAGGAAGGCGATGTCGAAAAGGTTGTTGGAGATCGCCAGCGGGCTAATCGCCTTGTTGATGTCGGCCCGGCCTTCGCGGATGTCCTTCAGAGCAACCTTCACATTGATGCGTGAGGCTTTGCGCTCCAGTTTGGTGCTGGCAACCACCTTGCTGGCCTCGTGGAACAGGGACAGGACCAGCTTTTCGTTGTCTTCACGCATCTTGCGGATCTTGGTCTGCTGTGCGCTGGGCATCTGGGAAATCAGTTTTTCCAAATCGTCTTCGGAGACGTCCGACCGTTCAACCATGGCGTCGCGGATTTTTTCATCCTGTTCGGCCAGCTTCACAAGAAGACGGCCGCCCCAATCGGAAAGTTCCGCGCCAGAGTTGGCAGCAACCGACCGTTTGACCGGGCTTTCCCCGCGCTCCAGGAGCACATCAGTGACGGTTGATTCCAGATGGTTGCGTTTGGAGATCGCCAGAAGGTGCCCCTGGCCCATGGTCTTGGCCAGTTTCAGAATGTCCTCGGAGTCCAGTGCGTTGGACTGGGTCAGCATCGGACGGGCAATGTCGATCTTGTCGCTGGCCAGTTCGTAAGCCACTTCACGTGACGTCGCATCAATGGGAGCCAGGCGTTCGGAGACTTCTTGTTTCTGGTCGTCTTCCATTGTCGGGAGCATACGCTCCAGAACAGTGTTGAACAGCGAAATTTCCTCGGTCTGGTAGCTGTTGGCCCCAGTGACAAAAAGATCTGTGACATGTTCAACCAGCTTGTGCCGTTTTTCCGGCGTGCTTTCTTGCGCTAAGTTGAGAAGATCATTGATCATGTCGAAAACCATCCATTCTTTTGAATGCGACTGTAAACTGCAGACCGTTTACAAGTGGATAAGGCGAAGCGAAAAAACTAATAAAACATAGGTATTATTGACAGGGTCTCGCTGTATTTATTTCGGACTAGTTGTTCGAGGCTTGAGGCTGCTACGCTTTTTCTAGGCAGCCTGGACCTGGGACAGGCCATTTAGTTTGATTTTCATGATGGCGAGAAGGCGCCGGGCGTCCGTTTCGTCAAGCATGTGATAGTTGGTGAGCCACTTGCTGCCGGTGCTCTCCGGAAACTTCAAATGTTTGCATCGTTCCTTGCAAATGGCCTGATATTCCATAGCCCCGATGCCACTGGCCCGGCAAAGGGTCGCAATGCCGGTGGAATCGAAGCGGACCATCAGGTTGTGAACGTATTTCATGTCAAGCCCGGTCATCGCGGCAAGCAAGCCGACCACATCCAGCAGATTATGTTCCAGGGCGAGCTGGTAAACGGCCCGGCTCAAGGTTGTCTTGCCCAAACGAATGCCTGCAATCCAGGCTTTCGGGCTGACTTTGGACGGGCGTTTGGGCAGTTCTGTGCCGGCGGCAATCTCGCCGCTGTCCTTGAACAGGTCCTCAATCAACGCTTCATTGGATTTGCGCAAATGCCGCATCCGGTCGCCCAGCTGTTTGGGAATGTGCTTGACCAGATCCTCAAACACCGGCATGCGCATATCCGCGCCCAGATTGGCGGCAATCGTGTTCTTGACATCCTTGCTGCCGCGTTCGATCAGGATTTTGGTTAAGTCTTCGCTGACATGCTCCCGCTTGGCCATCGCCTCCAGATGGCCGTCTTCCTTGGTGGAGGCCAGAGCGTGCAGCGTTTCGTCCGTGAGGGCGTTTGATCTTTCCAGCACAGGTCTGGCGACCGTGATGTCGTCACTCGCAATGGCTGCGGCCAAAGTGGCGGAGGTGGCGCTCACATCAGCAAGCTGTTCGGACACTTTCCGCCTGAAATCAACTGTCAAAGTGTCATAGACCCCTTCGAGCATGTCGTTCAAGAGGGTGGTCTCATCGGAGCCATGGTCTTCAGCGCGACCGCACAGCAAGTCGGTGACGTGCTCGGCGAGCTTGTGTTTCTTTTCTGAAGAACAGTCCTTCGCAAGTTGAATAAGTGTATTGGTCATCGCAAGTACCTATGCCTGGAGACCTTACGGAAAGAACCTTTACATCCGGTGAAGAGCCGGGCAAATCCGGGTCTCCCGGGTGCAGCACACGGCCTGTTGACCTTTCCGGGTCCATGAGCCATGCCATGGCCTATGAGCGCGCTTCCAGTCCTTTATTCCTTCCGCCGGTGCCCTTATGCGATCCGGGCACGCCTTGCGATTGCTGCAAGCGGGGTTGCCGTCGAATTGCGTGAGATCGTTCTTCGGGACAAGGCGCCTGACTTTCTGGAAACCTCGCCGAGCGCCACGGTGCCATGCCTGAAACTGGGGGAGGGGGTTCTCGATGAAAGCCTCGACATCATGGTTTGGGCGCTTGAACAGCGGGATCCGGAGGGCTGGCTGATACCTGGGGACGGCAGCCGCGCGGACATGCATGATCTGATCGCACTCTGTGACGGTCCCTTCAAGCGGCATCTGGACAGGTACAAATACGACACCCGCTATCGGGACGTGCAGCGGACGCAGGAACGGGAACTGGCCTCCCAGTTCCTGTGGAAGCTGAACCGTAAGCTGGAGGGACGGGCCTGGCTGTTCGGCGCCGCCGGTAGTCTGGCGGACTATGCGGTTTTGCCGTTTGTACGGCAATTTGCCAATACGGACCGGGACTGGTTCGACCGGCAGGACTGGCAGCCGCTGATGACCTGGCTTGGGAACTTCGAGACGTCTGGCCGTTTTTTGAGTGTCATGCCCAAATGGGCCCGCTGGCAGCCAGGCGACCCGCCAGTGCGCTTTCCAGGGTGAGATGAGGGCTGTGGAAAAAACGCTGCGATAGTTGCTGCTTAAGAAGTGCTGAAAAAACAAGCGTTTTTTTGCTTTTTGAGCGGGCTGCCTCAAGCGGCTGACCGGATATTTCCGCAACCTAACAGATTTGTAATTCCCCCGACAGGCAACGGTAAGGCGGGAGTGCCTAGGTTTGAGCTCAAGCCTGAAGCGAGTGACCCCGCACGCTTCTCAGAAAGGCCTTCAAAGTTACGTGCTCAGAGGAAGAATTATGCAGACCAAACGGCCAGTCTCTCCCTTTCGGACCCATCGCGCCAAATTGCTGGCAGGCGTCATGGCCCTCGGCGCTGCCGGGCTTTTGACCGCCCAGACCTTCGTTCCAGCACAAGTGGCTCTGGCGGATCCGGTTCGGGTGGATGCCAAGGTTCCGGCAGATTTTTCGGCAGTTGTTCGGACGGTCAGCCCAGCTGTTGTGAGTGTCCGCGTGAAGCAGGCAGCCGAACCGAAAATGATGAATTACAGCGGCAATGGTGAAGGCCTTGAAGAGTTCTTCAAGGGCCTGCCGCAAGGCAACCCATTTGAACGGTTCTTCCGGGACTTTGGTGGTCAGGGCGCAGATCAGGGTCAGCGTCAGCACCGGTCCCCGCGCCAGTACGGCATGTCCCAGGGTTCCGGCTTCTTCATCTCCAAGGACGGTTACGTGGTGACCAACCAGCACGTCATTGATCATGGCACGGAATTCACCGTGATTGATCAGGACGGCAAGGAATACAAGGCAACCCTGATCGGCGCGGACAAAAGGACCGATCTGGCTCTCTTGAAAGTCAATGCTGACAAGGACTTTACCTATGTGCAATTCGCCAAGGAGGCGCCTCAGGTGGGCGAGTGGACAGTTGCGATTGGCAACCCGTTCGGTCTTGGCGGCTCGGTGACGGCCGGTATTGTCTCCGCCCGTGGGCGTGACATTGGCGCCGGTCCCTATGACGACTTCATCCAGATAGATGCCCCTGTGAACCGGGGCAATTCCGGTGGCCCGGCCTTCAACATGCATGGCGAGGTCATTGGCGTGAATGCGGCGATCTTCTCGCCCTCGGGCGGCAATGTCGGAATTGCCTTTGCCATTCCGGCCTCCACCGCCCAGGGCGTGATCATGGAGTTGAAGGATGACGGAACCGTTATTCGTGGCTGGCTTGGCGTGCAGATCCAGAATGTGACGGATGACATTGCCAGCAGCATCGGCCTTGATCATGCCCATGGGGCGATGGTCGCCGAGGCACAGGAAGACAGTCCGGCCCGGAAGGCGGGCTTGCGTTCCGGAGATACCATCCTCGCCGTTGACGGTGCGGATGTGGAAGGCCCGCGCGAGCTGTCCAAGATGATTGCCGCCTATGATCCGGATACGAATGTGGATCTGACCATATGGCGGGATGGCAAGAAGCAGGACGTGACCGTCAAGCTTGGCCGGCTTGAGGACAAGGAGCAGGTGGCAGGCGGATCCCAGATCCAGCTGGAAGACGGCCGAACGGAGCTTGCCGACATGGGGATCATTGTCACCACGAAGGCGGAATTGGGCATGGAAGGCAAGGGCGTGGTCATTGACGACGTCGACCCGGATGGCCCGGCTGCGGAAAAACGCCTCTCCCGCGGCGATGTGATCCTGGAAGTTGCCGGAACGAAAGTCGAAACCGGTTCTGACGTGATCAAGGCCATCGAGAAAGCCAAGGAGGAAGGCCGCAAGGCGGTGCTCTTCCGGATTGAAACCAACGATACCACCCGCTTCGTGGCTCTGCCCATGAAGGTGGTCTGAGATCAGGCGACGGTTCCTCATGAACCGCACCTGACGGCGCAACCGGCTTGCCCTCTGCCCCAACCCCGACGGGCCGGTTGACGTCATGGGTTTGCGACCCGCAAACCCATACTGACTGGCGGCGGCGCCTCACATCCATCGCCGCCGCCAGCCATTTCTTTTTCAAATCACTCACGCTACAAGGAGGGTATGTTGCGGATTTTAGTGATCGAAGACGACCCCGAAGCAGCCAGCTATCTGGTCAAGGGCCTGAGTGAGCTGGGCCATACGGCTGACCAGGCCGGGGACGGCCAGACGGGGATGGAGATGGCTTTGCACAGCCGATACGACATTCTTATTGTCGACCGGATGCTGCCCAAGCTGGACGGCCTGTCGATCATTCAGGAACTGCGGCGGGAAGGCGATCATACACCTGTCCTCATACTGTCAGCCCTCGGCCAGGTCGACGACCGGGTCAAGGGCCTGAAAGCGGGTGGTGACGATTATCTTCCCAAACCCTATGCCTTCACCGAATTGCAGGCTCGTATCGAAGCTCTTGCCCGGCGTCCGAAATCCGCATCCCAGGTGGAAACCACCTATCAGGTGGGTGACCTGACCCTTGACCGGATGGCCCATTCCTGCCGCCGGGGGGAGACCGAAATTCCCTTGCAGCCGCGTGAATTCCGGCTGTTGGAATATCTGATGCAACATGCGGGGCAGGTCGTGACCCGCACCATGCTCCTGGAAAATGTCTGGGAGTATCATTTCGACCCGCAGACCAACGTCATCGACGTTCATATTTCGCGCCTGCGCGGCAAGATCGACAAGGGCTTTGAAACGCCTTTGCTGCACACCATCCGGGGAGCCGGATACTCGATCCGTGACGCGGCTCACTAGATTTGTCCGCACGACGGCGTTCAAGCTGTCCCTGCTTTACATGGCCGTGTTCACGGTGATGTCCGGCGCAATTGTCTTTTATGTGTCTGAAAATACCGACAACCTCATGTCCGAACAGGTGGTTCAGACGGTTGATTCCGAGCTGAAGGGCCTGTCGGAGGTCTATTTGCGTGGCGGCATCCGCGATCTGGTGGAAACCATTGCCGACCGCACCCGTCACCCGGATGCAAGTCTTTATCTTCTGGTCGACTTTTCCGGAAACGCGCTTGTCGGTAACATTGCCCGTCTGCCGACAGTGGTGCTGGAAGAGGCCGATGGCGGCCTGCGCCGGGTCCGCTACACCCGTCTGGGAGAGGGCAAGGAAGATGTCGAGCGCCAGGCCATGGTCCGCACGTTCGAGTTGCGCGGCGGCTTCCGGCTTCTGGTCGGCCGGGATCTGGGCGACCAGCTGAGATTTTCCAATCTTCTGGCCAACGCGTTGCGCCTGTGGCTGGTCCTGATGGTGGTGATGGCCGTCATCACCTGGCTGTTTGTCAGCCGCCGGGTGATGCGGCGCATTGATGACATTTCCGCATCCAGCCGCATGATCATGCATGGAGACCTGTCCCAGCGGCTGCCGCTTGCGGGCACCAATGACGAGTTTGACCGGCTGGCGGTCAATCTCAACGACATGCTGGACCGCATCGAAGTGCTCATGCATTCCATGAAAGATGTGACCGACAATATCGCTCACGATCTGAAGACGCCCCTGACCCGGCTTCAAACCCGGATCGAAACTGCCCTGCGCGAGGCAAAGGGGGAGGCGGGCTACCGGTCGGCGCTGAAAGGCACGCTCACTGAAACCGATCATCTCCTGCGTATTTTCAATGCCTTGCTCAAGATTGCGCGGATTGAATCCATGGCTCCGGGCTCCAGTATGGAGCCGGTGGATCTGACCCGGCTTGTGGCGGAAATTGCCGAACTCTACGAACCGCTGGTGGAAGAAGAAGGCGGGTTGCTGGAAACCCATGTTCCAGATGGATTGCGGGCGGACTGCAACAAGGATCTGATCAGCCAGGTTCTGGTCAATCTGATCGAAAACGCCCTGAAATACGGCCGTCCGGAAAATGGTGTTCCGGTCCTGCGCCTTGGGGCCCGCCAAGAGGGCGGCCGGGTGGAGCTGTCGGTCACCGACAACGGCCCCGGCATTCCCGAAGAGGCCCAGGAGCGGGTTGTTGACCGGTTTGTGCGTCTGGAAGAAAGCAGATCGGAGCCGGGAACCGGCCTGGGATTGAGCCTCGTCAAGGCCGTTGCCCGCTTGCATGGGGGAGACTTGCGCTTCAAGAATGTGGACCCGGGCCTCTCGGCCCGCATCGACCTGACACCGGTCGCACAGGATAACAGCGGGAGCGGGTATGGAGACGCAACATCCGGGAGAGAAGAGCAGCCGGACGGACAAAAAACCTTCTAGCGCCGGACTGGCCGGGCGCATCCGGATCGTGCCGGACACCGCCGAGCCGGGGCGGGCGGCCCTGTTCCTCAAGGATCTTCTGGATCATCCCCAAGCAGGACCTTTGCTCAGCTGCATGGTCTGCGATCTGCCGGAGCTTGAGCCCTTTCTGCTCGGGATCATCGGCAATTCCCCTTATCTGCGCGACCTCATGCTGGCCGACCCGCAGCGCCTCGTCAGTCTTCTGGCGGCGGCACCGGAACAGCGTCTGGACACTCTGTTGGCGCAGGCGCGTGAGCTCAGAGCGGAGGACGAAGCCGGGCTCATGCGCCAGCTCCGGCTGTTCAAGCAGGATCTGGCGCTGACCCTTGGCCTTGCGGATATTGGCGGGGTCATTGATCTGGATCAGGTTACCGGTGCCCTGGCCGGATTTGCCGACGCGGCGCTCACAGCGGCGATACGGTTCTGCCTGAACGATCTGGTCCGGCGGGGCAAATTCACGCCTGCCAACCCGGAGCGGCCGGAAGTGGGCAGCGGCCTGATTGTGCTGGCCATGGGCAAACATGGCGCGAATGAACTGAACTACTCTTCCGATATCGATCTGATCGTGCTCTACGACCCGGCCAAGGCGCCCATGGCAGAAGGGGCGGAGGCGCCGGTAGAGTTCGTCCGGCTTACCCGGCGTCTGGTCAAGATCCTGCAAGACCGCACGGAAGACGGATATGTTTTCCGCACGGATCTGCGCCTGCGCCCGGACCCGGGGGCGACACCGCTGGCCATGTCGGTTCCCGCAGCGCTGGTCTATTACGAATCCCTCGGCCAGAACTGGGAGCGGGCTGCGCTGGTGAAGGCACGTGCCTGTGCCGGCGACATTCCCGCCGGAGACGCCTTCCTGCATGAGATTGTGCCCTTCATCTGGCGCAAATATCTGGATTTTGCGGCCATTGCCGATGTGCAGTCGATCAAGCGGCAGATCCACATGCACAAGGGCCACAGTGCCATTGCCGTTGCCGGACACAATGTCAAACTGGGCCGGGGCGGCATCCGCGAGGTGGAATTCTTTGTCCAGACCCAGCAGTTGATCGCCGGTGGCCGCAATCCGGCTCTGCGCGGGCGGCGCACGCTCGACATGCTGGCCGCCCTGTGTGAGGCCGACTGGATCCGTGTGCAGACCCGGGAAGAGATGCGCGCGGCCTATATTTTCCTGCGCATGGTCGAGCATCGCATTCAGATGCTCAATGATGAGCAGACCCAGCTTCTGCCCAAGGATGAGGAGGGGCGCACGCGCATTGCCTATCTGATGGGGTTCGGCACGCTGGCCGCGTTCGAAAGCACGTTTTTAGGTCATATGCGAAATGTTCAGCATCACTATTCTGAGTTGTTTGAAGACGAGCCGGGCCTCTCGTCCGAGCTGGGCAATCTGGTCTTTACCGGCGACGACCATGACCCGGACACGCTGGAAACTCTGGCGCGGCTCGGGTTCAAAAACCCCTCGGAAGCTGCCGGGATCGTCAAGTCCTGGCATTTCGGCCGCTACCCCTCTACCCGTTCCACCAAATCGCGGGAACGGCTCACCGAGATGCACCCTTCGCTGATCGGCGCCCTGGCTGCCACCGACAATGCGGATGCTGCCCTCAGGGCCTTTGACACCTTTCTGGCTAAATTGCCTGCCGGCGTGCAGCTTTTTTCGCTGTTGCGCTCCAACCCGCAATTGTTGACGTTGCTGGCAACCACCATGGGCGCCGCGCCGCGTATGGCCGAAACCGTGTCCAAACGCGTGCATGTGCTGGATGCAGTGCTGGACCCGGCCTTTTTCGGGGCTATGCCGAGCGTTGAAGAATTCCGCACCGGTCTCGACCGGACGCTGGCCCAGTCCCGCTTCTACGAAGAAGCACTCGACCGGGCGCGGATCTTCACACAGGAGCAGCAGTTCCTGATCGGCCTGCGGCTGATTTCTGACACGCTGTCGGCGGACCGGGTCGGCTTTGCGCTGGCCCGGCTGGCGGAAGTGGTGGTCGACCGGATCTTGCAGCAGGTAATGGTTCATGTGGGGGAAACCCATGGGGCGGTGCCCGGTGGCAATGTGGCGGTGCTGGCAATGGGTAAGCTGGGCGGGCGGGAAATGACAGCCGCCTCCGATCTGGATCTGATCCTGCTGTATGAGTCCCGCGATGAGGTCAAACAGTCGGACGGCCAGCGGCCACTTGCTGTCACCCAATATTATACCCGGCTGACCCAGCGGCTTGTGACGGCCCTGTCGGCCCCGACAGCGGAAGGGGCCCTTTATGAGGTGGATTTCCGGCTGCGCCCCTCCGGCAATGCGGGGCCGCTGGCGACCAACTTGGACGGCTTCATTGCCTATCAGCAGGACAATGCCTGGACCTGGGAGCATATGGCCCTGACGCGCGCGCGGGTGATTGCGTCCACATCGCCGGACTTCACCGGCAAGATACGGCAGAATATCTGCAGCACGCTGACACAGGCACGGGACCCGGCCAAACTCGCCGATGACGTTAGGTCCATGCGCGCCCGGATCGAAAAGGAAAAAGGCACCAAGGACATCTGGGACATGAAACAGGTCGCGGGTGGCCTCGTCGATATCGAATTCATCGCCCAGTATCTTCAGCTCGTGCATGCGGGGACAATGCCGGAGGTTCTTGCGCAAGGCACCGAGGACGCGCTGGAGCGGCTACGGGCTGCCGCTGCGCTCGGGCCTGCGGATGCGGAACTCCTTCTGGAGGCCTTGCGCCTGTATCAGCGGCTTACTCAGGTTCTGCGGCTGGCCCTGTCCGGAAAATTCGTTCCTGCAGACGCGCCGGGCGGCGTGCTGGATCTTCTGGTCCAGGCCTCGAACATGCCGACCTTCAACCGGCTGGAAACCGAACTGGCGGAGCTCCAGCAAAAGGTCCGCTCGGCCTTTGTCCGCATCGTCGGTGAGGTGACGGCCTGAAGAAGTATATGCCTCCGGTGCGAAGGCGCCTCCGGAAGAAAGGCGAGAACGGCATATTCCCGTCTTGAGGATCTTTTAAATGGCTGAGTGCGCTGGCCGGACAGACCGCCGCGCGCCGCGTCAGGCGGTTTTCTGTCGGGGCTGGTCTGCGCTGTCGGCAAGCGAGAGGGTGAAGCTGACAGTCGTACCTTTTTTAACTTCCGACTCGATCTTCAGATGACCGCCATGAAGCTCCACCAGGGAACGGGCAATGGCGAGGCCGAGGCCGGAACCCTGATGGGTTTTGGTGAACTGGTTTTCCACCTGCACAAAGGGCTGTGCCAGCCGTTCCACGTCCCGTTCCGAAATGCCGATCCCGGTATCGGAGACCTCGAAGCGCAGCTTGTCGCCGCGCGGGCGGGCCTTCAGGACCACCACACCATTGTCGGGGGTGAACTTGACCGCATTGGCCAAAAGATTCAGCAGGATCTGCTTCAGGGCGCGCTTGTCCGCGTGGACGGCAAGGTCTTCGGCCACATCGGTGGTCACGGAAATATTCTTTTCGGTGGCGGCGCCAGTCACGATCCGGCTGGCGTCAATAGCCGCATCAGCGGCATTGACGACTTCTGTCTCTATGGACATGCGGCCGGCCTCGATCTTGGACATATCCAGAATGTCGTTGATCACATTGAGGAGATAGGTGCCGGAGGAATAGATATCCTTGCAATAGTCGCTGTAGCGCTCCGTGCCGATCGGGCCGAACATTTCCTGGGTCATAATGTCGGAGAAGCCGATAATCGCATTGAGCGGCGTTCTCAGCTCGTGGGAAATATTGGCGAGAAATTCGGACTTGGCCTTGTTGGCGGCTTCGGCGCGTGTCTTTTCTTCCTGATACTTGTCGGCCATCTCTACCAGCTGGCGGGCCTGAATCTCCAGGGTCTGGCGGGACTTCTGCAGGTCGGTCACGGTGGCCTTGAGGCGCTTTTCCGATTCCACCAGCTTTTCTTCGTGCTTTTTCAACGCGGTAATGTCCGTGCCCACCGACACGAAACCGCCGTCCTTCGTACGCCGTTCGGAAATCTGCAGCCAGCGGCCGTCTTCCAGTTGGGCTTCGTAGGACCCTTCAGGCGCGCCGCCGCGCTGGTTCACCGTCACCGGCTGCGGGGCGACTTCCGCGTTTGAAGCGGCTGCCATCACATCCTTGTAAGGGGTGCCGGATTTCACGGCCGCGTTGGGCAGGCTGTGCAGGGACTGGTACTTAGAATTGCAGATTACCAGCTCGTTGCGGGCGTTCCACAGCACGAAAGCTTCAGAAATGGTCTCGATGGCGTCCCGGAGGCGCAAGTCAGCCATCCGGCTTTGTTCAGCCAGCTGGTGCTGTTCGGTAATGTCGATACAGATGCCGATCAGGTGCGGCTCGGCCCGGCCCGGTTCGGACTGGATTTCCCCGCGCGCCCGTAGCCAGATCCAGCTGCCATCGGAGTGGCGCATGCGGAAGGTTTCATCCACGAGGGTCTCACCGGTCTCAAGCAGGTGTTCGGCCAGTCCCAGCAGGTCGATATCGTCCGGATGGGTGATCGCGGAGACTTCAGCAAAGCTCAGGATGTCGTCCTTCGGCTCCTGACCGAGAAGCTCATAGAGGGAGGATGACCAGAACATGCGCCCGCGGGAGAGGTCCCAGTCAAACAGGCCGCAGCGCCCGTGGGTGAGGGCGGTGTCGATCCGGGCCCGTGTGGCCGCATACATGTCGTCCGCCTGTTCGGCCCGGGAC
This sequence comes from Roseibium sp. AWQ4_290, assembly GCF_056160985.1. NCBI lineage: Bacteria > Pseudomonadati > Pseudomonadota > Alphaproteobacteria > Hyphomicrobiales > Stappiaceae > Roseibium > Roseibium sp. AWQ4_290. Next base: position 75,090 of record NZ_JBSWYG010000006.1, read on the forward strand.
GCCTGGCTGAAGAGGCCGTAAATCACCGCCAGCAGCACCAGAGAGGTGCCGGCAAAAAGGGTCACATTGGCGGAAAGGCCAGTGCGCCAGTCTGCATAGACCGCATTCTCCGGCTGCAGGACGGCGACCATGCCCAGCTTGCCGTCAAGATGATGCACTGTGGCCAGATAGGGCTCACTGCCCAGGCCGTTGCCAAGGTCAACCGGGACAGACAGGACCCCGGCGCGCGCACCAAACACTGTCAGGGGCTGGGAGGGGGACAGAAGGCCGGAGATCGGGCGGTTTTCCAGCCCGGGTTTGGCCGGGGCAGTGGCGGCAATGATGCCTTTCTGATCGACAATCAGGAAGATCCGGGACCGGCTGGTCGCGCCCGCAGGCAGGCTGTCGGCCAGGGTGCGTTTCAGCGTGGTGCGGAAGCCGGTTTCGGGAAGGCTGGCCTCGGCCTCATTCAGCCGGTTGGCCACAACCGTTGCCATCAGGCTGAGGGTGGTTTCTGCCGATTGGCCGGTGTCAGAATGTTCTGTCGCCAGCTCTCCGGCGCGGAACACGGCCAGGATGACGATAAAGACAATGGCAAGGCCGGGAATGATGCGCCGCATCAGGCTGTCGGGGCGCAGCAGGTTGTCCCGCAGCGTTCCGAAGAGCGTCACAAGGCGGAGGGCCGGGCTGCCGGTATGGCGTTCCGGGTTCGAATCGTTGTCGCTGCCACGCGTGGAAGCGTCGCTCGCCAGTGCTCGCGCCATAGGAAGTGTGCCTCAAGTTCCGCCGCATCGGAGCGTGCTCCGAATCACTTCCATTTGAATCAAATCTTATGTCTTTGTCCAGCCCCGCCGAAGAAGAAAATGGTTAACGTGCAGCCAATTTTACCGCTGACTTGTTAACCTTTTCCAGTAAAGCCCACTATTGCAATGTTCTGTCTACGATATCCCGGCTGTCTCTCGACAGGTCTTCGCTTGATGAAATCTTCAACAGGGCGGCTTCCGCAAGTCGACTGCGTTGTGGATCAAGTGCCCTCCAGGAGCGGAAGCTGGTTAGAAGTCGAGAGGCGACCTGGGGGGTCCGGCTGTCGATCAGGAGCGCCGATTCGGCAATGAACTCAAAGCCCGTCCCGTCGCGCCGGGCGAATTGCGTCGGATTTCCAGTGGCAAAAGACTGCAGCAGGGACCGGATCCGGTTCGGATTTCCCGCATCGTAAAGCGGGTGGGTGAGAAGCTCTTTTACCTTGGGTAAGGTTTCGTCGCCGGGCGCGGTCGCCTGGGTCATGAACCATTTGTCCATGGCCAGAGAGTTGTTCCGGTGGCGGTCCAGGAATGCGGCCAGGGCCTCGCTGCTGCGTGTCATGCGGTCATGAACCAGAAGGGTCAGGCAGGCGAGGCGGTCTGTCATGTTGTTGGCGGCGGCGAACCGGCTCCAGATCAGATCTTCGGTGCCGGCAGCACCGGAGGCGGCATAATAGTAAAGGGCCCGGTTGGCCAGAGCCCGGTCTCCGGCCGGTCCGGCCTGCGGCGAGTAGTCGCTGCCAGGCGCAAGTGCATCGGCAGTTCTCAGGAAGGCGGCCTGATGGCCCCTGGCAATCGCCGTGCGAAGGATCTGACGGGCGCTGTGTACCGCATCCGGGTCAACTTCCTTGCCAATCTCCTGGGCAATGTCCGGCTCGCTGGGCAGCGTCAGGGCCAGGGCCTTCAGGGCGGGGTCCAGATCCTGGTCCTCCAAAACCGCACCAAAGACGGCCACACCGCCGGGATCCGCCTGAGCCTCCTTCCCTTTGCCGATCAGGCCGCTCATGCGCACAAGATCTTTCAGGGCAAGGGTCTGCACCGCCTGCCAGCGGTTGAACGGGTCCGTATCATGGGCGGCCAGAAACCGCAGGTCCTCAAGACTTTGGGGCTGGTCAAGCCGCACGGGCGCGGAGAACCCCCGGGCAAGGGACAGGACCGGCGCGGCGGGCAGGCCGGAAAACGTGATCTCCTGCCGGGCCTCTTCCAGCACCAGCACATCCCCCGACAATCTGGCTCCGGCCGCATCCGGCAGGGCGATATCCTTGCCGTCCTGTCCGATCAGGCCGAAACGCAACGGGATCACGGCCGGTTTGCCGGCCTTTTGTCCCGGCAGGGGGGGGATGGTCTGCGACAAGGTGAGCGTGTAGGTCTTCTTCTGTGCGTCATGGTGGGGCTTTACGCGCACAACCGGCGTGCCCGCCTGTTCGTACCAGAGCGCAAATTGGCCAAGATCCACCCTGGCCGCTTCTTCAAAACAGGCCAGAAAGGCTTCAATCGTTGTGGCGTCCCCGTCATGGCGCTGAAAATAAAGATCAAGCCCCTTGCGGAAGCCGTCAGCTCCCAGAAGAGTCTTCAGCATCCGCACGACCTCGGCGCCCTTTTCATAGACGGTGGCCGTGTAAAAGTTGTTGATCTCGTGATAGGCGCGCGGGCGCACCGGATGGGCGAGGGGGCCGGCATCTTCCGGAAACTGGTGGGACTTCAGGAGCCGGACATCGGCGATGCGCTTGACGGTGCGCGAGCGCATGTCAGCGCTGAATTCCTGGTCCCGGTAAACCGTCAGCCCTTCCTTCAGGCACAGCTGGAACCAGTCCCGGCAGGTGATGCGGTTGCCGGTCCAGTTGTGGAAATATTCATGGGCAATCACCGCCTCGATATTGGCATAGTCCTGATCGGTTGCGGTCTCCGCATCAGCCAGAACATATTTGTCATTGAAGATGTTGAGGCCCTTGTTCTCCATGGCCCCCATGTTGAAGTCGGAGACAGCAACGATATTGAACACGTCCAGATCATATTCGCGCCCGAACACCTCTTCGTCCCAGCGCATGGAGCGTTTCAGCGAATCCATGGCCCAACCGCAGAGCGGCTCATTGCCGTGTTCGACATAGATGTTCAGGGCGACTTCCCTGCCAGATGCGGTGGTGAACCGGTCCGGAACGGCCGCCAGATCCCCGGCAACAAGGGCGAACAGGTAGGAAGGTTTGGGGTGGGGATCATGCCAGACGGCAAAATGACGGCCGCTGCCGGGAAACTCTCCGGTGTCCTGAAGATTGCCGTTGGCCAGCAGCACCGGGTAGTCCGCCTTCGAGGCCTCCAGACGGGTCGTGTAGACAGCCAGAACGTCCGGGCGGTCGAGGAAATAGGTGATGCGCCGAAAGCCTTCAGCCTCGCACTGGGTGCAGAAGGTGCCGGAAGATCTGTAAAGACCCATGAGCTGTGAATTGGCATCCGGGTTGATCCGGGTGGTCAGCGTCAGGTCGAAAGCCCCGTCCGGCGGCGAAAGAAGCTCCAGCTTGTCCGCTGTGACTGAATAGGCGGTCTCTTCAAGCAGGGTTCCGTTCAGCGCCACTGTCAAAAGATTCAGATCGTCCCCGTCCAGGCACAGGGGCGTCCCGGCCCGTGTGCCGGGCTGGCGGTCAATCCTGAGGACCGCGATAACCTTCGTGGCCACCGGGTCAAGCTGAAACGTCAGGTGAACCTTGTCGATACGGTAGGCAGGCGGTTGGTAGTCTTCCAGCCGAATGGCCGGCGCCGTTTCGGATCGCATCGAGGTCTCCCGGGAGTTTGTTCAGATGTCAAAGCCTGTCCGCGGACGATTAACCCGCATCAGGCCTTGGCAACGGCTCAATACACATAGCCGTGCCCCAACCGCGTTAACATGATCACCAAATGGGGCAAAGTCCTGATTTTGCAACTTTTGCCTTTGCGGTGTTTTGTTTTTCACATTCTGGTTGCGGGGATGAGGTTTTGACCTTCTGCGGGCCATTGACTATGTCAGAGGCGTCTTGAGTCACTGGGAAAGTCTAAATGAGCCGCCTGGACAGTTTCATCCGCCGTATGACATCGCAGAAAATCCTGCTGGAACATCTTGTCGACAAGGTCAATGCCGTCGATGGTCCGGTTCTGGAACTGGGGCTCGGGAACGGCCGCACCTATGACCATTTGCGGGAAATCTATCCGGACAAGGAGATTTTTGTCTTCGATTTCGCCATGAACTGCCATCCGAGCTGTGCGCCGGATGCGGAGCACATGATCCTGGGCGATATCCGCGACACACTTGCCTTTTGCGGCCCGCGTGTCGGCGCATTGGCCTCCTTTGCCCATATCGATATCGGCTCGGCCGATCCGACCAACGATCTTGCAATTGTCGATTGGCTTGAGCCGCTGCTGAACCAGCGCATGGCGGTCGGGGGATATGTACTGACCGCGCTGGCGCTCAATCTGCCGAATTTCGAAGCCCTGGAAAAGCCGCAAGGCATCCATCCCGGCAGATATCATATCTACCGCAAGACCGCAGACGCCTGAGCAGCGCTCCCTTCTTGATATCTGTGCCGTTTTTTCCTCCTCCCGATCTGAACAGGAACCTCACGCATGTCCGCGCCCCTTGAAGGCATTAAGGTTGTCGAACTCGCCCGCATTCTGGCCGGGCCCTGGACGGGGCAGACCCTGTCTGACCTCGGGGCGGATGTGATCAAGGTGGAGAGCCCCAAGGGGGATGACACGCGAAGCTGGGGGCCGCCCTTTGTGAAGGATGCGGACGGCGAGGACCGGGATGCGGCCTATTTTCACGCCTGCAACCGGGGCAAGCGCTCTGTGGTGGCCGACTTCCGGACCGAAGAAGGTCAGGAGATCGTGCGCCGTCTGGTGGCCGGTGCGGATATTGTGATTGAAAATTTCAAAGTGGGCGGTCTCACCAAATACGGTCTCGATTATGAGAGCCTGAAAAAGGTCAATCCAAAGCTGATTTATTGCTCCATCACCGGGTTCGGCCAGGAGGGCCCCTATGCCCACCGGGCCGGGTATGACTTCATGATCCAGGGCATGGGGGGCATCATGGATCTGACCGGTGAACCGGATGGCGGCCCGCAGAAGATTGGCGTTGCCTTTGCCGATATCTTCACCGGCCTTTACGGTGTGGTCGGCATTCTGGCCGCACTCCGGCGCCGGGACAGGACCGGGGAGGGCGAGCATGTTGATATGGCGCTTCTGGATGCCCAGGTGGGGGTTCTGGCCAATCAGGCCCTCAACTATTTTGTCTCCGGCACGGCGCCCAAACGCCTCGGCAATGCCCATCCCAACATTGTGCCTTACCAGGTGTTCCCGGCCAGCGACGGCCATTTGATCATCGCGGTTGGCAATGACGGCCAGTTCCAGCGCATGTGCGGGGTTCTGGGCCTTCAGAATCTGGCTGAGCAGCCGAAATTTGCAACCAATGCGGCCCGGGTTGCGGCAAGAAGCGAACTGGTTCCGCTGATCGCAGCGGAAACGGCAGTCCGCGCCCGGGACGATCTTCTGGCTGCCTTGGAACTGGAAGGGGTTCCGGCGGGACCGATCAATTCGGTGAAAGATGTGTTCAACGATGCCCAGGTGGTCCATCGGGGCATGAAGGTGACGCTGAAAGCGGATGGGGTTGAGGGCGGCACTGTCTCCTCTGTGCGCACGCCGATCACCTTTCAGAACAGCTCTCTGGTTCTGGACCGGGCAGCCCCGTCTCTGGGCGAACATACCGCTGAGATCCTTGCAGAACTTGGCCTCACTGAAGAGAAGTCGTCCAAGGCGTGACCCGGGCGGCAGACAGCAGGACGGGCAGTATGAAAAATACGGACTATCTGAGGTTTCTGGACTCCACCGTGCTGGCGGATGACTGGGGCCGGTTGACCCGCTACTGGTTTCAATACCGCCGCCAGGATGGTGGCTGGCAGGAAATGACCCGGGAAGCCTATGACCGGGGCAATGCGGTTGTCTGTCTTCTGTTCAACCCGGAGACCGGCTGCGTTCTGTTGACGCGCCAGTTCCGCCTGCCAGCGTTTCTCAATGGCAAGGACCCTTTTCTGGTGGAAGCGCCTGCCGGCCTGTTGGAAGGGGCGAAGCCGGAAGAGCGGATGCGCGCGGAACTGATGGAAGAGACCGGCTTCGAAGTCCCCGCTCTGGAGCACCTTTTTGACGCGTTCATGAGCCCTGGCTCAGTGACCGAATATCTGTCTTTCTATACCGGCACCTACCGGCTCAAGGACAAGACGGGCGAGGGCGGGGGCGCGGAGCATGAGGGCGAGGATATTGAAGTTCTTCATGTGCCGCTTGAAGAGGCGCTTTTGAAAACCCGCACCGGGGACATTTGCGACGCCAAGACGATCATGCTGCTGCAGGAGCTTGCCTTACGGCAGATGATGGACAAGAAGACAGGATCCGGCGCACCAGCCTGACCTGCCTTAAAGGTAGTTTGACGTTAAGGGACGGAACGCTAAGATCGCAGAAAACAGGACAAAGCTGGTGAGCGAAGACAGCAAACGGGACCGCCGCATCAAGCTTCCGCTGACAAGCATTGTCGGCGTCGGGTTCGGTGCGTTTGTCGCGATTGCCATCGGTCTGGTGCTGGCGCTTTCCGTCAGTGCGAATTTCAGAAACACGTTTTCCCTGCTCAATGACAAAATGATCTTGAGCACGGAGGCGCTGGAAACCCAGTTGCGCACCCATTTCACGTCTGTCCAAAAGGCGGTTGTCGGCCTGAAACCCTATTTCGAGGGCGGCAAGGTCGGCTTTGACGATCCGGAGCGGACCCTTCAGGACCTGTCCATTGCCCTGCAATCCAACGCGGATCTCACAACCCTTGTGATGACGTCACCGGATGGCCGGCGGCTCGGGATCTACCGGGCGCCGTCTGGAAAATTATGGCGGATTGAAACCGATACGCCGCCGCCGGGCATGGATGTGCGCGATCTTCCAGAGCTGACACCGGACAGTCCGCCGACCTGGGGGGCGCTGGTGAAGCACAGCGTCGGCCTCTTTGCCAATGTTTCCGTGCCGCTGGTAGAAGACGGCAAAATGGCGGGCATTCTGACTGCCGCCAGCTCCATGAAAGACATTGCCGAGCTGGTCAAGGCCCAGGATGATGGCAGCGACAACACCATCTTCATTCTGGATGGGGACAGCCGGGTGATCATGCATTCCGACGCCAACCACCTTCAGACCGGCGGCAACATCAAGAACAATCTTCCCGGCCAGTGGAGCCGCGTGGGAGACCCGGTTCTGGCGGGCATGGCGGATGAGGAGCCTTTGGAGGAATTTCAAAAGGCTGCGGACCTGGGCATCAATGTTTTTTCGGTCGAGACGGAAGACAAGGACTTCATCATCATGAAGACCCGGCTCGAAGGCTTCAGCGACCAGCCCTGGACAATTGGCCAGTACTTCCTGAGCGCCACTGTCTCGCGGGAGGTGCGCCGGCTGGCCGGGTCCATGTTTGTCGGCTTCGGGGCGCTTGTGGTGTCGGTTCTGATCGCGTTCTGGCTGGGCCGCCGGGTGGCACGGCCGCTGCGCAATCTCGCGGTTCAGTCCCGGCGCGTGGGCAGCCTCTCCCTCAACGAGGTTCAGCGTATGCCGCGCAGCCGGGTTGCGGAGATTGATCAAGTCTCGCTAGCCTTCAATTCCATGGTCGAAGGGCTCAAGGCCATGAACCCTTATGTGCCCCGGTCCCTGTTCACCAAGCTGATGCAGCTCGGCGGTGCCCAGGCCGCCGAAGCCCGGCAGGCGGAGCTGACGGTCCTGTTCACCGATATTGTCGGTTTCACGGCTCTTTCGGAACATTTGAGCGCAGCAGACACCGCGCGGCTCCTCAATAGCCATTTCGCGATCCTGGTCGAGGCCGTGGAGCGGGAAGGCGGCACGGTCGACAAGTTTCTGGGCGATGGCATGCTGGCCTTCTGGGGCGCGCCGGACGCACGTCCCGACCATGCGGAAGCTGCCGTGCGCACGGCGCGCAGAATTGCGCAGACATTGCACGCTTCCAACAAGAAGGCGGCGGAAGAGGGCCGGCCGGAAATGTCCATGCGCATCGGCATTCACACGGGCGAAGCGGTTGTCGGAAATGTGGGGGCGCTAGACCGGTGGAACTATACGGTTGTCGGCGACACGGTGAACGCGGCCGAGCGGCTTCAGACCCTCGGGCGGGAAGCGGAGGGAACGCCGGAGATGACGATCCTTGCCAGTGCGGACACGGTGGCCAAACTCCCGGGCGACGTCAGCAAGCGGGCCGTTGGGGCTCATCATTTGCGTGGGCGCAGTGGCCTTATGGAGGTCTATTGGATCGATCCGCAGCTCCAGGTCTCGCTGGAGGTGCCCGAACAGGACAGCGCTGCGCAGACGAGCCGTCCAGTGTCGGCGGCAGAATAGCCCCGCGCAAAATCAATTACTTGGCGGAAGAAGGTGCAAGATTCTGAAAAAATAGGGGGAATCTGACTGCCGTAATTCAGGTCACTGCGCAGCAACACAGAATTCCTCATTGCTATCCAAAGGCAAATTTGGTTGTCTTTCTGTCGCAAAAAGGGCTTAGTAAGCCTTTTTGCAGACAATCCTGGCCGGGGAAGGAATAACGCGGTGAATGTTCTCTCGATCGAGGGATTAACGGTAGAGTTTAATACGGCCGAAGGATGTATCCGGGCAGTTGACGACGTTTCCTTTGCCGTTCCCGAAAACCGCACAGTGGCATTGGTCGGGGAATCCGGGTCCGGCAAGACAGTTATTTCCCAGACCATCATGGGCCTGCTTCCCCAGGCCGCCGAGATTACCGCCGGCAAGGTTCTGCTGGCAGACCCGAGCGGGGCCGAGCCGCCGGTCGACATTGCCGCGCTTGAGCGCAAGGGGCCGCAGATGCGGCATCTGCGCGGCAACCGGGTTGCGATCATCTTCCAGGAACCGATGACCTCTCTGTCGCCGCTGCACACAATTGGCGACCAGATCGGTGAGGCCGCCCTGCTGCACCGGAATGTCTCCGGAGCCGAGGCCCGTGAGCTCACAAGGGACATGCTGCACCTCGTTCAGTTTCCTGATCCGGACCGGGCGCTGGACAATTATCCGTTTGAACTGTCCGGCGGTCTGCGCCAGCGGGCCATGATTGCCATGGCGATGATCTGCCGTCCGGCGCTTTTGATTGCCGACGAGCCGACGACTGCGCTGGATGTGACGATCCAGGCGGAAATCCTGAAACTCATCCGGGAGGTTCAGGCCGAACTGCGCATGTCCGTGCTGATGATCACCCATGATTTCGGCGTGGTCGCCAACATGGCCGACGAGATCGCGGTCATCTATCACGGCCGGATCATGGAAAAGGGCACGGCCCAGCAACTCTTTTCCAATCCGCAGCACGATTATCTGAAAGCGCTCTTGAACGCGGTTCCAAGTTTCCACATGGACAAGAGTGAACGTCTGGTGCCGATCCGGCCCATTGAGCTGAAGTCGGAGGATCTGACACGCAACCGGCCCAAATGCGATGTGACGCCTGGCGAGCCTCTGGTGGAAATGCGCAATGTCACCAAGTGCTTTTCCCTGCGCAAAGGCTCGCTTTTCAGCTCCAAGGCCAAAACCATGACGGCTCTGGATTCCATCAGCTTCACCATCCGGCGCGGCGAATGCCTGGGGTTGGTGGGGGAATCCGGCTCGGGCAAGACCACTGCGGCCAAAGCCATTTTGCGCGCGCTCACCCTGGAAGGCGGCGAGGTTCTTTACAACCGCGGCCAGGGTTTGGAAGACATAGCAGGCCTCAGCGGGGAAGACCTGATGGACTACCGGCGCCGGGTTCAGCTGATCTTTCAGGACCCGTTCTCCTCGCTGAACCCGCGCATGACCATCAATGACACGCTCATGGAACCTTTTGAGGTTCACGGCATCGGCACGCCGCAGGAGCGGGCGGAGCGGGTGCGCAATCTCATGAACCTTGTGGGGCTCGACCCCAGGTTTCTGCGCCGCTACCCCCATTCCTTCTCCGGCGGCCAGCGCCAGCGCATCGGCATTGCGCGGGCGCTTGCACTCAATCCGGAATTCATCTTGTGCGATGAGCCGACCTCTGCCCTGGACGTATCGGTACAGGCGCAAATCCTGAACCTGTTGCAGGATCTCAAACGGGACCTGAACCTGACCTATCTTTTTGTCAGCCACAATCTTGCGGTGGTCGACTATGTGGCGGACCGGATCGCGGTGATGTGCCGGGGACGCCTGGTGGAACTGGGCGAAACCCGCACGGTGGTCGGCAATCCGCAGCATCCTTACACCAAAGCGCTGCTGTCGGCCGTTCCCGAGCCGGACTTGTCCGCACCGCTTGATTTTGCTGCGCTGGACGCCAACCGCGCGTCCGAGCCGCAGCTTTGGCCGGAGCCGTTCAGGCTTGAAGACGGCACAGAACCGTCATTGGTCGAAATGGAACCAGAACATTTTGTCTGCGCACCCGGACTTAAGAATTCCGGGGCACTTGAGGGGACAGCAGCATGAATTTCAAACACCTGGCAAGGGCAGGGGTGTTCCTGACCGCCGCCATAATGGCGGGGCCCCTGGCCGCGCTTGAGTTTAAGGAAACTCCGGGGCTCGACCCGTCCCTGCCACCGGTGGCAGAGCGTCTTCCCGCAGAACCGCTGGTGGTCGACCTGGAAGCCAAGGGCCGGACCGTGGGCACTCCGGGGGGCGCGCTTGACACCTTGATCGGCCGCTCCAAGGACGTGCGCCTGATCAACGTTTGGGGCTATGCCCGGCTGGTCGGCTATACGGAAGAGCTGGAGCTTGTGCCAGATCTCCTGAAGGATGTGGAGGTCGAGGATGGCCGGATCTTCACCCTGCACACCCGCAAGGGCCACAAATGGTCCGACGGGCAGCCTTTTGGCGCCGAGGATCTCCGCTATTATTTTGAAGATGTGGTCAGCAACAAGGATCTGACACCGTCGGGCCTGCCGCCTTTTTTGATGGTGGATGGCAAGGGACCTGAATTCGAGGTGCTGGACGAGACCACCGTGCGGTTCACCTGGGACGCGCCCAATCCGCTGTTTCTGCCGGAGCTCGCCAAGGCCCGTCCGCCCTTCATCTACCGTCCTGCCCACTATCTGAAGCAGTTTCACGAAAAATACGGCGATCCGGATTTCATTGCCAAGGAAGCCGCCAAGGTCAAGGTGCGCAGCTGGGCGCCGCTGCACAACAAAAAAGACGACATGTATAATGCGCGCAATGCCGATCTGCCGTCCCTGCAGCCCTGGGTGCGCAAGCGCGACGACAGCGAATTGCGCTTCATTCTGGAACGCAATCCCTTCTATCACCGGGTCGACAGCACGGGCCAGCAATTGCCCTATATCGACGAAGTCATCATGACCGTGGCCGACCGCAAGCTGATCCCGGCCAAGACCCAGGCGGGCGAGAGCAATCTTCAGGCCCGGAACCTGAGCTTTTCCGACATCACGGTCCTGAAAAAGGGCGAAAAGCGCAATGATTACACCACAGCGCTCTGGTCCAACTCCAAGGGCTCTGAAATTTCGATCCAGCCGAACCTGACCGTCAAGGATCCGGTGTGGCGCACATTGCTGCGCGATACGCGCTTCCGGCATGCCCTGTCACTGGGCATCGACCGGAAACTGATCAACCGGGTTCTGTTTTTCGGCCTTGCGACACCGGGCAATGACACGGTTCTGCCAGCCAGCCCGCTCTATAAACCCGAATACACCACCAAATGGGCCAAATACGATCCGGACAAGGCCAATGCCCTCTTGGATGACATCGGTCTGACACAGCGCAATGACGAAGGCATCCGTCTGATGCCGGACGGCCGGCCCCTGGAGATCATCGTGGAAACGGCGGGTGAAGCCCAGGTGCAGGAAGATGCGCTGGAGCTGGTGACCGAGATGTGGCGTGAACTGGGGGTGAAGCTGTTTGCCAAGCCGAGCCAGCGCGACAACATGCATAAGCGTGCCATTTCCGGCGATCTGGTGATGGCCGTCTGGTGGGGGTTTGAAAATGGCATTCCCACCTCCGAAATGCCGCCGGATGACTATGTCCCGGTGCATGGGGACCGGTGGTCCTGGCAAGCCTGGGGGGATTATTATGAAACCCACGGGGAAGGCGGTGAAAAGCCGGACTGGCCGCCGGCAGTCCGCCTGATGGAGCTTTACAAGGCCTGGCTGAACTCCAGGACGGCGGACGAACGGGCCAAGATCTGGGAAGAGATACTGGATATCCATGCGGAAGAAACCATCCATATCGGCCTTGTCTCCGGCGTGCGTCAACCCGTGGTCATCAAAGAGGTTGAAAACGTGCCGCTGGAAGGGATCTATGGCTGGGATCCGGGCGCCCATTTTGGCATTCACCGGATGGACGAGTTCTATATGGATGATGAGGACTGAAAGCTGCTCCGTCAGGTCCGGAACAGGATCTGACGGGCCGCCTGCAGGGAGACGGCATGCGCTTGCGGGCATGAACTCAATAGGGCTGCGGCATTGCAGCCAGGCTGGCGGGCGGGCCAGCCGTATCGGGCCTAAGGGGAGACCAGGTGCTCTATTACATTATACGCCGGATTTTCATGATGGTCCCCACCTTGCTGGTGATCAGTTTTCTGACTTTCTTGATCATTGAATTGCCCGCAGGCGATTATATTTCCAACCAGATTGCCGCGCTCAAATCCACTGGCGAGGAATCGTCTGTCGCCAAGCTGGAGTTTCTGCGCAAGGAATATTCGCTCGACCGGCCGTTCTTCGAGCGGTATCTGATCTGGATCGGCCTCTGGCCAGGAACGAACGGCCTTGACGGGCTGCTGCAGGGCAATTGGGGCTGGTCGTTTGAATTCGACAAACCGGTGGAGCAGGTGGTTGGGCCAACGCTGCCACTGACCATCGTGCTTAATTTCGCGACCATCCTGTTTGTCTATGTCGTGTCATTCCCGATCGGGATCTTTTCCGCAACCCGGCAATATTCCTGGGCGGATTACGGCTTCACCTTGCTGGGATATATCGGCCTGGCAACACCGAATTTCCTGCTGGCACTGATCCTTCTTTATCTGTTCAATCTGTGGTTCGGCCTGTCGGTCGGCGGGCTGATGGCGGCCGAATATATCGACCAGCCCTGGAGTGTGGACAAGGCCATGTCGGTCATGGCCCATCTGATCGTACCGACCATCGTGATCGGCACGTCGGGAACTGCCGCCATGATCCGCAGGTTGCGCGCCAATCTTCTGGACGAGCTGCACAAGCAATATGTGACCACCGGCCGGGCCAAGGGGCTGAAGGAAAACCAGCTTCTGGTCAAATATCCGCTGCGCATGGCGATCAACCCGTTCATTGCCGATATTGGAAACTTGATCCCCTCCATGGTGTCAGGCTCCGTGATCGTCTCCGTGGTGATGAGCCTGCCAACCGTTGGCCCGGTCCTGCTGTCAGCCTTGCAGTCCCAGGATCAGTTCCTGTCCGGCTTCATTCTGCTCTTTGTGGCGGTTTTGACATTGATCGGCATGTTGATTTCCGATCTGTTGCTGGCGGTGCTGGATCCGCGCATCCGTCTGGGCGGAGGGGCTGCGTCATGAGCAGGGATGTGAAAGACGGCGCGCCGGTGCGCGAGGTGGAGCATTACGTTGATCCGACACCGTTCAATCCGGCGGTGACGGAAGACATGACGGCGGAGCAGGAACGGTTCTACCAGGCCTCCCAGTGGCAAATCATGTGGTGGAAGTTCAAGCGCCATAAGGTCGCCGTCTGGTCCGGTGTGATCCTGATCCTGTTTTATCTGTGCGTGCCCTTTGCGGAGGTCATCGCGCCCTACAGCCCGAACTCCCGGGACGCCGATCACCTGTTTGCGCCGCCCCAGTCGGTCCACCTCTTCCACGAGGGCTCATTTGTCGGGCCGTTTGTTTATGGCATGTCCTCCTCGATCGACATGGAAACCCTGCAATGGGTCTTCACGGAAGATCCGGACGACGTTCAGCCCATCCGGTTTTTTTGCCGGGGCGCGAAATACAAGTTCTGGGGCCTGTTTGACGCCGAATTCCATCTGTTCTGCCCTGCGGAAGGCGGCACCCTGTTTCTGGTCGGCACAGACCGGCTGGGCCGGGACCAGTTTTCCGGGCTGGTCTATGGCGCGCGCCTGTCCCTCACCGTGGGCCTGATCGGGGTTACCATCTCGATCGTGCTCGGATTGTTTTTCGGCGGGATTGCCGGCTATTTCGGCGGGGTGCTTGACAGTGTGATCCAGCGCATGATCGAGATCATCCGCTCTCTGCCGGAGCTGCCCCTGTGGATGGCCCTGTCTGCGGCCCTGCCGGTCACCTGGAGCCCAGTCTGGATTTATCTCGGCCTCACGGTCATTCTCGGGCTTCTGGATTGGCCGGGTCTTGCCCGTGCGGTGCGCTCCAAGCTGCTCTCCTTGCGCGAGGAGGAATATGCCAAGGCGGCGGTGCTGATGGGAGCCAAACCGAAACGTGTGATCACGCGGCACTTGCTCCCTGGCTTCACCAGCCACATCATTGCCTCCGCCACCTTGTCGATCCCGGCCATGATCCTGGGGGAAACCGCGCTGTCTTATCTCAATCTCGGTCTGCGCCGGCCGGCCATTTCCTGGGGGGTTCTGTTGAACGAAGCCCAGAATATTTCGGTCGTAACCGTTTATCCCTGGCTGATGGCCCCGGTGCTGCCCATCATCATTGTGGTTCTGGCGTTCAATTTCCTGGGCGATGGTTTGCGCGATGCGGCAGATCCCTATAAGTGAAGACCCGGAATTTGATTTGTCCGGCGGGCCGTTCCGGCCCGCCTTTGCCATCAGGAAACACCATGTCAAAAAACGCCACCACCGCCGCAGGCTGGGACGAGGAATATGAAGCCGGGCGCTGGGCCTTTCTGCGCTCGCTTCCCGAAAGCGGGCGCTATGGCATTATCGGCATGTGGCTGAGCCTGACCGGGGCCATGGACGAGGTACTGGATATCGGCTGTGGTGAAGGCCTGCTCTATGAGCGTTTGAAACCCATGGGGGTCAAACGCTATGTGGGCATCGATCTCTCTCCCGCCTCGCTGCAGATCGCAGACGTGGATCCGGCTATTGCCAGCCTGCGGGCGGGCGACATGCATGCTTTTGAACCGGAGGCAGGCGAAACCTTTTCCGCCATTGTCTTCAATGAGGTTCTGCATTTTGCCGACGATCCGGCCGCTGTGGTCAGCCGCTATGTGCCGTTCCTGAAAAAAGACGGTGTGATTGCCCTGTCCATGTATTCTCCGAAAAAACCTGAATCCGGTGCCAACAAGCTGATCAACAGCCTGTGGGCGGCAACCGATGATGCGGCCACATGGGAAGTTCTCGACGATTACCGTCTGGTCTCAGACAAAAAAGGCGTCACTTGGCGCATGCGTCTGGTGAAGCCTAAGGGATAGAGAGGACCAGGACATGGTTCGGTTGCTGGGCCTCTTCTTTGGCATCACAGTCTCCTTCCCGGTATGGGCTTGCCAGCCACCTCACATTCCCTCTGCAGACGTCAGCTATCAGAATGCAGAGCTTCTGTTTCGCGGGCGCATTTCAAAGATTGAATACATAGAACCGACCGGCAAATGAAAGAAAGCGGAAACCTCACCGGCTGAACTCTGCGCTCACCCCGGCAAGACCACGATGGTCGACATGCCACCCTTGTTGCGCAGCGCATGGGTATCGGCAAGATCCGGATCGCTGATCCAGGCCTTGGCGGCATCCAGGGCCGGGAAGGACAGCAGCGCGGCGATGTCCGGGGCGGTGCCAGCCGCTTCCAGAACGGTCACATCCGGGGTGGCGGCCAGGATGCTGCCGCCATGCTTGGCAAGCGCCTCTGCGGCTTTTTCCCGATAGGCACCAAGGCTTTCCTTGTCGGAAATGGTGATCATGGCAAGGGCTTGAATGGGCATGAGGCAGGTCCTTTTCCTGAAGCGTTTCGACAAGCTGACGGTATCGTGAAGCTGGTCTGCGGAAAATTCGTCAATTCCCGAAAGTCATTGTGCAAAAATGCACAGAAGGAAAAAGGCTTGGGATCGCCATGGACAATTGGGATGATCTGAAATTTGTGCTCGCAATTGCCTCCGCAGGCACAGTGACCAAGGCGGCGCGCGGCTTGGGGGTGACTCACTCCACCGTGTCCCGCCGCCTGTCCGCGCTGGAAGAGCGCATGGCCACCCGCCTGTTTGAACGGCTGCCGGAGGGCTTCGTGCCAACCACCGCCGGAGAGGAGGCGGTTGCGGCGGCCCGGCGTATGGAAGCGGAGATTCTGGCGCTTGATACCCGTATCACCGCGCAGGATGCGGAGCTGGAAGGACCGCTGCGGGTGACGGCGGCCCAATTGCTCTTCCAGGTGCAACTGGCGGAAATCATGCGGCAATTTTCAGAGCGCCATCCGCGCATCGAACTGGAAATGGTCGCCGCCAATGAAAAGCTGAGCCTGCACCGCCGGGAAGCGGATATCGCCGTCAGGGTGACCGATACACCCGGAGACAGCCTGTTCGGCCGCCTCGCCACCGGCCAGCGGCGCGGCTACTATATGGCCCGCAGCTTCGCCCGCCAGCACCAGGGGCTTCTGGAGACCGGCCGGTCCCGGGACGCGCTGGCCTGCGTCACCTTCAAATGGTGGGGCAGGGGCGTGCCGAAAGAGATCCGGACCCGCTATCCGTCCGCGTTTATTCGGCTGGTGGCGGATGACATGATCGCGCTTCACGCTGCGGTGCGCACCGGAATGGGGATCGGCCGGCTGCCGTGCTTTTTAGGAGATCTTGATCCGGAGCTGATCCGTGTGCCGGGGATCGAGCTGTCCCGCTATCTCGACATCTGGGTCCTGACCCATCCAGATCTGAAAAATGTCGCCCGCATCCGCGCCTTTCTGGGCTTTGCTGCGGACGCCTTCAAAAAGAATGGTCAGCTCTATCTGGGGGGCTGAAGACCAAACTTTGCATAAGATTCTGAAAAGAAGCCATTTTAGAGCAGGGTCCAAGAGCGCGTGGCGCTTCCTCGGATTTGCCTTTCGATGCCTGACACCAGAGATTTCAATGCAAAAGACGAACCGGTTTGAATCCAGATGAACACGACAGGCTCTTATTCACTTGACACTGAAGTTCGTTACATTTTCCGGCGCGCTCCGAACGAATTTCGAATTCGAGAATGTGACGAGCAAGTTTATGTTTCTAGTGTGGTTTTCGAATTTGAAATCCGCTCCGGCGGTTCCTGCTAAGATGAGGCGTTTATCAAATTCACCAAACTAGATCCACCGGCGCACGTTTTGACAATAGTCCTCATAGGCCGCCCCGAAGATGCGCCGCAACTGATCTTCCTCCGGCTTGATCTGAAATTCGGTCAGATACCAGAGAAAGGCCGGGAAGAGGACCAGCGACAGGAGACTGCCGAAATAGAGGGAGACCCCGAGGAGCAGGCAGGCAAGGCCGAGATACATCGGGTTGCGGCTCAGCCTGTAAATTCCGTCGGTCACCAGGGCGCTGGTCTTGTCGGGGGCCATTGGATTGACGGTGGTTTTGCGCTGCCAGAAGGCCTTGAGCGCCAGAATGTCCGGCAGCAATCCCAAACAGACCAGAAGTCCGGCAAGGGGGATCTGTCCCGGAAACCGGAGCGACAGATCCGGAAAGAGGGCGGAAACTGCCCAGGTCAGGACGGCCGCAACTGCAAAGACCAATGGTGGCGGGACCTTCAGTTTCATGGGGCTTCGCCACCACGGGGGGGATCTTTCAGCTCAATCGGCTGCCCATGCGGGGTGGCTTTTGCAGCCGCGCCCCAGGCCTCTTTCAGCTGGGCAAGCTGACCGGACCCGGCCACGCCCTTGGCGCTGAGCAGCGTTTCAAAGGCCGTCAGCCAGTGATCGTAATAGCCAAGTATGCCGCCGCTGCCATCTCCGTCCTTGGCCAGTTCCGCCCCAAGGGCTTCGGTCCATTCCGGCCATGTAAACAAGCCAGCCTCATGAGCTTTCAGCGTCATGGCGAACACCCGGGCTTCCCAGGGGGCGCTGAACACCGGCCCGCCGTCCTGGTCCAGCGGCAGGCGGGGCAAGGAGGCAAAGGGGTCAGGCAAGCTCAAGATAGGGCTCCCAAAGGTCCAGGCGCAAGGTGAGACGGGGATCGCTGTCCGGCCCCCAGACATCCGTTCCCTTGAAGGCAACGCCATAGAGCCAGGCTGGTTGTTCCCCCAGACCTTGCGCATTTGTATCGGGAAAGACGTGAACACCGTGCACGGCCTCGATCCGGCCGGGCACATGGCGGGCATAGCGGGGCAGGCGGGTGTGGTGTTCCGGATGCATCTGTCTGGTGCGCACCGCATCCCCGACCCGGTAGCGGGCGGGCTGGCGCACGGGCCGGTCGGCGGGCGCTCCTTTTGACAGGGTCTCGGCAACCTCATCCGCTTTCAGGACCCGTTTCACAGGTTTGGGCGCGTCAAGGGAATGTCCGGCCGCCAGTTCTTCCTGAGTTACAAGCCCTGCCTGCACCAGCAGCTTTTCCAACCCGAGGGTCCAGATTTCATAGTAGCTGGAGGACAGATAAACGGCCGGCGGCAGGCTTTCCCGGGCAAAGCGCGACCGATCCAAAGACCAGGAGCCGGTGGCACCCATGGCAAGCGTAAGGGCAAAGGTCCGCTCTTCCCAAATGGCATGAAAATTCGGCTCGTTGTCTTCCAGCTCGATCGGTCCGAAGCCCATCTGGCCACCAAGATCCTGGGCACCGTTCATCGGGCGTCTCCTGCCGCCTGTGTGCCCGGATCAAGCGCAAGCCCGGTGCCGATCATGCTGTTGCGCGTCACCAGCCTGGCCAGCTCCTTTTCGCTCCAGCCCCCGGTTCCCTCCGGTCGCCGGGGGATCACGAGATAGCGGACCTCTGCAGTGGAGTCCCACACCTTGATTTGGGTTGTTTCCGGCAAGGTCACGCCGAATTCGGCCAGAACACCGCGCGGATCGCGGACGGCCCGGGACCGGTAGGGGGCGGATTTGTACCAGACCGGCGGCAGGCCGAGCACGGTCCAAGGGTAACAGGAGCACAAGGTGCACACGACCATATTGTGGGTGGACGCCGTGTTCTCGACGGCGACCATGTGTTCGCCCTGGCGGCCGGTAAAGCCGAGATCGGCAATGGCCGCTGTTGCGTCCTGCAGCAGGTGGGCCCGGTAATTCGGGTCCGCCCAGGCGGCCGCCACCACCTTGGCCCCGTTCTTAGGACCGATCTTGGTTTCGTAGGTGTCGATCAGCTCGTCCAGCGCAGGCGGATCGATATAGCCCTTTTCCGTCAGAAGCGTTTCCAGGGCGCGCACGCGCAGGTCAATGTCGCTGAGTTCGGAATGGTCGTGGTCGTGGGACAAGGCGGCCTCCCGGCAAAGGCGTTATGCTGATTTTTTCAGATGATAATCGTTTGGCACAAAAAGAAGAAGCCATATGGTGGTTTTACGTATGTCTGGCAGCAGGTGGCCTTCCAGTGCCTTTATCTCGTTGGGGGAATCTCCGCCAAGGCGTTTGGGCCAGACGGGGTTCTTTGGCACAGTTGACGAAAACCAGCAGATCTTGGAGGCACAGGTGAAAATCGGTTTGGGCGGCGGCTGCCATTGGTGCACCGAAGCTGTGTTTCAGGCGCTGTCCGGCATTTCAAATGTGGAACAGGGCTTTATCCGCTCAGACCGGCCTGACAACAGCTGGTCGGAGGCGGTTCTGGTGACGTTCGATCCGGCTGCTCTGCCACTGGAACGCCTGATCGAGATCCATCTGCGCACCCATTCCAGCACGTCGGAGCACAAGATGCGCAGCAAATACCGGTCGGCCATCTATGTCTATGATGCTGGCACGGGCGTGAAGGTAGGCCGGATCCTGAGGACGCTTCAGCACGGGTTTGAGGCGCCGCTGGTGACGAAAATCCTGACGCTCTCTGCCTTTCGGGTGTCGGACGAACGCTTCCGCAATTATTATGCCTCCGGCCCGGAGCGCCCCTTCTGCAAGACCTATATCGACCCGAAACTGGCCCTGTTGCGGCAGCGCTATGCCAGCGCCCTGCGCGCAGCGGTCGAGGCTGCGGAATAGGGATCCATGAGCTGCCGCGCAGATTTGCTGGCATCCTTGCCGGTATTGTCCCATGGGAAAAGCTGCGAAACTTGGTGTGAGCCTTGCAGAACAGGGTCATCCCCCTTGGGTCATCAAATAGGTCCGCTTGGTATCACTCACCGTCTTCATCTTAAGGAGGACAAGGGGCCCCGGATCAGGTCCGGGACGGCGCTCCGGGTCATGGATGGGGCCAGGGAAAGCCGTGGCGGTTTGATAGCGCCTCCAGCAGGGCGTCCTTGTCGTTGATGAAGCTGCCATCGGGTAGGACCAGCACTGGCAGGCTTTGGTTGTCTTCCCCTAAAAGCCCAATAATCTCCCGGCGCGGACGCGTCCAGGCGATCCGGTGAACGTCAAGGTTTGCCGCAAGATCGGGACGCGCGGCCAGAACGCCTTCCACAAGCGCGCAATGCCAGCAGTAAAACACCTTGCCCGGATAGGCCGGATCGTCAAAGCCGGGGGCCAGGAGATAGAGGCGGTCTTTCATCATAGTCACCTGAATCTGAAGTTCGTCACATGTCCCGCCACGCTCCAAACGAACTTCAGAGTCGAGAAGGTGACGAGCAGTTTCATGTTTTTAGAGTAGTTTTCGAATTTGAAATACGCTCCGGCGGTGACTGCTAGAATGAGGCGTCTTTTAAATTCACCACACTAGAAGTCTTTCGCGGTGGTCAGGCGGCCTGTGCGAACAGCTCTTTCACGCCGGGCCAGTCTGCGCCCTCGTGATGGGCCGCGATGGCCAGAAAGTCTTCCAGAAACGCAAAACTGGCCTCGTCATGGGCAAGATGGTGGCTCAACAGGCCAAGCGGCTCTGAGCGTGTGTTCCGGCGCCGGGTGAGCTGCAGGTCAAAACGCAGGCGGGCACTTTCCCAACCGATGAAACGCACCGGCTGTTTCCATTTCAAGATATCGACATGGCACTGAAGCTGATGCGCGCGCGGGAAATTGTGAAAGGTGAAGGTGGAGAGGCACGGCAGGCCGATTTCCGGCAGGCGCCGTGAAATCTCCGGATCAATCCGGTTCCAGGGTGGCACCATGGCAGGCACGAAACGCGCGCCGAACAAGTGCTCCAGCCGGGCCTTGCCGTCCTGAAGCTGCGCCATCAGTTCCTGCGGGTCGCGCCGGGAACCAAGTTCAGCAGCCTTTTCGCGCTTTGCCTTGATCTGGAAATTCTTGTGCTGCCAGCCATGTTGCAGCACGAGCGCATGGTCTTCGCCTGCCAGCCGCTCCGCCAGCGCCCCGGTGGCGTCCTTCGGGATGACGGCAAGGCCGATATCGACATGATGAGCGTTGGCAAGGGCCAGCAGCCGGTCCAGGGCAGGCGTTGGAGCGACGGCGTCATCGTCCCGCCACCAGAACCGGACCTTGCGGCCCCGCTCGGCGAACCAGTCGAGATGCTGAAGAAGCGCGTCTTTGAAGCGCTGGGAATCGGCGGATTTGGAAACAGGGGTCAAGGAACGCGGATCCGGATGGGTCAGGGGCAGGTGGCTGTGAACAGGAAATAGCCTATCGTTGCAAACAAATGGTCCTTTTTGCGCAGCTTTGCAATTTCGTTCTGCCAGTCTTTCAGCTCCGCTTCGGACACGAGCCCTGCCTGCAGCGCCTTTTCTCCAAGCCCCGAAAAATAGCCTGCGCCCAGATCCTGCGGGAAAATCAGGACCCGTGACGCGATGGCGATTTCCGTGAACCCGAGATCCTGCAAGGCCTCGTGCAGCGGCCCCGGCAACCAGGCCTGCTCCACCGCCCGGGACACTTCGTAATCCATGATCCGGCGCATGAGCGGGCGGTCGGCGGTGTTGATGGTGTTGGTGGAAAAATCCGGTTCGATCAAGGCAAGGCGCCCGCCCGGCTTCAGCACCCGCTGCATTTCCCTGAGGGCTGTTGTGAAGTCCTTCAGATAGATCAGCATCCGCTCAGCGCGGACACAGTCGAAGCTGTTGGCCTCAAACGGCAGATCGCAGGCATCACCCACTTGATAGCGGATATCCTGTCCGGCGCTTCTGGCCCGCTTTTGAGCCTCCTGAATGAAGTCCGGGCTGAGATCAATCCCCGTCAAGCGCCCGGACGGGCCGGTGAGTTCGGCCAGCCTCAGGGTCTCAAGGCCAAACCCGCAACCCACATCCAGAACCGCCTGGCCGTGCGCTATCCCGGTGCGCTGGCGGGCGAGGGCTTTCAGCTCCTGCAGCTGTGTTATGCCGTCAAACGCCTCCAGTGCCGCAATAAAGCCGGAGGTCTCGTGCACCTCGTTCATTGTCTTGAACTGACGCAAATCCATGGGACACTGCCTTTCCAGAAGTGTTAAGACGCGAACCCTGCTGACCCGCCGTCCGCTCGGGCTTTCAGATCTTCTACCAGAATGTCAGCGCTTGTGGCCGCCCCGCCCAGCGAGACTTTGTGCCTCTTGCGGGGCAGATGCAGGGCATCGTCCACAGCGGCGGCCAGCTTTTCCGGTGTGAGGCCCGCCTCAGAGACCACGACGGCGCGGCCATGGCGGGCAAGGGCTTCGGCGCGCTGGCTCTGCTCGGTCTCATTGGCCTGGGCAAAGGGCACGAAGACGGCCGGAACACCGGCGCTCAAGATGTCCAGCACCGTGTTATATCCGGCCTGGCTGACCGACAGGCGGGCCCGTTTCAAAAGCGCCGGAAAATCCGGGCGGGCCCGCTCGACCCAAACCCCGTCTGGCGCGTTCCTTCGATAGAGTGCAAAGGCGTCTTCCGAAACGTCATGGCCAATCAGAAGACGCCATCTTGTATCCCCGGCGCGGCGCGACAGGGAGCGGGCTTCCAGCGCGGCGGATAACAGAGCCTCTGCCACCGCGCCGCCGCCGCAGGACAGGATCACCTCATCCGTGCCATCCTTTCCCTCCGGGTGGGCTTGCCGGTCTGCATCGGCATAGCCGGTATAGCGCACAAGCGGCGCGACGCGGTCCGCAAAGGGAAAACTGTCGGCAAGCTGGATGAAATCTGGATCGGAATGAACCAGCACCCGGTCATAGAACCTCAGGGCCTGACCGGCCATCCATTCTTCTTTCCAGAGCTCCTTCTTGCGCACCAGAATGTCACGGATAGAGGTGGCAATCACCGGCGGGCGGGGTTTTGCCTTTGCCCGCTCCAAAAGCGGTGTCAGCTCGAAATCCAGCTGGCGGCGGCCAAAGGGATAGGTCTCTGTCAGCAGCAGATCGAAGTCCTCGGCTTCGAAGGCTTGAATCGATGCGTGAACACGTGCCTTTTTCCAAGCTTCGTCAATATCCTGGCCCTCAAGGGTGACAAGCCGCTTGAAACGTGCATCCGGGCTTTTGCACGGCGGGAGCGCAACCACCTGTAGCGTGCCCGTGTCAAGCGTGGGCGGGATTTTGTTGCCGCTGGCAAGTGTGACGGCGATCCCTTTTTGGGCAAGCGCCTTGCCGATGGCCGCAGCCCGGACCACATGGCCAGTGCCCAGAAGGTGCTGCACATGGATAAAGGCCTTGAATTGCATGGTGCTCACGCTCCTTGTGTGCCTGAGTTCGACGCTGCGGCGCGATTGCGGCAGGCGCGTTGGAGCAGGGACGCCAGCCGGGCCGCTCCGGCCGCCAGTGTGTGCCGGGCACCGATATGGGCGGCCGCCGCCCGGCCCATCGTCATGGCCATGTCCGGGTGGTCAAGAATACGGCGCAGATTGGCCGCGAAGGCCTCCACATCGCCTTCCGGTGACAACAGCCCCGTGTCCCCATGGCGCACAATATCGGGAACGCCGAATGTGGCGCCTGCCAGGACGGCCGTTCCCGCCGCCTGCGCCTCCAGAAAGACAAGACCGAACGCTTCCCGGATTGCTGGCCAGACCAGAAGATCATGGGCCGCGTACTGGGCTGGCAGATCCTCCGGCGGCAGGGCCCCTAAAAAAGTGATCCGATCTTGCGGAAAAAGGGACAGGATATGGTCCCGGCAAGGACCGTCACCGACAAGGGTCAGATGCCAGGGCCTGTCTGTGAGCATTTTGAGGGCGCTTGCCAGAACCTCATAGGAGCCGGTTTTGTCCCCCTCGCGCATCATGCCCACTGTGAGCAGCCTGAACGGCGTGTGCACTGACGAGCGGGCCGTCAGTCCTGCGGCCTGAAACGGGCTGGCGTCCAGAAAGGGCAGGACGACTTGAAGACGGTCTTCGGCCACGACCGGGCGCAGGCAGTCAAGATCGGCGCTGTGGATTGCTGCAACTGCATCCGCCCGCTTCAGGGCGGCGTCTGCGGCGGCGAACCCGGCCGCCCAGGAGCCGGTCTGACGTTTTGGCGCCCGGCTTGCCTCGACAATCGCGTAAGGAAGGCCGAACCGCTCGGCAAGTGCCGGGCCGATCCAGTCAGGCGCCTTGTGGTAGAGGTGATAGGTCAGAAACAGATCCGGCCGGTAGCCCTCCCGGGTCCAGTGATCGGCAATTCGCTCCGCTTCCGACAGGGCCTCCCGATGCAAAAGGCCGCTGTTTAGGTCCGCGGGGTCCTTGCGCCAAGACCGGAACCGGCTGGCAATGCGCACCTCGTGGCCGAGGCTTTCGAGGGCCCTGACGATCAGCCGTCCCATGGTCCTGTCTCCGGAGGGAACCGGATGGTCCAAAGGCTTCATTGGAGCGGTGAAGGCGATTTTCATAAGCGGTCCCTGAAGGGTGGCCAGACACGCTGTTTATATACGCTTTTCAGGCATGCGGTCCGGACAGTCTGTCCGGGAGGCGGTCCGTTCAGGCGGTCCGGGCGGGCGGTTTGAGCCGTGAGCGTCACAGCACCTTACGAAACTTCTCCGCCAGCCGGTCAAGCCCCGGATCGGTCGAAAACGCGCTGCGCACCCGTTTTGCCGCTGCCAGACCCAGAAGATGGCGCTTTTGCGGATCCCTGATCAGCTTCGCAAGAGCGGCCGCCAGCTGCACCGGCGCGCCAGGCTCCACAAGGCATCCGGTTTCGTCATCCAGGATCAGTTCAGGGATTGCGGAAACTTTGGTGGACAGGCAGCACAGCCCCATGGATTGGGCTTCCATCAGCACGTTCGGCAGGCCGTCCCTGTCGCCCGTGCGGGCAAGTTTGGAGGGCAGGACGAAGAGATCCGCGTTCCGGCAGGCCGCGATCACCTCTTCTCGCGGCTGGGCGCCGCGCCAGGTAATTCTGTCGGACAGGCCGAGGCCGTTCGCCATGGTCCTGAGCGTTTCGGACAGCTCTCCGCCACCAATATGGGTAAAGTGCCAGGCAAGGTCTTCAGGCAGTTGGGCAAGGGCGGCCATAAGGTCGTCATATCCCTTTTTTTCCACCGCCCGGCCGACTGAGACCAGCTGCACCGGTGTGGTTTTGCCGTCACGGGGGGAGACGGTGCCGTCAGGCTCCGGAAAGCTGGAAAAATCCAGCCCATGATAAAGCAGCTCCACTTTGTCCGGATCGTCCGAAAGGCGTTTTAAGTGATCCACATTGACCTTGGTGCAGGTGACCCCCCAGGCCGCATCGGCGATCTTGGTCTTCAGGTCCCAGTCCGGGCTGGTCCAGATGTCTTTGGCATGGGCGGAAAAGGACCAGTTGCGCCCGGACAGGTGCGCGGCGTAGCGGGCCGCCGAACAGGGCGTGTGCAGGTAATGGGTGTAGATCCAGGTGATGTCTTCCGGCAGCTCATGGGCAAAGACGCAGCCCTGTGCCCAGCGCCGCTGCCGGTCTGCGCTTGGCTGCCGCCGGTAGTCGGCGTCAAACAGCGCTTTGGCCGCGCCATAGGTGGGTTGCTTTTGCGCCCATCGTTTAGCTGCCGCAACCCGGGCCGGATCGTCCTTCACATATTCGGGCAGGTAGAGAACCTCTGCCGAGATCTGCCGGTGCAGATCATGAATGTAAGGGTCATAGGGCTTGCGCAGGGCTACGATCAGGATGTCGATACCGCGTCTTTCCAGCCCCAGCATTTCCTGGGCGATAAAGGTTTCGGACAGGCGCGGATAACCTTTGACCACAACGGCGATACGGGACATGGACCGGGTCTTCTTGTCGTTCGGGAGGGGAGGTCAGAAATTGACCAGCTTGGCGTCAGTGTCTTTGGGCGCTGAACGCTCGAAAATGTCTCCCACCCGGTTGGAAATCACATCAAGCCCGTCGAGCAGATTGTCGACCCCGGCTGAGGAGGGAGAGGAGAGGGACGGAAGGTCGGAGAGGGCGGCGGACATGAGGTCTGAGTCGGGATAACGGTCGATCGGCAGTACCTTCAGCAGGCCGCTTCTTTCCGCCCGCTCGGCCCGGATCGCCTGTTCACGGCGCGGGATCACACGCGGCACCATCAGGGTCGGTTTGTCGAAGGACAGGATCTCGCAGAAAGTGTTGTAGCCGCCCATGCCGACAATGGCGGTGGCACTGGCCAGATAGGGCTCGATCTGGGGCGTGAACCGGATGATCTCCACATCGCGCAGATGTTCGGCCCGCTCGCTGAACTGGGTCGCTGCGGCAGCAGGCATGAATGGCCCCAGCACGATCAGGGCCGGAAACAGCGGACGCTGGCGGGTCTCGTAGGCGCGCATCACCCAGTCGACCATTTCCACCCCGTCGCCGCCGCCGCCGGGGGTCACGAGAATATAGGGCTCTTCACCAAAGGGAGAGGGGACGGGGTGATCCTGGGCGCGCTCCGGCAGGTCCCGCCGGAGATAGCCGGTATAGCGTAGCTTGGCCGTCACGCAGTCAGGAACGTCAACGCCTTCCAGCGGATCGCAAATGTCCTTTGGTCCGTAGACCCAGATCTCGTCATAAAGATCCTTGAGCGCGGGATAGACATTCTTGCGGTCCCATTCTTCGCGCAGGACATCCGGGTCATCCATGACATCGCGCAGACCAAGCACCAGCCGTGTATCTGTCTGCTTGAGCGCTTCCAGCGTTCCCAGCACTTCGCCGCGCAGGCCGAGCGGCTCCTTGTCCACGATAAAAATATCAGGCTCGAACACCTTGGCTGTGTGCTCGATGATCGAGGAGCGTATGGCCAGGGTCTGGTCGATGTTGATGTGCAGCGAAAGCGGGGTGTATTCGCCGTTGCGCAGCTTGATCACGCCGGGAATGCGCACAAAATCAACGCGGGAGCGGAATTCGAAACTGCCGATGATCGGCGAGCCGGACAGGATCAGGACAGACAGGGTGTCGAAGTCGCCGACCAGGGCATGGGCAATGGCGCGGCAGCGCCGCAGATGGCCCAGCCCGAACGAGTCATGACTGTAGATCAGTATTTTCGGCGTCTTGGAACTCATACTGGACCTGAACAAAAACTTCCCCAATGAGTTTATGTCTCAATTGCCGGGCACTTGTCACGCCCTGATGTGTATGCAAACGAAGTCCATCCAACAAGTGCAGAAATGCCGTTGTGGCAAACCATCAACCGGGCTGGCACACTGGTGCCTGAGGGAGGTAGGATCGAAAAAGCCTATTTTGCTGAGGTATGTGTTGATGCCGGTTCTAAAAGGTCCGGGCGCTCTGCGGATGTCTGGGCCCCGTGCCGCCTTTGGTCCTGTGAGCGGGCGCCCGCATGCGCCGCGTCCGGCGGGGGCGGGCCTGTGACCCGGCAAACAGGTCATGGTCATCGTCAACTGCCTTTGATACAAGCTGAAATCAATTGCAAAAGCACGTCTGTTTCGTGACGTTTGGATGAGTTTATGGAAAAAAGTCTGTTTCGCTTTATTTGGAAATACAGTGCCCGTCAGCAGATCTTCATTCTCATGGTCACGGTGCTCACCTATCCGGTGGTGTATTTCCTGCTCGAACTGCCAAAGCTGATCGTCAACGATGCCGTGCAGGGCGACAATTTTCCGCGCAGCATTCTGGGGGCCGATTTCGATCAGGTTCCCTATCTGGTGCTGTTGTGCTGCACCTTTCTCGGCCTTGTGGTCGTTTCCAACGGCCTGAAATTCTATCTCAATGTCTATAAGGGCCGTTTGGGTGAGCGCATGCTGCGCCGCTTGCGCTTTGAACTGTTCCAGCGGGTGCTCCGCTTCCGCCTGCCGCATTTCCGGAAAGTGAGCTCCGGCGAAATCATTCCAATGATCACCTCAGAAGTGGAGGATGTCGGCGGCTATATCGGCGAGGCGTTTGCGCTTCCGGCCTATCAGGGCGGCATGCTGGTTGTGCAGCTGGGCTTCATTTTCATGCAGGACCCGCTTCTGGGGCTGGCTGCAGTCAGCTCCTACCCGATCCAGGGTTATGTCATTCCTATGCTGCAAAAGCGGGTTGTGCTGCTGTCGCGCAAGCGGGTGAAGAATGTGCGCGTCATCGCGGACAAGGTGGGCGAGAGCATCACCGGGGTGGCTGAAATTCATGCCAATGACGCGGCGGCCTGGCATTCGGCGGATATTTCCGACCGGCTTTATGAGAATTTCAAGATCCGCTACGAGATCTTCAACCGGAAATTCCTTATCAAGTTCCTGAACAATTTCATGAACCAGCTGACGCCGTTCTTCTTCTATCTGATCGGCGGGTATCTGGTGATTGAGGGCAACTTGAGCATCGGCGCGCTGCTGGCGGTCATCGCAGCCTATAAGGATCTGGCCGGACCTTGGAAGCTGCTCCTGTCCTTCTATCAGATGACAGCGGATGTGAGCGTCAAGTACCAGACTGTGGTGGAGAATTTCGATCCGTCGGACATTCACGGCACGGAACGGCTGACCTCCGATGAAAGCGTCCGGCTGGATGGCGATGTGAGATTCGACCGGGTGAGCTTTTCCGGCGGCGCGGCAGGCCAGGAAGTCCTGGATGTGTCGCTTGAAGTCCCTGCCGGAACGGCCTGTGCGATTGCCGGGCCGGACGGTTCTGGCCGGTCCGAAGTGCTGCAATTGGCCGCCGGGCTGGTGTCGGCCTCCTCCGGCAAGGTTGAGATCGGCTCTCATGATCTGGACAAGCTCACTGACGCCACTTTGGGCCGGGAGATCGCCTATGTGGGGGGGGCAGTGCATGTGTGGACCGGCACCATCCAGGACAATCTGCTTTATGGCCTGCGGCACCGGCCGCTTGTGCCGCCCGAACGGGATGCGGAGGAGGAAAAACTCTACAAGCGCCGGGTCAGCGAGGCGAGCCTGACCAAGAACCCCATCTACGATATGGCCGCAGACTGGAACGACCTGTCTGCAGCCGGGGTGGACAGCGATGCGGAGCTTCAGGAAAAGGCCCTTGAACTGCTGGAAACAGTTGGTCTCGACAACGATATCTACCGGCTCGGGCTGCAATCCCGGCTTGACCCGTCGATGAATGATGAATTTGCGGAAAAGATCCTGTCTGTCCGCAAGACCCTGGCTGGCCGGATCGCCGAAACCCCGAAGCTTGCCGGTCTTGTGGAATTGTGGAGCCCGGACCGCTTCAATGCCAGCGCCAGCCTTGCGGAGAACCTGTTCTTTGCCGTGCCGTCCGATCCGGAGATCACCATGGATCAGGTGCCGGATCTGGAGGAGGTCAAAACCTTCCTGGCCGAGACCGGTTTTGACAAGAAGCTGCAGCAGGTGGGGCAGAAGATTGCCGAGACCATGCTGGAACTGTTTGCCAACGTCTCCGGTGACAGCGGTCTTCTGGGAACCTATTCCTTTATCAACCAGGATGAACTGCCGGAATTCGAGCGCATTGTTCGGATCGCGAAATCCGGTCAGCAGAAACCCGGTTTGACCGATGCGGACCGGTCCCGGCTCATGGGGCTGGCCTTCAAGCTGGTGCCCGCCCGGCACCGCCTCGGGGTCATGACCGACGAATTGCGGGACGAGATCATTGCGGCCCGCAAGCGGTTCCTGGACGGGGTCGTAGCCCCCAGTGACAGGTTCGTGACCTTCAACCCGGATGTTTATCTGCCGCCGCTGACCATTGAGGACAATCTTCTCTTCGGCCGGGCCCGCGTTGACCGCCGGGATGCCCGCCGCCGCATAGACGAGGTGATCCGCACCATCGTGGAAGAGACGGGCCTGCGCCGGCCGGTGATTCATGCCGGGTTCGGCTATCATGTCGGGGTGGCCGGATCGCGCCTGTCAGCCGGTCAAAGACGGCGGATTGCGCTTGTCCGCGGCCTTTTGAAAAACGCGAAAATCACCATATTGGATGACATTGCAACCGGCCTGACCGAAGACGACAAGGCGCTGCGCAATGCCCTGCGGCAGGTCCTGTCCGGGAAAACCTTCCTGTATGGAACTTCAAATGCAGAAATCGCCGCCGAATTCGACCGGCGCTACACCTTGGATCAGGGACGGATTTCAGAGAATGCGTAGATAAGTGCAAGTGTTCTTAAAAGGCGTAAGATCTTACGAACGCGATTGCATGCCAAGAGGGATATATGCCAGAAGAAGATGAGGCCGGGAGCAGAGTATGACGCTTGAAACTGAAGTCGAAGCCCTTCGAAAAGTTCCGTTGTTTCACGGGATTGACGAGACAAAGCTGCGCCTGCTTGCCTTTATCAGCGAGCGGACCGAGTACCGCCTGAATGAGCGCATGTGCTCCCAGGGGGAGGAGGGCGATTGTGCATTCATCATTCTGGCAGGGGCAGCCGATGTTCTGGTCGACACGCCCGAAGGCGAGAAGAAGGTCGCCCAGGTGGGGGAGAATTCCATCCTTGGGGAAATCGCCATCCTGTGCGACGTGCCCCGCACGGCGACCCTGGTCGCAGCCAGCGACATGGATGTGCTGACGGTCTCAAAAGACGACTTCTTGAAACTCTTGAAAGAATTTCCTGATATATCGCTGGAGGTTATGCGGACACTTGCGCTGCGCCTGGAGCGGACGACCCGGGATCTGGCTGACGCAAGACGTGAGAATGCCGGCGGTTAGGCCAAGGGAACGACCTGGAGACGTGGTTTGTGAGACATAAAACGGGATATGACGGGAAAGGAATCGCGCGGCGTGTCTGTGATATGCCGCCGGAGTGTTTCGGGCCGCTGCAGCGTCCCATGTCCCGCCGGGCGGCAGGCACCGGCATGCCACGTCCCGCTGCCCGGGCCCGGTTTCTAGCCATGTCTCTGTCCCGGCCAGATCGATCCGGACCATACCGGCAGCATGGTCACATCGCCTTGGGAGACAACCGTGGCAGATGACTTCTTTCTCCGCTGCTGGGGTGCCAGAGGCTCCACTCCCGCACCGGGGGCCAGTACGCTGCGCTATGGGGGGGAGACGGCCTGTTTCGAAATCCGGGCGGGAGACGCCCTTGTTCTGGTGGATTGCGGATCGGGCGCGCGCAATTTCGGCATGGAGCTGTGTAACGGCAAGACGCGCGAATTCGATCTGCTCTTTACCCACACCCATCTTGACCACATTTGCGGTCTGCCGTTTTTCAAGCCCGCCTATGACCCCAATTTCAAGGTAACCGCTTGGGCAGGCCATTTTCAGGACGGCACCCAGCTTATCGACATTGTCAGCCGGATCATGTCGCCGCCGATTTTTCCGGTCGCCGCCAAGACCCTGAAAGCGGTCGACTTCAAGCGGTTTTCGGCCGGAGACGACATTCCCCGCCAGGATGACCTGCGCATCCGGACGACGAAGCTGAATCATCCGGGCGGAGCGTGCGGGTACCGCTTCGATTTTCAAGGGAAGTCGATCTGCATCATCACCGACCATGAACATGGCGAGCCGGACATCGACGCAGCCTTGCCGGAATTCGTCAAGGGCGCGGACATCATGATCTATGATGCCATGTTCACCGACGAGGAATACCCAACCTTCAAGGGATGGGGCCATTCGACCTGGCAAAAGGCGCTGCAACTGGCCCGGGCCGGGCAGGTGAAAACCCCGGTTCTCTTCCACCATGACCCGCGCCGCTCGGACGACGAACTCGACGAGATCGGCCTTGCCGCCCAGAACGCCTATCCGGGCACCCTGATCGCCAGCGAAGGCATGATCCTGACGCCTTAAGGGCGGGCTGAAAGGAAAAGTGTCCTTCTGGCCTCCTGTTTGCCCCCGATCAGGCGCTCCGGCGGCTTCAGGTGAAGAAGAGTGTGCAACAGCTGGCCGTCAGGTTGCTGGCGGCGGAGATGCCCATGCGATGCGAGGAGGTGGGCGTTGAACCGCTTAAACGGTCCAGACCATCCATTGCCTTTAAGTCCGGGGAAAATACCTCGAAGTCTTCAGAAAAAATTCCGGATCTGATGAGTTGAAAGCGGCTACAATATCAAGCCGCAACACAAATCATTCGGTTTTTGCGGGGGCAGCTGGCTCGATGTTTCTGAAACTGAAATTCGGCGACACCATAGCCGCAGAACGCGACGTGGGGCGTAAATATGATTTTGTATGCTGTGCGACCAGGTTTTTTGATTTTATTACTTTTGTCTTCTTACTTTGTCTTCTAGCATATCGTAAAAACCGTTAAAGTCCGTCGGTTCTGGAAATTTTTTTCTATAATCTTCACGAACTTTGCTAGTCAGCCCTATGTACCATTTGATAAATGACGACTTATAGTCTTCTCCCCCCCCCCAATTCGCCAGTTCATACTGATCCTAGGGAATCCAGGATAGACTAGCCAAGGGGGGCGCGGAACAGCTTTTTCTAGCTCAAATCTACTTTTCCTATTCTGAAGATTTTCATTTAGTCTAGCAATCTCGTCCCGAATGTCATCTCGAATACCGAACTTATTGTTGCTCATACCGAAAACTCCATTTGCCTCACCTTGTCCTTTAAAAGGTAATGCGCTGCCGCTAAAAATTAAACAAGATGCAAAGAAAATAACTAACATCAGAGAAGCATCAATAGTTGAGCATGTCCTGCCAGGTCGGCGCCTGACGGGCTTCCACAATCGTTCTACTTGGAATCGGCCCCAAGTGCAGAACCTCATGTTCGTTCGCAACATTTTCCCTAGCCTCCACCGTGCGTGGCTATTTCTATTGCTGGCGCGATACCGGCCTTTGGCAGACGATCAACCCCATCCTTATTGCAGCCACGCGGGAACTGGAACGACGCGAGGCCTCTCCCTCTGCCGCTGTCATCGACAGGCAGAGTGTGAAAACCACCTAAAGCGGCGGAGTTTCAGGCTATGATATGGGCAAGAAGATCAAAGGCCGCAAGCGCCATATCATCACCGATACACTTGGCCTGATGCTGTTTGTGCTGGTTCATGCCGCCGACATCCAGGACCGGGACGGTGCGCCCGATGTTCTAAAAGCCATCCGGGACCAGTTCCCCTGGCCGCGCCATCTTTGCCGACGGCGGCTACGCGAGCGACAAACTCCGTGCCGCATTGGTCGGCTGCGGAGTGTGGACCATAGAAATCAAAAAGCGCTCAGATACCGCAAACGCCTGACATGTACTACCCCGGTGTTGGGTGGTGGAACGCACCTTCGGATGGTTCGGACGATGCCGCCGGCTGGCAAAGGTCTGGGAAAAATCCGTCGAAAGTGCCACCACATGGGTCAACATCGCCAGCATCAGGGTCATGACACGAAGGCTCGCAACCTATTGTCAAGTCTCATAAATTTTTTGAATCGGTTTCTTAGACAGTGTTCAGGGCGAACTATTTAGACAATAAAACTAGAAATTAATGTCAGTATATTAAATTCTTTTACGATAAGAGTATCCTCGCAATATTTTATCTCCCTCACGGAAAGGTTCAATATTGGCGAGGATGTTGGACAGTTCCATTCTAGAGCTAAAGGTGTCAACATAGTTGAGAAGCCCTGCGGACTTCATGTTGTCGAAATCAACATAAAACTCGGATAAGATATCGTCGAACATCTCACCTGAATTGGCTTCACTTTCTGCGTACTTCAGAACTATTTCCCAATTTCGGGTCGTAATATCCCATTCAATGTATGCTTCCATGAGCGAGCACGAAATCTCTCCAAGCATTGCCTGCCCTAACATTGCTTGCCCGATGAGTAGTTCTAAGGCTTTGGAATTAGGCATCTCATTTACCCCAACTAGGTAGAACAGGAATAGTACCTGGAGTTTATACCAACCGACATTATTCAGAACCGATGGGCGCAGTCCCGCATACCGAATGACATGATAGTCCAGGGCTGATCGATAAGTCTGTTCCAGGCGCGGCAACAGGTATCTACGATCTGGTTGTCTGATTAGAAGTGGCCCCGTTTGATTGAACAGTTTGGTGCTGCTTCTTAAGTGGATCTTTCGCCTTCAAAGCCGCTAATGCGACTTTGGCCTTGAATGCAGCGCTGTGATTTCGTCTCGGTCGTCTTGCCATCTTCACTCCTTCATGCCGACAAAATTGTCGGATCTGGAGCAAAAAATCCACTTAACACAACTGTTCAGATTCTTGGGGCCAGCTTTCCCCCATCATAGATGGCCGCCAGAGCCAAAAGGCGGCGCGTCTGATCTGCATCTGAAGACAAACGGGCACGTTGGCGAAGCATCAAAGCATCAAAGCATCAAAGCATCAAAGCATCACAATCAGTGCGAAGCGGGATCGGTGCACCCATGGCAAACTCCTTATGTTTGCCATTCTGAATCATATTCGAAGCCGCTTGGGAAACCTAAGGAGTCTCAAATTTCGTCGCTTGGTATAAGGCACTCAATTTCCTGCCTGCTTCCAGCATACAGAAGTTATTGGCGCGAGGTTCGCGATAGCTGCATTGAGGCTGTTGAAAACAGTAATTTCGAAAAAAAGAAGAAAAGTACTTTTCTCTCCTCAAATTCAAGGAAAAAATTTCCAAAGAATTCGCTCTAAAATGTGACAGGAGCAATTCATTGTCGCAGGTCTTGAAAGAGCCTTTGATCCAGAGGTTCGAAATTTTGCCAAAAAAATGGCGGCCTAATTGGCCGCCGAAAAAAACAACATACTTAAAAAATTAGGTCGCTCGCCGGTTGCAGGAATGCGGGAATTCCTATGATGCTGCCGGAATCAGCCCTGCAACTTTAATAAGCGCTGCGTCAAGCTGGTCAACACGACCTGCATCTTGTTTATAGGCTGTATGCATTAATGGCATGGTCCAATTGGACTATAGGCGCACATTTATTATAGGTTGTGTCGCGGTTGCGGGTTTGGAACCTTGCGGCAGAGCGTATATGTCCATGGACGTAAGGCGGAAAGGGGCGGAAGTGGCCGTAACGACGCAGCAGTATAGGCACCTGTCAAACCTTGCAATTGCGGCCGCGATGGCTCCGGACGGCTGGCGGGATTTTCTGGACGCCATGGGGCAAGCCCTTGGCACTTATATCGGAACCCAGCTGATCGGCTACGATCAGACCACGCAAGCCGCCCCCCTTGCTTATACGGCCGGCTATGATCCGGATGTGCTGGCGCTCTATCAGGACCATTATGCGGACAAGAATCCCTATGCGCTGAATTTTCCGAAATGCCGGATTGGCGAAGCGGTCCCAAGCGGGGCGCTGTGCGATCCGCGCGCCATCAAGCGCACGGCCTTTTTTGCCGATCTGCTTCAACCCCAGGGCGACATCTATTGCGGCGGGGGAGTGCTGCTGGCGCTTGATACGGACCGCATGTTCCTGATTGGCGGCAACATGCGGGCGCGGGATCAGGACAAATTTGAACAGGCCTGGGTTGATCTGTGTGCCCTTCTGACGCCGGTGATCCAGCACTCGCTGGCGGTCAACCAGATGATTGAGGGGCTGAATTTTGAAAAATGGGCTGCTGAACAGCACTTGCTCGGGGGCGGCACGGCTGTGATCGTGGTCGATGCCGATCTGACGATCCAGTATACCTGCGCACTGGGGCAAACGCTTCTGTCCTGCGGCAAGCTGTTCGGCAGCGACGGGTTCCGCCGCCTGGAGTGCGGAAGTGACGCGGCGCGGGGGGGCTTCCTGACGCATCTCCGGCAACAGGCCAATGGAAACGGCCAGGTTTTCAAGAATATCAGGCTGCGCGACGCGGACGGAGATGAGTGGATCTGCAGAAGTATGGGGCTGCGGCTGGGGGACCTGGACCGCTCGCCCTTCGGTCCGTTCCTGACTGTCTCCGGTGCGGCCACGCTGCTTGCGGTCAAACGCCTGTCCGCTGAGGTGTCGCCGGTCAAACAGCTTCAGAATTGCCTGACCTTGAGCCAGGCTGAGGCCCAGTCGGTTCTGCTGCTGGCGGAAGGGGCAACACCCGTCGAGATTGCGGCCAAACGCAGGGTGAGTGTTTACACCGTGCGCAATCAGATCAAGGCGGCCCTGTCGAAAGCGGGCTGCCGCAGGCAGAGCGAACTGGTGCGCAAGGTGGAACAGCTGCGGCTTCTGGCAGGCTGGTAATACCAATCGCAATTGATGATGCCCTATTTGATTTCCCAATTCCGTTCAACGGCTAGTCGCATCGCGAAACCCGGTCTGGTTGACCGGATAAGCGGTGCAACGATGTCCGATGGGCGGAATTGGGTCACCGGAGGCCGCGCTTGGAGGGGCTTCGGACGTTGTCGCACGTCTGGCCCGATACCCCGTATCGACCTGCGACGCGCTCCTGGCCGAAGACCCTCCAAGCGTGATCAAATAGGGCATCATCAATTGTGATTGGTATAAGTCCACGATGATGCATCCGTCTGGGAGCATTCCTACTGCCAAAGGCCGGGATCTCCTCCCCGGTCGGCACAAGACTGCGGTCCGTTTTCACAAGCGGTCACTTTTGCGCGCAGCTCTGTTGCTTCTTCCGGGGCAACGGAGGACACTCCGCTCGTCTTGTCAGGTGACTGGGTGTCATGACCTCATTGTCTCAGTATTTGCGATACATCCTTCAGGGCGGGCCGCCGGAGACCGGGCTGCCGGAGCGGGTGCGTTCCGAAATCCGCGGCCGGGAAACCTCATCAGAGCGGCTGATCGGCTGGGTTCAGCTGGGGCTCGTGCTGTTTTTCTCAACCCTTTATGTCATCGCGCCGAGGGCGGAGGGCGCAGCCGGGTTCAACTTTGTGCCCTTTGCGCTCGGGGCCTATTTCCTGTTCACCATACTCCGGCTCATGTTGTCCTACCGCTATGAGCTGCCGCAATGGTATCTCCTGATTTCCATCGGGGTGGACATGGCGCTGCTGGTGGGGCTGATCTTCTCCTTTCACATTCAATATGACCAGCATCCCGCCTTCTACCTGAAAGCGCCCACCCTGATGTATGTGTTCATTTTCATTGGTCTGAGGGCGCTGCGTTTTGACCCGAGATTTGTTTTGACCACCGGGCTTGTGGCTGTGTGCGGCTGGCTGGGGCTTGTCTTTTATGCGGCCTTTGCGGATATGGACGGTATGCGGGTGACCCGCAATTATGTGGAATACCTGACCGGCAATTCGATCCTGATCGGCGCGGAGCTGGACAAAACCATGGTCATCCTGACGGTGACGGTCATCTTGTCCGCCGCCTTGTACCGGGGCCGGTCCATGCTGTTTGAGGCAACGAAAGACCACGAGGCCGCCAAGGATCTGCGCCGGTTCTTTGCTCCGGAAGTGGCTGCCTCCATCACCGGGGCCCAGACCGCGCTGGAAGCCGGGGAGGGCACGTTGCGCGAGGCGGCCATTCTTTACGCCGATATCCGCAGCTTCACCGCCACATCAGAAACCCTGGACCCACAGGCCGTGTTGTCGGTGCTGGCGCAGTATCAGAGCCTTGCAGTTGATGTGATCAATCAGGAAGGCGGGCGGGTGGACAAGTTTCTCGGCGATGGCATCCTGGCTACTTTCGGCGCTGTCCATCCGTCAGACACCTACGCTGCGGATGCCTTGCGGGCGGCCGAAAAGCTGGTGGCCTGTGTGGCGGTGCAGCAGGACCGGTTCCAAACCGCAGGCTGGCCGGGGCCGCTTCGCATCGGAACGGCCGTTTCGGCCGGGACCGTCACGGCCGGTGTGATCGGTTCGAAAAACCGGCTCGAATTCACAGTGATCGGGGATGCGGTCAACCGGGCTGCGAAACTGGAAGACGCAAACAAGAGCCAGCGCTGTGCGGCGCTGACAGACCAGGCCACGTGGCAACTGGCCCTTGAGCAAGGATACGAGCCTGGGGCCGCAGAGCCGCGCCCGGGTGTCCATGTCGCCGGTATCCGCCATCCGGTCGATCTGGTGGTTCTGGCTGGTGAGCAGCCATTTCCCGCTTGACCGGATCTTTCTGGCCAAAAAAGTGTGTACGGCTTGAGCAGCCCGAAATGCGCTTGACCCGGTGCGGTTTCTCGGACACTTTGCATGTTC
Organism: Roseibium sp. AWQ4_290; assembly: GCF_056160985.1. NCBI lineage: Bacteria > Pseudomonadati > Pseudomonadota > Alphaproteobacteria > Hyphomicrobiales > Stappiaceae > Roseibium > Roseibium sp. AWQ4_290. The sequence goes on from NZ_JBSWYG010000006.1 coordinate 112,926, forward strand.
GTGTTGACGTTTTCGTCAATATATATAGAAAAACTGATATAAGTCAGTATTTTGAATGAAGCGGGAGGTTCGCTTGAAACTGGATTCATCACTCGCAGCTGTCGTAACGGGCGGCGCATCGGGGCTTGGGGCGGCGACCGCCAGATTGCTGGCTGCAGAAGGCGTGAAGGTCACCATTTTTGACCGGAACGTGGAACAAGGCAAAGAGGTGGCTTTTGAGATTGGCGGCCAGTTCGCGGATGTGGATGTGACCGATCAGGCCAGCGTTGAACAAGGCTTCGCAGTGGCCCGCAGTGCCCACGGGCAAGAACGCATTCTTGTTAATTGCGCGGGCATTGCCCCAGTGGCCAAGACCACTTCCCGCGGCGAAGCCCATCCTATGGACATGTTTGAAAAGGTGATTGCGGTCAATCTGATCGGCTCTTTCCGCTGTCTTTCCCAGGCCGCGACCGGCATGGCAACGCTCGATCCGGTCACGCCGGATGGCGGGCGCGGGGTGATCGTCTCCACCGCGTCGGTTGCAGCTTTCGACGGTCAGATCGGCCAGGTCGCCTATGCGGCCTCCAAGGCCGGTGTGGCCGGTATGACGCTGCCGGTCGCCCGGGACCTGTCCAAGCTGGGGGTTCGCGTCATGACAATTGCGCCTGGCATCTTCGAAACGCCGATGCTGCTGGGGCTGTCCCAGGAGGTTCAGGACTCCCTTGGTCAGCAGGTGCCGTTCCCCTCCCGGCTCGGCAAGGCAGGCGAATACGCCCGGCTGGTCAAGGCGATTTGCGAGAATGACATGCTCAATGGCGAAACGATCCGTCTGGACGGGGCTATTCGCATGGCGCCCCGGTAAAGATCCTCAGGGCCTTGCTCGCATCCTGAAATGGTGGTTCTGCTTTGTCGCAGGGGCGCTGCAGGGGAATGGTGTCTTTTACGAAGACTGTTCTTTAAATTTTCCGTAAGGTCGGCTACTCCAAGGCAAAGAAGTTTCTTAGCGTCACGGAGTGGCAATGTCCGCTAAAATCCACGAACTTGCACCGCACCATCTGCCGTATTTCATTCCATTGGCAGATGGCAGCGATCCGATGATGAGAAATGTTCTCATAGCGCTCATCATCCTGGTCGTTTTGCTTGGCACCTTTTACCTCTACCTGCATTCCCTTCCGGAGCGTCTGGCCCATAAACACGGGCGCATCCAATTCGAGCTGGTGGCGGTTCTCGGGCTTTTGGCGCTGTTCACCCACAATCAGGTCTTCTGGGTGGCTGCGCTGGTGCTGGCCTTCATTCAGCTTCCCGACTTCATGACACCGCTGGAAACGATTGCCAGCTCGGCCCGCAGGATGGCCTTTGGAACCGGGGAGGATCCGGGGGAGGGGAGCGAGGGGCCCAATGGCGAGGGGACCTCGCATGGGCCCGGAGCGACGTCTAGTGCCGTGCAGAGCGGGAAGATTGCGGCCAGTGCTGAACGTCCGGCCGCGCCGGCGTCCGCTGAGCTCGAAGGCGCGGCTTCCGCCGCTCCGGATCAGGGCAAGACCCCCTAGAGCGGAAGGACAGCTGATGTTTGAGACGCTCTTCAGTGCGATGATCACCATCTTGCCGGACTATCTGATCCGCCGCTATGTGCAGGGCAAGCGGATCGGACATGAGATCACGCTCTATTCCGTCTGGTTCGAGCTGCGCTACGGCATTGTGACCTGCCTCATGCTCACCATTACCCTGATCACTCTGATCTTCTATTTCCATCCCACCTCCCAAAGCGCGGTGTCCACGTTCCGGACCGTGGCCATCCTGCCCGAGGCGACCGGCCGGGTGGAGGAAGTCTTTGTGCCGCTGGATCTGGAAACAAATGTGAAGACCGGTGATCCGCTGTTTAAGCTGGACAGCAGCCGTCAGGAAGCCGACGTTTTGACCGCCCGGCAGCAGATTGAGGAGATCAAGGGCGAGATAGCCCTGGCCGAGGGCGAACTGGCGGTGGCGTCCGCGCAGGTGGATCAGGCGGCCGCGTCGCTGAAACAGGCGCAGGACGAGCTGGAAACCCGGCAGGAGCTGTTTGACCGCAACGCCAATGTGGTCAGTGAGCGGGATCTGGAAAAGCTCCAGAACACGGTCGATACACGCGCAGGCGGTCTGGCGGCGGCGGAAGCCAACAAAGAGCTTGCCGAGACCCGGATCAACGTGGCCCTGCCAAGCAAGCTGAAAAGTGCCGAAGCCAGGCTTGCCGAAGCCGAGGTCGAACTGGACAAGATGACGGTTTCAGCCAAGGTGGATGGCCGGGTGACACAATTCGTGCTGCGGCCCGGGGAGATTGTGACACCCCTGATGCGGCCTGCGGGGGTGATCATTCCCGATAATTCCCTGCATCAGCGGATTCTGGCCGGGTTCGGCCAGGTGGAAGCCCAGGTTCTCAAACCGGGCATGGTCGCCGAAGCCTTTTGTCCTGCTGTTCCGTTCACCATCATTCCGCTGGTGATTACGGATGTGCAGGAAGAGATTGCCAGCGGGCAGGTGACCTCCGGAAGCCAGCTTCTGGATGCGGGCAAGGCTTCCAAGACGGCGACCATCACAACGGTGCTTGAGCCGCTTTATGAAGGCGGGCTCGACCGGTTGCCTCCCGGGGCGAGCTGCACGGTCAACGCCTATACCAGCAACCATGAAAGACTGCATTCGGACGACAATCTGTCGACCGGGCAGTTTGTCTTTCTGCATGTGATCGATACGGTCGGGCTGGTCCATGCGCTGATCCTGCGCAGCCAGGCCCTGCAATATCCGATCCGGGCACTGGTTCTGACCGGTCACTGATCCCGTAGTGCGTCTCATCCCGCGCGGCAAAGCCCTTCTGCCGCGCGGGAGCGGTCCGTCCATCCGCCGCCGGGCCACAAGCTCCTTTGGCAAAGCACAAGTTCGGAAGCTGCTGGGGGGGCGGACCTGCCCGGTGTTACCGCTCGCACCAGATACGGTCGTTGCTGGCGGAGTTGGTTCTGAAAACAATATAGGTAAAGGGATAATCAAAAGGGTTGTCCGTGCTGCGCACCTCAAAGGGCTCGCAGGCAAGCGTCTGCCCGGGTTCCAGCTCGATCCGCCGTCCATCAATATGGAACACGCCCTTTCCGGACAGTACATGAACCACTTCGGTGCTGGACGTATGGTAGTGGTCCTTCACCTCCGTATGGGGCGGGACTTCGACCAGCTGCACCAGGCCACCCGTCAGATTCACATCCTTGTCCTGGACCAGGGTCTTTTCCCGGTAGCCCAATGCGTTCATCCAGACCACTTCTTCATTGCGCACAAGCTTCATCCATCCCTCCTGGCAACTTGCTGACTCACTGGTTCCGGAGACAGTCTTAAATATCTATGGACGTTGCGGAAGAGACTGTTTCAGAAGAAAGTGCCCAAAAAGAGCCGCCCGGAGGGCGGGCTCCGGGAGAAGTCTTGTCTGGTCCCGGAAAACCCGTTTGCGGTCAGCTTTTGCCGGTGTAGCTGACCACTTCGAATTCGATCCCGTCATCATCATCGAAATAGAACCGGCGGCCCGGCTCATAGTCCTGATGATTGTGGGTCGTGTAGCCGCCTGCCTTGATCCTGGCCTCGGCCGCGTCGAGATCCTCGACCACAACGGCAATGTGGTTGAGCCCTCCATGGTGGTCGTAACTGACACCGGCGACCGGGGTGGTGTCCTTTGGCGGGCTGTAGGCTGCGACGTAACTCGTCTCGTTGCCGATGTGATAGGTCGTTCCGCCGCCAAGCGACTGGCCCTTCCACCGGATTTTCCAGCCGAACCAGTCTTCCAGCCGGCGGGCGGTCGCGGCCGGGTCGGTCACTGTAACGTTTACATGTTCCAGAAATGCAGCGCTCATATCGACGTCCTCTCAAGGTTTGACTCCTCGTGGACACTAGAGATAATTCCTCAAGTAAACTTGAGGTCAAGAGAAAAAAGGGACTGTTTTGAAGAAGCTTATGAAGGCAGATGATCTTTTGTCTATTGGCGGCCTGGCCGAGCGGACCGGCCTTGCAGTCTCTGCGATCCGTTTCTACGAGGACAAGGGCCTGGTTCACCCGATCCGCAACAGCGGCGGGCAAAGGCGGTTTTTGCGCGCGGACATCCGCCGCCTGTCTTTTGTCCTTGTGGCCCAGGAATTCGGGTTCACGATTTCGGAAATCGCCGTGCAGTTGGCGAGCCTGCCGGAGGGCAGGGCGCCGACCAAGGCGGACTGGACCCGTCTGAGCAAGGGGTTCCGGCGGCATCTGGAAGACAGGATCGCGCGCATGACGGCCTTGCGGGACAAACTGGATGGCTGCATAGGTTGCGGCTGCCTGTCGATGAAATCCTGCCAGCTCTACAATGCCGGTGACGCAGCGTCCCGTCATGGACGGGGGCCACGCTACCTTTTGGGCGACCGCCCGGAGCCTCAGCCGGACAGGCAAAGCGGTGCCGGGCCGGTTTCAACGCAGGAAAAGGCAAAATCCGACTTTTGATCCATTGAAAAGCTGAATGCCACAAGCGGAAAGAAAAACAAGCGTTTACGTTTGATTGGAGCCGGAGGCCGCCGCTTGTCGGCAGGCCTGTAACCGAACCATTACGCGACTGTCACATTGCTGTAATCTGAGTGTCGTTAACGCTCACGGGCGCACTCTGTGTGCCTTGCCTGTAGCCATCCGATTGGAGAGCAAAATGAGTGACATCAGCAAAGACGACCTGTCCTGGGACGAATGGGATGAATTGGTCCGTCCGACACCGGAAACCACCGAATTTGACCGCGTCGTGGAAGCCGGCCTGTCGCGCCGGGGCTTTCTTGGCGGCGTTGTTGCCTTCGGATCGGGGGCTGCGGCCATGGGCCTCGGTACCGGTGCGAGCCTTTTGAACTCCACCTCCGCCCAGGCCCAGAGCGCTGGCCGGTTCGCCTTCAGCCCGGTGCCGGTCGCAACCGATGCCACCGTGCATGTGCCGGAAGGCTACACCTGGGATATCCTGGTGAAATGGGGGGACAAGCTGTTTTCCGACGCAGCGGACTTCGATTCGGAAAAAGGCGTTCCCGTTGCCTCTTCCGACCGCGTCTTCGGCGAAAACACCGACGGCATGGAACTGTTCGTCTTTGGCGACAAGCAGGTCATTGCGGTCAACAGCGAATATGTGAACCCAACGATCAACCTGCCGCATACGGATGACGGCAAGCCGGAATCGGCTGACGACGTCACCATGCTGCAGAACTTCCAGGGCGTGACCGTGATGGAAGTGACGGAAGATGCTGGCGACTGGAAGGTTGTTGTCGACAGCCCGTTCAACCGCCGCATCACCCAGCGCACGGAAATGCGCCTGTCCGGTCCGGCGGCCGGTCATGACCTTCTGAAAACCGACGCGGACCCGACCGGGACCAAAACCCTCGGCACCTTCAACAATTGCGGTGCGGGCAAGACCCCCTGGGGCACTTACCTGACCTGCGAGGAAAACTTCAACGGCTATTTCGGATCCACCGATGACAGCTTTGAAGTGCCCGCCGACTTCAAGCGCTACGGCATCGGCCTTGAGAGCCGCTACGATTACGAAAAATACCAGGAGCGGTTTGACATTTCCAAGAATGTCAACGAGCCGCGCCGCGCCGGTTACATTGTCGAGATCGACCCGAGCGATCCCGGCTCCACGCCGGTCAAGCGCACGGCCCTTGGCCGCTTCAAACACGAAAACGCCGCTTGCACCCTGGCGCCGGATGGCCGTGTCGTGGTCTATATGGGCGATGATGAGCGGGGCGAATTCCTTTACAAGTTCGTCTCCAACGGCGTCTACACGCCGGGGGCTCCGACCGACGGCCTTCTGGATGACGGCACGCTCTATGTGGCGAAGTTCAACGACGATGGCGCTGGCGAGTGGCTGGCCCTGACGGAAGAAGCAACCGGCATGCCCCAGGCCGAAATCTGCATCTTCAGCCGCATGGCCGCGTCCAAGGTTGGCGCCACCACAATGGACCGTCCGGAATGGGTTGCGGTCAACCCGGTCGCGGTCGAAGCCTATTGTGCTCTGACCAACAACAAAAACCGGGCCGTCAAGCCGAATGCCGGCGGTGACGACACGCCGGTCAACGGCCCGAACCCGCGTGCGGAAAACCACTATGGTCAGATTGTGCGCTGGTATCCGGAAAATGATGACCATACGGCGCCGAAGTTCAAGTGGGACCTGTTCGTGATGGCGGGCAACCCGGAAGTTCATGCCGGTACGCCCTACGGAGGCTCTGACAATGTCAACTCCGGCAACATGTTCAACTCGCCGGACGGAATGATGTTTGACAGTTCGGGCCTGCTGTGGATCGAGACCGACGGGAACTACAAGAACGAAGGCGATTTCGCCGGAATGGGCAACAACCAGATGCTGGTTGGCGATCCGGTCACCGGCCAGATCGAGCGGTTCATGACGGTTCCTTACGGCTCTGAAGTCACAGGCATCACCTGGTCTGCGGACAAGAAGACCCTGTTTGTCGGCATTCAGCACCCGAAAGCCCCGTTCCCGGATGGGGAAGGCAAACTGGCGCGGTCTTCCGTGATCGCCGTCAAGCGTGCGGACAACGCCAAGATCGGCTAAAGCGGCCCGTGTTTCACCGGATTTGGCTTTGACTGCCATTTTCTGGAGCGCGCCGGATACCCGGCGCGCTCTTTCTGTTTGCCTGAACTGCTTCTGCCTGCAGTCGGAAGCGGGGGCTTACCGGTTGTCCAGTTGCGCACGTACGCGCCTCAGCCCCAATTGGGTAATCCGGTAGGGACCGCTGTTTTTCGACGCGATGAGACGCTTGTATTTCAGCTTGCGGAACAGATGCGGCGTGCATCCGCCCCAAAACCAGCCGTCTCGGGTGACGGTCTCATGGTTGAGGATCCGGCCATTCTCGTCTTTTTCAATGAGAATATAGCCGCCTTGAGCAAGCAGGTGCAGCACCCGTTGCTCGGCTTTCGAAATGTCCATGGAAGTAAGGGACCTTGATGTCGGAATACAAAAACCCGGTCACCGCAGCTCAGCGCGTGCGGTGCTTCTGTAAGTTTCCGGCCTTCTCTGGCCGGGTCTTACCAGGACTCTTGCGATACGGACATAAACCCTCATCAAATCAACAGGACAGCAGATACCATCGGCTGGCCCCTTCTGCAACGGGCCAGTCCGTCAGACCGGTGCGGATGCGATGGGTGACGTCCGAAGTGTTGTCAATCTGCCGCACAAGACAGCAAGGGCGCGGGACGAGGCAGAGACAGGGAGGCGGCGTACAGGTTGGGAAAGAGCGCGCAGGGGCTGGGCAGTTAGCTGTATTCGGCAGGCCAGTAGCCGTTTTCGGGATTGCGGGACACTGCGATGGCCGAGACATCTTTTGAGCCGCAGGAGCCGCAACTGAGGACCTCGCTCAAGGCGGATACCCTCTTGTCCTGGGCAAAGCGGGCCCCATTCATATAGCGGAACCGTCCGCAATGGTTGCATCGGATGGCAAGGCGCCGGCCGGTCTTGACCATGGTTTCAAGGGTCGGGTCGTCGGTCAGAACGGGGGATACAATTGTCATGATTAAATACTTGCAAACAAACCCATGAGCCGCCGCGTGTGGGCGTACTTCTCTCTACGACTTTAGCATAACATACAAGATAAAAAAGTAAAGCCTGGTTTTTGGTTTCTGTGGACGTTGGGTAATCTGAAAAGAATTTAAGGGGAGGGAAGTAAATCGAAATGAATAAATTTTCAGTTTGGTCAATATTTGACCGGAAAGAAAAATTATTTTGACCGCTCAGTAAAAGTTTATGGTCAGCAGTTTCTCAATGCGGGGAAGGTTTGGCATATTTCGTTTTGATCCAGGCCGGGCTATAGAAGACCCATGACTTACCTGTCTGATACTTGGCTGCATCTGGCCGGACTCTCCGGTCTGCTCAATCCCTTCGCCCTTCTCATTGGCGGCTATTTGGGGTGGCGGGCCGACAGTGCCCAGAAACTCTGGATCGCAGGCTTTGCGGCGGCGGCTTTGTCGCTGCTTTCTGAAGCAGCCATCGGTCTGCTTCAGATCCCCATGCCGGTGTCTCAGGACGCTGGAGCCCTGGCGATGTTTCCGTTCCGCTTTGTGGCGGGCGCAGCGGCAGGCAGCCTGACCTACTGGCTGAACCGGCGCAGCCGGAACAGCTGACCCCTCCGATAGGCCAAAGCCAAATCGTCTAGCATGATCATAAAAAACGCCCGATCAGTCTTCGGGAGCTGTCTCTCAAGCCTCCTCAGACCCGAGCCAGCTCTTGAAAAGCGCCGCATTGGGGCAGCTGTCCATCGGGCGGGAGGCGCCTGCCGGGTGCTCTGACAGCCATTTTTTGCAGGCATTTGTGTTCCGGCAATTGATACAGCGCACCGCTGCGGAGCGCAGAGCCAAATCCGATTGCACACCGGCTGGGATCTTTTGCATCGCGCCGATCGTGTCAAGCATGCGTCCCATAAGATCAGCACGCTCATTGAGGCGGTCCATCCAGTTCACAGTTTGATCTCCCTCTCCAAAGCCAGGCCGAAGTCAGCTTCCGGGCAGACCGGACGGGCCGGTTTGCCGGAGAAAGGCTTCGCAAAGTAACTGTCAGGAAGCCTAGAGCAGGGAGGTGCAGGTGCATTGATTAGGGTCAAGTCTGGGCAGCGCGCTGGAATCCGGCCATACTGGCAAGGTTGGAGCAGGGCTGCATGGGCTTGTTCAGGAGCAGGCGGCGAACGCGGCGGGACGGCACACAAGGGGGCGGTGCGATGGTCGAAACAGTAGCGGCACAGCCGCTCGCCTCAGGTTCTGCAGGGGCGGCAGCCCCGCAAGGGCTGGAACCGGGAACCGCGTTGACGGCCCGGGTGGATGCCAATCTGCCCGGCGGTGTTGTGCGACTGTCGACACCGGACACGACCTATGACCTGAAGGTCCAGGCTCCCTTGCCGCAAGGCAGTCAGGTCACTGTTACAGTGAGCGGCAGCAAGCAGCAGCCCGATATCCAGATTTTGGTGGGCGCGCAGGCGGGCAAAGGCGGTGCAGGAGCTGCCTCGTCGCAGACCGCAGCTCAATCAGCGGCCTCTTCCGGGGTTGCAAGCGCTCCGGCACAAGTCGCGCCGTCCAGTACACCCGCGGTAGCAGCGGTAGCAAACGGAGGCAATCTGACCTTGTCCGGCGCACTGGTCGCCCAGACGGTTCCGGATCAGGCGGGCGGGCGGCCGCCGCTGTCCCAGACGGTGGCCCAGACCGTGCCGCAAGGTGGCAGTCAGACGGGCGGCCCACCGGTTACGGTGGCGGCCGGAGGGGCTGTTCCGGTTGCTCCTGGCGTTTTACCGGGTCCTGCCACAGCCGCGCCGCCCGCGTCCCAGACACCTTCGCAGGCGGGCGCATCTGCGGGTGTGCCGGTTTCTTCCTCTCAATCCGGTGCAGCTGCCAACGCGCCGCAGGTCAATGTCCAGTCTGGTGCGGTTCCCTCTGCCCCTTCTGCCTCACCGGCTTCTGGAGCGGCGCACTCGGCGGTGCAGCCACAGTCAATCGGACAAGGGCAAGGCACCGGTCCGGCGGGGCAAGGGTCCGCTGGCGTTCAGGCGGGCCCCGCCGGGCTGGGGCAGACAGGCGGCGGGCAGGCGAGCCAAACTTCAAATCCAGTGCCCTCAAGCGGCCGCCCATCCGGGATTGGCGGTCTGGGGCCAGCGTCGCCGCCGCCTCCCGGTCCGGCGGCAACCGGTACAGCGACGCCACCTGCGGGAGCGCCTGCAAGCCCGGCAGGCGCGGCCAATCCCGCTGCGACTGCGCCAGCTGCCGCGCCGCTTCCCGCTGGGGGCGCCGTGTCTGGAAGCGGCCAGCTGGCCAGCGGACCGCTGGACACGCTGCCCAGAGCCGCCGCACAGGCCGGACCGGCTGCCTCCCTCTCTGCGGGGGCGCCTTCCGGCGCGCAGATACAGGGTACTCAGATACAGGGCACTCAAAGACCGGGCACTCAGATGCCGGGGCTGCAGGGAGCGGCGGTGCAGCCGGGCACATCAGCCCAGCCGCCCACTGGATCGCCCGCTGCAACACAGGCTGCTGGCACGTCGGCGCCTTCCGGACCGGCGGCGGGGCAAGGGGCGCTGACAACCTCCGCCGGCTCCCTGTTTCAGGCCATGGATCAGTCCGCAGACACGCAGAGGCCCGTTCAAACCCAGTTTCAGATCCAGTCCCGGGCCCAGCCTTATCCGCCATCCGGGAACGTGCCGACGCCGCCTGCAAATGCGGCAGGGGCGGGTGCGCAGACGCCAGCGGGACAGATTGCCCGCCAGCTCCTGCAACCGCTCGCAGAACAGCAGACGGGGCTGGGAACCCTTTTTTCCCAGGTCGGGACCATGCTGTCCGCGCAGGCCTCGGGCAAGATCTCGCTGCCCGATCCCGTGGTTAAAGCCATGCAGCAGATTTTTGGCATGCGCCTGACGCCCGGAACAGTACCTGGAACGGTATCAGGGCCATCTCAGGGGGCGGGGGTGGGGCAAGGGCTGACAGAGGCTGATCTGCAACAGGCCGTGCGCCTGTCGGGGCAGTTCCGGGAGGCCCAGCTGGCGGCACTGCCGAAGGGCATGCCTCCCCCAATGGGAGACCTTAAATCCGCGCTCCTGTCCTTCAAGGCGCTGCTGCAGGGGCTTGGGGCGGAAACGGATGTGTCCCGTCCGGCTCATCAGCCCGCCATGCCGTCCCGGCAAGGTGGACCCCAGGCGCAGGCACAAAGTCAGCAAGCCGCCAGCGGCTTCTGGGTGGGCGCGCCGTCTGAAAATCTCAAGGCCTTGCGCAAGGAAACCGACGCGGCGCTTGCCCGTATTCGCTTAACCCAGCTCGTCAACAGCTCTCTTGCGGGCGACGACCGGCCCCAGGCGGCGGCCACCCGTGCGATGGATCTTGTTCTGGAATTGCCCCTGGCGCTGGGCCAGGAGACAGCCATAATGCAGATGCAGATCGGCCGGGATGGCGGGGGCCAGGACGGGGAGGGGGACAGCGAGCCTGCCTGGCGGCTGCGTTTTGCCCTGGACCTGACCGCAACCGGGCCCCTGGAAGCTGCCGTCAGTCTCAGGGGCGGGGGCACTTATGTGAGCCTGTGGGTGGACCGGAAAGAGACGTTCACCAGTCTGGAAAGCGTGCGTGAAACCATGGAAGCGGCCTTTGCCGATGCGGGGCTTGACCTTCAGGAGTTCCGGCTGGTGCGGGGCTTGCCGCCCAAGGCGGCGCCTCGGCACGGCGCCATGATCGACCGCCATTCATAAGGACGCCCAGATGAGCCCGACCGATCCTTCGAAAAAAACGGCTACAGATGAGAAGAAACTGGCCGTCGCACTGTCTTACGAAAATGAAGGCGCACCTGTGGTCACCGCCAAGGGGGCCGGGACCATGGCGGAGCAAATTGAAAAACTTGCCCGGGAGGCCGGGGTTCCCATCGAACAGAACCCGATGATGGCCGAAGCCCTGTCCCAGATCGAAGTGGATCAGGAAATCCCGGTGGAGCTCTACCAGGCTGTGGCGGTTCTGATCGGCTTCATCATGCGCACGGGGCAGGCGCAGCATCCCGGCCCGCAGGAATAGCGGTGGCTGCTTGTGCGAAAGACAGGATTGTGCGCAAGGAAAACCTTGCAGGCACGGCAATTCCCGACTAGGTGAACAAGCGATTGAAACTTTGCGCCGCAGTCCGCTTCCAGAACTGCCGCTCCGGGCGCGAAATCGAACAGAACAGGACTTTTGACGGCTATGACGATTGTCGACGTACGCACACCCGATCCGAAGAAATTCATCAAGGGCGCGACCGGCGATTGGGAAATCGTGATCGGCATGGAAGTTCATGCCCAGGTGACGTCCGATGCCAAGCTCTTTTCCGGTGCTTCCACCGAATTCGGCAAGGACCCTAACGGCAATGTCAGCCTTGTGGACGCGGCCATGCCCGGCATGCTGCCGGTGATCAACGAGGAATGCGTGCGTCAGGCGATCCGCACCGGGCTTGGGCTGAAGGCGGACATCAATCTGAAATCGGTCTTCGACCGCAAGAACTATTTCTATCCCGATCTGCCCCAGGGCTATCAGATCTCCCAGTTCAAACAGCCAATTGTCGGGGAAGGCAAGATCCTGCTCGACATGCCGGACGAACAGGTTGAGATCGGCGTTGAGCGGCTGCATCTGGAACAGGACGCGGGCAAATCCCTGCATGACCAGCATCCAACCATGTCCTTTGTGGACCTGAACCGCTCCGGCGTTGCCTTGATGGAAATCGTCTCCAAGCCGGATCTGCGCTCCTCCGACGAGGCAAAGGCCTATCTGACCAAGCTGCGCACGATCCTGCGCTATCTGGGCACCTGTGACGGCAACATGGATCAGGGCTCCATGCGCGCGGACGTGAACGTGTCCGTGCGCCGTCCGGGGGGGGATTTCGGCACACGCTGCGAGATCAAGAACGTCAACTCGATCCGCTTTGTCGGTCAGGCTATCGAGTATGAGGCCCGCCGTCAGGTGGCCATTCTGGAAGATGGCGGCACGATTGATCAGGAGACCCGCCTGTTTGATGCGGCCAAAGGCGAAACCCGGTCCATGCGCTCCAAGGAAGAAGCCCATGACTACCGCTATTTCCCGGATCCCGATCTGCTGCCGCTGGAATTCACCCAGGATTTTGTCGATGGGCTGGCCGGGGATCTGCCCGAGCTTCCTGACGACAAGAAGGCCCGCTTTGTCAGCGATTACGGCCTGACCGCCTATGATGCGGACATTCTGGTTACCGAAAAGGCCTCTGCCGATTTCTTCGAGGCCGTTGCCACGGGCCGCGATGCAAAGCTGTCCGCCAACTGGGTGATCAACGAATTGTTCGGCCGCCTCAACAAGGAAGGCGTGGACCTTGGCGACAGCCCGGTGTCTGCCGGACAGCTGGGCGCGATCATCGATCTGATCAAGACCGGCACGATTTCCGGCAAGATCGCCAAGGATCTTTTTGAAATTGTCTGGACCGAAGGCGGTGATCCGGCGGCCATCGTTGAAGAGCGCGGCATGAAACAGGTCACGGATCTGGGCGCCATCGAGGCGGTTGTCGACGAGATCATGGCCGCCAATCCGGACAAGGTCGAACAGGCCAAGGAAAAACCCAATCTGGTTGGTTGGTTTGTCGGCCAGGTGATGAAGGCTTCCAAGGGCAAGGCCAATCCCCAGGCGGTCAACGATCTTCTGAAGCAGAAAATCGGTCTGGAGTAAGTCATGGGCGGGCAGGAAACATCAACCAGGCCCGCCTTGCCGCTTCGTGGTGCCTGCCATTGCGGGGCTGTCACGTTTGAAATGCGCGTGCTGCCCCGCCACGCGGTTGCCTGCAACTGCTCGATCTGCCGCAGTCTTGGCGTGGTCTGGGGCCATGGAACGGATCAAGACATCACCGTGTCCGCCGCTCCGGACGCAACGCTGTCCTATTCGCGCGGTGAGCGTTATCTCGCTTTCCACACCTGCCGGACCTGCGGCTCCACCACCCACTACGTCACCATTGCCGGAGACGGCATCGGGCGCATGGCCGTCAATCTTCGCCTGGCCCCGCCTGGAACCATCGAGGCAATCGGTCTCAGGCATTTCGATGGTGCTGAGAGCTGGTCGTTTCTGGATTGAGATCGGTGCCCAGCGGTCCGACACCTGCTTTGCTTCAGACCCGTTACCGCCAAAAAGGCAGGCTGATTGCCTAACGTTTAGGCGCTTGCCGTTGGGTCTGAGGTCAGCTTTGCTTTGACCCGCGCCATCTGCGGTCGGCTGCCTGTTTGGCATGGCGATTGCTCAGAAGCCCGGTATCCGTCGGGAACCGGGGTCCTCATGACACTAAACGCATGTTGCAAGGTCGGCCAGGGTGGCTGATCTTCGATTTTTTGAGCTTTACCGAAATCCGGAATATCTCTGGCTGCTGTTGCAAGGCGCGCTGGTCAGCGGCGGGCTGACCGTGGGGGGCGGCGCACTTGGTTTTCTGGCCGCGCTTTGCCTGGCCGCCATGCGCCACTACCGCATTCCGGTGCTGGCAGAGGTGGCCACAGCCTATGTGGAATTCATCCGCAACACGCCGCTGATCGTGCAGATGTTTTTCATCGCTTTCGGTCTGCCCTTGCTGCTTGGCTATCAATGGCCGTTCTGGGCCCATGCGCTGCTGGCGCTGACCGTCAACTTCTCTGCCTATTTTGCCGAAATCCTGCGGGCCGGGCTGGCTTCGGTCGCAGATGGCCAGTTGGAGGCGGCCGACAGTCTGGGCCTGCCGCGCTGGCTCAGCTTCTTCAAGGTCAGCCTGCCCCAGGCCGTTGCGGCCATGTATCCGTCGCTGAACAGCCAGTTCATCTTTTTGTTTCTGACCACCGGTGTCATTTCCGAAATCGGTGTCACGGACCTGACCTGGGCCGGGGTCTTCATCGACAGCCGCAGCTTCCGGTCCTTCGAGGTCTTCTTCACTCTGACCATCATCTATGTGCTGATGTCGCTGATGTTCAAAAGCGCTCTACGCCTGCTCCATGACCGTCTGTTTGTGTGGAAGGGCGTGCGATGAAAGAGCTGTTTGTCGAGCTTCTGGGAAAGCCCTACGGCATCGTGCTCTTCCAGCTTCTGGATGCCACCCGCTATACGGTCTATCTTTCGCTGATTGCGTTTTTGGGCGGCGGGGCCATCGGCGCGTTGGTCACGGCGGCCCGTGTCGCGCCGGGGCGGCTGCTGGCAAGGCTGTCTACGGCCTATACCTGGTTGTTCCAGTCCATCCCTCTGTTGATGCTGCTGTTCCTGCTCGGCCTTGGGGTGCCGCATCTCTTTTCCATTCGGGTCGACCCCTGGACCGCAGCGTCCATCGCCCTGACGCTTTACACCAGCGCCTATCTCGCGGAGGTCTGGTGCGGCGCTATTGCGGCCATTGCGATTGGCCAGCATGAAGGGGGGAAGGCGCTCGGGCTGACATTGGGTCAGGTCATGGTCCTGATTGTCCTGCCCCAGGCCGTGCGCCTGGCGGTTGCGCCGACCATTGGCTTCATGGTGCAGATTATCAAGGGCACGTCGCTGGCCTATATCATTGGCTTTCACGACCTGATGACCGTCGGCAAGCGCTGGGCAAATGCGCCGGTTCCCGGCACCCAGCCCTTCGTCATCTTTCCGCTGATGGCGCTCATCTATTTCGCCCTGTGTTTTCCGTTGTCCTTGTGGTCCCGGCGGCTTGAAAAGCGCCTCGGGTCTGCTGCGGCGTCCGGCAGCGCCAAAAGCGCTGCCTGATCCTTTTGTCCATACTCTTAAGGGGAGATGTTTGAAATGTGGAAGAAACTGCTTGCAACGGGCGGGGCGCTTCTGGCCGCCGCGCTGCTGATTGCCACACCGGCCTCGGCCGAATTGAAGGACATTCTGGGCGCCGGCAAGGTCAAGATTGCCGTGCCGGAGAATTTTCCACCCTTTGGCGCGCTTGGCGCGGAGGGGGAATATGAAGGCTACGACATTGATGTGGCCAAGATGATTGCCGAAGATCTGGGTGTGGAGCTGGAACTGGTGCCGGTGACCTCCAAACAGCGCATTCCCTTCCTGGAAACAGACCGGGTGGATCTGGTTGTCTCCACGCTGGGGGCCAATCCGGAGCGGGCCAAGTCGATCTGGTTCTCCAGCGCCTATGCGCCGTTCTTCTCTGGCGCCTTTGCCAAGCCGGATGTGGCGGTCAAATCCATTGCCGATTTTGCGGGCAAGAAAATCGCGGTCACAGGCGGAACGCTGGAGGATCTGGCGATCACACAAGATGCACCGGATGGAGCTGACATCATCCGCTTCGGTGACAATGCGGCGACCATTGCCGCCTATGTTTCCGGTCAGGCGGATGTGATCGTGACCGGCAACATGGTTGCGCTCGGCATATCCAATGACCATCCGGACTACAATCTGGAAACCAAATTTGTCATCGCCAATTCCCCGTCCTTCATCGGCGTGAAAACCGGCAATATCGACCTGCTGCAATGGGTCAATGTGTTTGTGCTCAACAAGAAGCTGACCGGCAAGCTGGACGGCCTGTCCCGCAAGTGGCTGAAAACCCCGCTGCCGCCGCTGCCCTCGCTCTGAGGACTTTGACACTGGAAAAGAGCCCGCGCCGGACAGTCGTCTGGCACGGGCGGGTGTTTTGAGCGCGCCGCGCACCGCCTTGCCGTCTCCGGCCGGGAGGCGGTGCGCGTTGGCGTTGAAAAAACTGCCCAAGAGACGGCCCGTGACTGGGGATGACCGGGTTACAGGCGGTCTGAAATCATGTATCCCGCTGGTCATGACCGGCCCAACCTTGTCCTCTTCCGCCAAGATGGCGGCGCCCCGCTATGCCACCCCGTTCGGGGTCTGGGCGATTGTTGCCCTGTGGGGCCTTGCACATCTTCTGCTGCGTGCTGTGTCGAGCCCGGTGCTCGGCACGGACGACATGTTCGAAAACGTTCTGGTCCAGACGCTGGAGCCCGGCTACATGCTGCGCCAGCCGCCGCTCTATGAGTGGTTGTTATGGTCGGCTCAGCAAGTGTTCGGCCCGACCATCTGGGCTGCGCTGTTTGTCAAATACATCCTGATCTCACTTGCGGCCCTGTTCCTGTTTCTGATTGCGCGCAAGGCCATCAAGGATCCGCGTCTGGCCGCGCTCTGCGCATTTTCCTATTCGCTCTATTACCAGTTCGGCTGGAACCTGCATGAGGGCGTCACCCACACCGTGGTGCTGACGACGGCCTGTGCGGCCAGCGCCTTTTTCTTCATCAAGGCGCTCGAGAGCGGGCGCCTTGCCGCCTATCTGGCTTTTGGGGCTGCGGCAGGGGCCGGGCTGCTGGGCAAACATTCCTATCCGATTTTTGTGGTGGCGCTGTGTCTGGCCGCGCTCAGCGATCCGCACTGGCGGCATAAGATCCGCCCGGCAGGGCTCCTCCTGGTGCCGGTTGCAGCCGCCCTTGTCTACAGCCCCTATGCCTGGTGGATTTTCACCGAGGGCCTGCATCTGTTTGCCTCCGTCTCCAAGACCATGGGTGTAGCCGCCCAGACGTCCCATCTGGCGCGGGCCGGAGAGGGGCTGGGCAAGCTCGCTTTCGGGCTGTTGGGATTTTCCGTTGTTCTGGTGCCGGTCCTGCTGCTGATATTCTGGCCGCGCTATCTGGGCCGCAAGGAGGCTTTGGCGCTGCAGGTCAGTGATGTTGCGCGCCTGTGCGGGCGCACGGTGCTGGCCATGATCGTGCTGACCGCGCTGATGATCGTGCTGACCGGGGCAACTTATGTGAAGGAGCGGCATATGCATCCCCTGATGCTGCTGCTGCCGGTCTATCTGTTTGCGGATCTGGAACGGTTCGGCTTTGACCGGCAGTGGCGCTGGCTGGCCGCTGTCATCATGACCATGGCCGCTATCGTCTTTGTGGCCCGGGTGCCGGGCATTGTGGCGCCGGACCGGTTCTGGTGCGGCGGCAAATGCCGCCACATGAAACCCTATGCGGACTTGAAAGCCCCGCTTGAAGCGCTTGGTGCGGGACAGGCGACCCTGATTGCCGAAAATGGCTATACGGGCGGCAATCTGCGGGTGCTGTTTCCCGGCGCGCGGGTGGTGACCAAGGCGATCCCGGTCAGAACGCCCCCGAGAGCAGCCTGTTTCTTCATCTGGGAAGAGGGGGACACAGCCCCCCAGATCCCTGCGCTGCAACAATTTGCCGAAGTGGCCTTTGGCGATCCGGGCACGCCGGTCTCGGCCACCTACCTGACCGGCCGCTGGCCGCATCTTTGGAAAGCGCCTGACTGGCGCACCACCTGGTGGGGCGTGGCCGAATTGCAGCCGGACGCCCCTCTGTGCCGGTGAGGCTTTCCGTTCTTACAAAGAGGAATTGGACATGAGCACATCTCTGCGTATGGAAAAGGCCGGGCCCGGCCATCTCAAAGAGATTGTGGCGATCATCAATGCGGGAGCAACGCGTGCGCGCGCAGGCCGGGAATTTGACGACTGGCAAGCCTACCGGCCTGCATTCGAAGCGCTGTGCGCAGCTCCCGAAGCCGATATCTATGTGGCGCTGGAAGTCCAGCGGCCTCAGGCAGCACAGGAGTTTCGGGAGGCGGAGACGGAGCTTGTGGTGGGCACCTATCAGATCCACTTTCTGAAAGGCCTTGCCTTTCGCGGGCGGCCGCGGGTCGAGCTGGAAAGCGTTCACGTGTGCGCCAGCCGGCAGGGCGCTGGCATTGGCCGTTTCATGATGGCCCACGCGGAAGATCTGGCCCGCGCGGCCGGTGCCTGCCTGATCCAGCTCACTTCCAACCGGGAGCGGGAGGGCTCGCATGCCTTCTACCGCCGTCTGGGCTTTGACCAGAGCCACCTTGGCTACAAGAAAATGCTGATTGAGCAGCCGATCTGATGCCATGGTGAACAGAAGGTTGAGAGGCCTTGTCAAATTTTCCGATAAAATCATTGAAATTAAAGGGCAATTCGAAGCGATATGCTTACTGGCCTGTTAAATTCAGCTTTGTTTAAAGCTTTGTTCGCATTGCGTTAAACCTGTTTTTTTACCGCCCCTTTAAATGCTCCTGCTCAAGTAGAGCCCATGAAACGAAGGGAAAAGCTTGCACAAAGCTTTCGTTTCAAGATCAGCCTGTCCTTGGCCAAGTCGTGCCTTAAAAGGATGTGTTGATCACCTGGGGACAGGGTGTCTTGAACCAGCCGGAAATCGGCACAGGAGACCCCTGGACGTCTTAGACAGAGACAAGGGGAGCAACATGGCTCGTTTTGAAATGCATTCGGCCGACATGGCCGCTCTGGGCGAAAAGCCCGTCACCGCCGACATCCTGTTCCAGATGGGTCTGGACAGCGCCAGTGGCCGCCACGGCGCCACGGATCTTGTGACGGCGCACAAGTGGTTCAACATCGCTGCCCTGAAGGGCAACAGGGATGCGGCGCAGTACCGTAAGGAAATCTCCGGGGAAATGAGCTCCTCCGAGATCGCTGAAGCGCAGCGCTGCGCCCGTGAATGGCTGTCCATGCATTGACCGGTGCGGCCGGGCAGCCCAGCCGTGTCCCGGCCCCTCTTTTGCAGCATCGCAGCAGTCCACAAGGCGGCGCTTGCCGGATCAATAGACCGGTGCCAGCCCGTGTTCGTCCCATATGGAGCGGTCGATCGCCGGGCCGAGCGCAAATTCAAACTCGGACACCGTCTTGCCGTCCGAGGCGACTTCGCAGCGATAGGCCAGCTCATACCAGACCCCGTTGCTTCTGAGGGCGCCGGCCGGCACGGAGATTTCATTGCCATCGCGCTGAGTGTTCTTGAACGCATGGGGGGCCACCCGGGTGGGCCGGAAGCCCCGCCGTGCGTGGCGCACCTGTTCCATCGCCTCCAGCGCGCAGACCTGATCCTTGCGGTCGTCGCCTGCCAGTGTACCGAGCATCTGCCGGGCCTGGGCCGAGCGCGGGTCCGCCAGGACGCGCGCGCCGTAAAACGAGGTTGCCCGCTGCCAGCCCCAGTCACTCCCGTCCACTTGCGGTTCCTGGGGCTCTTGCGGCCTTTGCTCTTCGGGCAGCACTTCCTGCTCCGGCTGGGGCAGGGCGGCCTGTACCTCTTCCGGCAGTTCCTGCGGCGCGGGCGCTTCCAGATCGCCCTTGGTGCTTTCCGGCGGCGGCGGTGGCGGCGGCGGCTCGACCGGCGGGGCCAGGGCACTTGGCGGCAGGATCTCGATGGAAATGGAGCGCGGCCCGTTCACATTTGACAGCTGCGGATATAACAGCCCGCTGAACAGGAGCGCCGCCAGAAGGTGCAGCGTGATCGCGCAGACCCAGGAAATCCTGTCCGCAACGAACCTGTTGATGCCGGGAGCAGCGGCGCTGATCACTACTGACGATCCTGCCAAACGAAATACCAAGACAAAGACCCAAGCCGACAACGGTGTCGCAAATATGAAACCGATCTGCCTGCGATCCTGAAACGCTGGAAAAACCTGAGGAGGGCACTGCTGACGCCGGCAGATCCGGGACCGTGCCGGCCCGTCTGCACGCACCCCTCAAGGCCGCCCTCCCAGCGCAAAACCGGAGGCGTTTTACCAGACACCGGCAGAAACAACAATATGCCCGGCCGTTTGCTGTTTTGTGACTTAACGTCAGGGTTAAGGCCGGAGCAAATGCCCGCCCATGCCCACACCACGGGCCTGTCCGGGACCAGGCCGGCCGCAAGTGGTCCGGCAGGTTTGCCGGCCGGACCGGGTAATACATGGCGTCATTCCGGCGGGCCTGGGTGCTCATGGCCTGCTGACGGCCCAGCCCCGGGGGCTGACCTGTCAAATCTATGAAACGGCAATTGTTTGGGCGGATCTGGAGCGGTGTGCAGCGTGGAAAACTCACCCGGCTTTGAAAAAAGGCTTGCGTCCCAGGGCACTGGATTCTAAACGGGACGGGCCGGAGAGGTGGCCGAGTGGTCGAAGGCGCTCCCCTGCTAAGGGAGTAGGCCCGGAAGGGTCTCGAGGGTTCGAATCCCTTCCTCTCCGCCATTTACCCCAAATTTGGCTGTTTTCTGCGAACCTCACTTAGAAACCTAGCGTTTCTGCCGTTTTTGGGTAGGAATTGGGTAGAATTTGGGTAGAGAACTGGGTAGAATTTTTACCCATGGCGGAGAGTAGTTTTCTATCGCTCTGCCCTGGGTCCTATGCGCTCTTAGTCGCCTAATTTGATAGCGCTTTTATGATGTCCTGATAATCCTCGCTTACTAGATCTGCCAAGAAGCTCCACGGTACGTGAACTTCGTGTGACCCAAAAACATACGGTAGAACGTCGTAAGGAGAGAAATTAAATGTCATGCCATGTTGGTTGAAATTGAAATTCGCTAAAAGCTTCCAGACTTGTTCGTCATCTCTATAGTTATCGAAAAATGAGTTCTCTGAAATTTCACCATCGAAGGCGGCAATTATGACCTTCTCACAGTAGTCCAAAATTTTCTGAGCGTTCTTTGTCGAGTGTTCGATAAGTCCTTCAATGCTGATTGAACCAGCGCCCTCCCCAAAAAAGTTTAACGTTGTGATGTAATGATTAGGATGAGCTGCCCTTGCATATCCAAAATAAACGTAAAACCTGAGGGAGAGCATGCTCTTGTCTCGGAAAAATTCTTCAGAGCTAAATGACCACACATGTTTAAGTTGTTCGCCCTCTTCAGTAACCGTATCTTCCTTGTCGAATAGTCTCTGGAAATCACTTCTGTTGCCAAAAAAGCTATCAAGGGCCTTAGAAGCTATCGCCCCATTGATAAAATCCCAATACAGGCCATCTTCCTCATATTGGATGTATTCGCCGTGACATTCGTACGTCGGTGATGAGTCCTCAAATTCGATCTTTTTGCTTTTTTGGGGCTCTTGGTGCTCTCTGACAAAAGAGCTAGATACCGTCGCATTTTCAGGCGCTAATTGTGACCGGCGTCGTTCCACTCCTTCAGAAAGTCTTTGTTCCCAACCTTCCTCGAAATCAAAATATTGAAATCTAGTTAGCTCAACCGGCATTTGAATCGGTTCAAGTCTGATGGCTATAACGTAGAGCGACCCAAGCGGTTGATCATCGACTAGTCGCAACGTTTGACGGATTTCACGATTTACGACACCTGCTCTTTCGAGAATAGCTGCAGAGCAAAGATGCACCGCGAGATCGGCCTGTCGTTGACCAAGGTCTCGCTCCTGATCCCAATCTGTTCCTGCGACCAATGAAACTTTGTCGAACCAAACTTCATCACCTTGCGAAACAAGATAATTGTACACCTCTCGTGCACGTTCTTCATGCTCCGATGGATAGCCGAGAAAAATTTTCACTTGAGACCTCTGAAAGAATCTATGTTTTCAGGTTAGCAAACGATTGGCTTCTTGCAACTAAAGGTACACTAAAGAAGATCTGACTGTCTTTGATCTCAATGAAATGACCCCTCAACCGGAGGGGGGCAAAGATGGCAACTCAATTGAGTAGAATTTGGGTAGAAATTGGGTAGAAAATGGGTAGAATCTCTACTCAAATTAGCTTAAGCTATTGAAAAATATAGGAAGATATTTCTGAAGAGAGAATCCCTTCCTCTCCGCCATAAAGCGCCGTTTACCGCGCTTCAGAAGGCGGCGCCATTGCTATCCGGATTCGCTGGCAACCTGAGCGAAACGGACAAAAGTAATTTCCAATTTCCATGTCAGAAGTGCGGACTTAACCGACCTTCACCGCATGTCCACTTTTGTGTATTTTGCAGATAGACAACTGTTTGCTCTGAGCGAGGTACGCTTGAAAACGATTGGTATACTCGGCGGCATGTCTGCCGCATCTACGCAACTCTATTATGCTGAACTTTGCAGGCTAACCCGTGAGCGACTTGGCGGATTGCATTCACCGCAATTGCTCATTCGTTCACTGGATTTCGCCGAGATAGAAGTGCTTCAAGTGAGAGGCGACTGGGCACGTGCTGGCGATATTTTAAACAATGAGGCCAAAGCTCTTGAGCGCGGCGGTGCCGACGTCCTGATCCTTGCGACGAACACAATGCATAAGCTCGCTGAGCAAATGATGTCTGGTGTCGGCATACCTTTGCTTCACATTGCTGACACGACCGCAAAGGCAATTCGTAATGCTGGGTTAGAACGCCCCGGTCTCATGGCAACGGCATTCACGATGGAGCAAGACTTTTACACCGGGCGTCTACGGGACGCTGGTCTCGAGCCAGTCTTGCCAAACGCGTCCGACCGGGCAGAAACGCATCGCATAATATATGCTGAGCTATGCAATGAAATCACGACGCCAAGCAGTGAAGCTCAGTATGAGCTTATTGCAAGCCGCCTCCGTGATGCCGGTGCGGATTGTTTGATCCTCGGTTGTACCGAAGTTGGTATGCTGCTCAATCAAAGTAACGTATCGGTTCCAGTATTCGACACGACACTCATCCACTGCGCGGCGGCAATAGATCAGGCATTGAAGTGACAACTTAGCATTCTGTTGGCAGTTTCGCTGGACAGAAATACGTCATTCGCTGCATTCCGACAAATGTGCAGGTTGAGCTCCAAGCAGACCTTTGCTGCGCTTCAAACAGACGTCCGCGATGCGGACGAAGCGGCCATTAATCCCACCGCGTTTTTCAGAGCACGGAAAAGCGATAGACGTTGTTTAGATAGCCCTGATCATCAATGAGAAAGTGTGTCTCGCCAACGTGTTCAAAGCCTTTCCCAAGATAGAAAGAAATCGCCGGATCATTTTCAGCATTGGTTGTTAACCATACAGAGTCGACAGAAATATCGCGACAGTGATCGAGCGCCGCAGACAGGAGACGTTTCCCAATACCCTTCCCATGGTGTCTTGGCTGAACGTAAAAGGTGGAAATCTCTACGTCAGAACATCCATCTACTGGCGCAGGGCTGTTCGAAGATACCCTTATGAAGCCATCGATTCCTTCGGCGTTCTCAGAAACCAACATGAATTGTTCGGGGTCACCAATTAGCTTCTTGGTCTTTTCAACCGTGAATTCTCCTAGTGCATAATCCGCAAAGAATGCACTCACGCCTTTCTTCAGGTAGGTGCCTATCCATACCTCGATTGAGATAGCTGCGATGCTTGATGCGTCGGAGTAAGTTGCTGCGCGAAGAACCATGCTCTTGTTTGACACCCTTTCTGCTTTTGAGAAAGCTGTTTTCCTCTTCAGGTATGGGCTCGGACCTGACTTTCGCCGCGCGGGGCATGGAGGTCTGATCTGATAGTTTTGACTGTCGCGAGAGGCTCTGACATCGAGTTTGTCAATCAGTGTTTAGGGCTATAGCGTAGGTATCGTTCTCGGTTTCGTCGGCTTCGGCCCGCCATTTTCCCAAATGCCGCGCCCGGAGAAATGGGTTAGATTCTACGCCGCAGAGAGAGTTGACTTGGCCTCCTGAACCAATGGTTTGCGTGCCGGAACGCGGCCCTTCTTTCTTGTCGAATCTCCCTGGTTCAAAGCCGGGTGCAAGGTGGCCAGAGCTGATTGTTGGCGGCCGAAAGTCAGGTCCGCAGGACACAGCGCCTTTCTCCCTTTCTCACACCCGTGCAATCGCGATGTTCAAAAGAACCTGGCGTTTTTCCTTTAGGGCGACCTGAATGGCCCGGGCGAGGGCGCCGGGGAGGGCAGGGCCGTCGGTGACGGTTTCGGTATAGGCGCGGCTCGCCTCGGCGGTTCTGGTGAAGTCCGGGCTCGGGCGGAGGCTTGTCAGCGGCACGTCATTGGCCCGGGATGCGTGGCCGTCCTGATAGGTGTTGGTGACCGAGTGGCGCACGGCGCCCCATTCCTCATTGTTCAGAACCAGCGTGATGACCGGCAGCTCGAGCGCTTCGGCCACCTGGTGGCAGGCGGCCGGGTTGGCGAACATGTAGCTGCCGTCGCCCATCGTGGCAAAAACCAGCCGGTCCCGGTCCGCCAGCTGGGCGCCGAGGGCTGCCGGCAACCCCCAGCCGAGGCCACCGGAATGAGGTTCCTGGAAATAGCTGTTGTGACTGTCCGCATCGAGCGGCTCCAGCGGGCAGCCCAGCTCGTGAAAGACCGTTGCCTTGCGGCCTGTTTCCGCCTGGGCCTTGATCGCCTTGCCCAAACACAGGCTCACCCACTCCTTGCTCATGGGGCTGGCATTCCCGGCCTCGGCCTGGGCGGTAACGTCCCGGCGCCGGGCGGCGGCAAGGTGGGTGACCTTGGTGCGGCGCTCGGCCAGGAGGGTCTCGTCCCGGGCCAGCGGCGCCATCGCCTGAAACAGGGCCAGCAAGGTTTCCGAAGTTTCCCCGGCAAGGGTGAGATCAGCGGGAAAGGTGCGCACCGGTGTGCGGCTGAACAGCGGGTCCGGACCCAGCTGGATCACCTTGGCGCCGTCCCGGAGCCTCACCTTGTCCGGCCACCAGGGGGCGAGCGCGTTGACCACCAAAATGACATCGGCCTCTTCCAGCAGGGCTTCCGGCGCCGCACCCACCTGCATCGGGTGGGAGAGGGGCACGGCCGGGGTATTGGCCCAATAAAGGGAAATCGGCAGGGCCCAGGCAGTCAGTGCCTCTGAAAGGGCCGCAAACGCCTCCGGCGATCCGGCGCCGCGCTGTGCCAGCACCAGCGGGTTCCTGGCCCCGGCCAGAAGCCGGGCGGCGTCCTCAAGGGCTTTGGGGCAGGGGGCGGCTGTGACAGGTGTTTGCCGGGAAGGGGTTCCAAGCCC
The DNA here is from genome assembly GCF_056160985.1 of Roseibium sp. AWQ4_290. Classification (NCBI taxonomy): domain Bacteria; kingdom Pseudomonadati; phylum Pseudomonadota; class Alphaproteobacteria; order Hyphomicrobiales; family Stappiaceae; genus Roseibium; species Roseibium sp. AWQ4_290. The sequence goes on from NZ_JBSWYG010000006.1 coordinate 138,021, forward strand.
GTTCGCGGGTGTCTGCTCGCACAGAACCTCCCGGGGCAGGCTCAGATAGACCGGGCCTTTCGGGGTGGAACTGGCAATGGCCCAGCCCCGGTCCAGCAGTCCGGCAATCTGTTCGGGAAAGCGCAGCTCATAGTCCCACTTGGTCACCTCGCGCACCAGGGCGCTCTGGTCGAACATTTCCTGCCCCCAGCCGATGGGAACGGTGCGGGCGCCAAGCCGGCCACCCTCCATCACCGGCGTCCGTCCGGACAGGACCAGCATGGGGATCTGGTCGCACCAGGCATTGATAAGGCCGGTGGCCCCGTTGGACAGTCCCACATTGGTGTGCAGCATCACCGCCTGTGGGCGGCCGGAAATCTGATAGTAGCCATGGGCCATGCCGACGGCCACATGCTCATGGGGCACAGTGACCGGTTCGGGCAGGTCCAGCCCTTTTTGCGAGGCCTCGATCAGGCCTTCGATGACCGGCGGAAAATCGGTGCCGGAATTGGCAAAGACATAGTCCACCCCGAGCGCCTTCAGCTTGCCAAACAGGGCCCCACCTGCGGTGACGGATGCCGTCTTGTCTGCCGCGCTCATATCGTCCTCCTCGAAACACTCACAGCTCTCTCCGCTTCAAAGCAGGAAAGGCGAATATCTTCAATGGTGTTTTGATTTGTTTCAGGCCTACGCCAAGGGGAATGGGCTTTTCATGTATGCTTTTTTGCCGCAGCTTCCGGCGGCTGCGCTGGTGGGAGGGCTGTGAGCAGCCATGTGTACCTGGCTCCTGCCTTCGCAGGAACGACAAGAAGGTGAGATGGGGCGTGCGGATAGGGACCACGACGTCCCGGCCGCAAAAAGGGCAGGAGGGGACAAAATCTCAGCCAGCAAAAATCGATTCCCTGCAGGCGCCCAGCCGTGGGCTGGGATGATGTTTATCCCGGGCAACCCGGTTTTCCTGTCGCCGCCGGACATCAAAGATGTCAACGCAACAGGAAAAACAGATCGTATTTGGCGGCATGCAGTCCGGTCTAGCCGACGATGAGCTGTTTCAGCTTCATCGATTCGTATTCCAGTTCATTCAGCCGGTAATTCACCACGTCGCCAATGGTGATGATGCCGGCAAGGGCGCCATCCTCGATCACGGGCATATGGCGAAAGCGGCCGTCGGTCATCTTGCGCAGAACCGACAGAAGCGGATCGTCTGGGGTGCAGACTTCCACATCCCGCGTCATGATGTCTTCCACCTTTTGCGACAGGGTCTGGCCCGGAGTTTCCGCAAGGCGGCGCACAATATCGCGTTCGGACAAAATCCCTTGCAAACGGCCGTCCGCGTCCTTGACCAGAACGGCGCCGATGCGCTTGTCGCGCAGCAGTTCCACGGCCTCGTGAAGGGTGTTTTGCGGGCGCAGTGCGAACACCTCCTGGCCTTTGGTCTCAAGAAGCTTGCGGACGGTGGCCGCCTCCGTCGACCGGTTCGTTTGCGGCGTCTGGCTGTGTGTGGTCACGTGCATCTTGTCTTTCCGGCTCGGGGCCTGATAAGAGCTGGGCATGATTTTTTGGCTCCCTGCTTTGTCTCCCAACGTAAAGCAGGACCAGCTTAACCGAAAAAAGCCGGCTTTAGGAACACTCCAAATTGTCAGACGTCAGTCTTACGCCGTTGATTGCAACGATCCTGTTCGTTGCCGCCTGCTTTGCGGGCTATCAGTACCGCCGGGTCTGGGTGCGCGAGGGGCCACGCTGGCAATTGTGGATGTTCGGCCTTGCGGCCGCGCTGTGCCTGGGGTTGGTGGCCTTCGTGCCCCTCAATTGAGCCGGGCCTGAGGAGGCGCTGTGTCAGGGCGTCCAGAAAAAAAGGCGGGCTGAACCAGCACCGCCTTTTTTCAGGTCACAAAAGCTTGAAGTCCGGCGGTCTGATGTCAGCTTTCCATCTCTGCCAGCATCTTGCGTGCCCGCGGGCAGGCAAGCCGCTCGCGCAGCGGGCTGTCGGGGTCGATCTCCTTGCTGCAGACAAGGCACTTGTCCGCATCGGCAATCGCATTCAGCCCGCCGCAGCTGCCCTTGATGGTCTTTCCTGAAAAAATCACGCCGATGGCCATGCCCACGATGACCGTGAGCAGCAGCGCGAATGCAAGAACAAAGGTCAGCACGTCGGTTTCCGTTCCTATGATCAGGCCTGAAGCGCCGTAAAGCGCTTGCTGGCGGAGGATACAAACCCTTTATGGGTACCCTCGGCGTGCCGATCAATGAACAAAACGGGCATATCGCGCTGATTCGCCAGGTCCATGCCCCGTTCGGTGCCCAAAACCAGCAGCGCGGTTGCCCAGGCATCCGCCTGCATGGCGTTTTCCGCCAGAACCGTGACCGACGCCGTGTGGTGCGTGATCGGCTTGCCCGTATGTGCATCGATGATGTGCGAATAGCGCACACCGTCCTGCTCGAAATAGTTCCGGTAGTCGCCGGACGTGGCCATGCCCATATTGCTCACACTGGCAATCTGATAGGCCTGACGGGTCATGGCGTCGGGGGTCTCGATGCCGATCTGCCACTTCATGCCGTCCGCATTGTGGCCGGACACATAGATGTCCCCGCCAACTTCCACCATGTAGTCGGTCAGGCCAAAGGATTTGACGGCTGCGGCCATCTGGTCGATGCCATAGCCCTTGCCGATGGACGGCAGGTAGATTTCCGTGTCCGGATGGCTCTTGCGCAGCGTGTTGCCGCTGACATGCAGCCCGTCGCGGCCTGCCGTCTTGAAGGCCGCAGCCACAACAGCCGGGTCCGGTGTGCCGTGATGGCCGGTGGATTTGGCACCAAAGCCCCAGGCTTCGATGACCGGGCCCAGCGTGATGTCGAACTGGCCTTCACTGGCGTGGTTGATGTCTTTGGCGGCTGCGACGACACGCGCCAGCGATTGGGACACGGTCATCGGTTCAGTGGAGCGGTGGGCGTTGAAGCGGGAAACTTCAGAGCCAGCATCCCAGTTGGACATCTGGGCATTCACGGCTGCAAGGTTTTTCTCCACCGCCGCCTTCAGGGCAGCCGCGTCGATCCGCCGGTCGGGATCAAGAGCAGTCACGGAATAGGTCGTTCCCATTGTCGAACCGGAAAGTTCCACAAGATCCGAGCCGCCCTTACAGGCTGCCAAGGACAGGGACATGAGAATGAAGCTACGCCGGGAGAATTTAATGTTCGCTGGCAAGGTAACCGTCTCCAAAAGGTCCAAAGCGACAATCGTCGCGCGTCAAGGGGGCTTTTCCTGCCTTTCGAGTGCTGATTCAACAAAAAAATTTAGGCAACACGCAATTTAGCACTTTTTACCCGAGCAAAAACGTAGCATATGGCGGCTTGATGAAGTCTGGAGGCCATATGCGTGCATAGCTTTAAGCTTAAAAAAGGTCTTGATCTGCCCGTGTCGGGCGCGCCGGTTCAAGAGATCACAAATAAAGGCGGGATTCGGAATGCGGCTGTTCTGGCTGCGGACTATGTCGATCTGAAGCCAAGGCTGGTGGTGCAGGAAGGCGATCCGATTGGCGTTGGTGCGCCTGTGTTTTTCCACAAGGACACCCCGGACGTGATGGTAACGTCGCCGGTTTCGGGACGCGTCAAGGCAATCAACCGGGGCGCACGGCGTGTGCTGATCAGTGTGGAAATCGAAGCCGATGCGTCGGCCGCCGAGCCAGTGGACTTCTCCGCCGTCGGCGATGTGACAACGACGGAGGGGTTGGTAGAGCGCCTGTGCGCCTCTGGTCTTTGGACCGCGTTCCGTACGCGGCCCTATTCGAAAGTGCCTGATCCGGCGGCCCGCCCGGCCGCTATTTTCGTCAATGCCATGGACACCGAGCCGCTTTCTGCGGACCCGGCCCTGATCATTGCAGACAGCGGTGCCGCCTTTGAAAAGGGGCTGGCGGCTGTTGCCTCCTTGAGCGCCGGCAAGACCTATCTGTGCCATGCGGCCGGAACGCAGGTCCCCGGAGCCGGGATTGAGGGAGTGGAGAGCGCCGAGTTTTCCGGGCCCCATCCGGCCGGTCTCAGCGGTACCCATATCCATTTCCTGGATGTTCCAGGCGGTGACAAGACGGTCTGGACCATCGGCTATCATGATGTGATTGCCATTGGCCGGCTGCTGGAAACGGGCAAATACGATCCGGAGCGGGTGATTGCGCTTGCCGGTCCGCTCGCGGCCAAGCCGAGGCTGATCCGCACCACTGCCGGTGCCTCCATGGAAGAGCTCTGCGCGGACGAATTGGGATCTGATGCTCCGGTCCGCATGATTTCCGGGTCAATCCTGAGCGGACGTCTCGGGGAGGGACCCAGCGCCTATCTCGGCCGGTATGCCCGTCAGATCACCCTGATCGAGGAAGACCATAAACAGACGCCGATGGGCTGGATCCGTCCAATGCCCTCGCGGTTTGCGGTGCAGCCGGTTCTGGGCTCGGCCCTGTCGAAAAAGCTCTATGCGATGACCTCCAATTTGAATGGCGGGCGCCGGGCGATGGTGCCCATCGGCACGTTTGAACAGCTAATGCCGCAGGATTTTCTGCCCACTCAGCTGTTGCGCGCCCTGCTCGTAATGGATACGGATCAGGCACAGGCGCTCGGCGCCCTGGAGCTTGACGAGGAAGATCTGGGGCTGGTTGGTTTTGCCTGCCCTGCAAAATATGAATATGGCATCGCACTCCGCGACTGTCTCTCCAAAATCGAAAAGGAGGGCTAGACCTTGGGTTTGCGCAGCTTCTTTGACCGCGTTGAGCCTCATTTCGAGAAGGGCGGCAAATACGAGAAATTTTTCCCGCTCTACGAGATGGTGGAAAGTTTCCTCTACACTCCGAAAACGGTGACCACCGCCGCGCCCCATGCGCGGTCCTATATCGACATGAAGCGGATCATGACCTACGTGGTCCTCGCAACGATCCCCTGCATTCTGGTCGGCCTCTACAATGTGGGCTTCCAGGTCAATGCCGCCATTGCGGTTCACGGCCAGTCTGGCTGGCGGGCCGCTGTGATCGAGGCTCTGGGAATCGGATTTGATCCGGCCAATCCCTTCGCCAACATCGCGCACGGGTTGCTCTACTTCCTGCCCATCTACATTACGACCCTTGTGGTCGGCGGGATCTGGGAAGTGATCTTTTCCACCGTGCGCGGCCATGAGGTAAATGAGGGCTTTCTTGTCACCTCCATGCTTTACGCCCTGATCCTGCCGGCCTCAGCGCCGCTGTGGCAGGTTGCGCTTGGCATCTCCTTCGGGGTTGTCATTGGCAAGGAAGTGTTTGGCGGCACGGGCAAGAACTTCCTCAACCCGGCACTGACGGGCAGGGCGTTCCTTTATTTCGCCTATCCGGCCCAAATGTCCGGGGACACGATCTGGACCCCGGTTGACGGGTTCTCCGGGGCGACCGCCCTGTCCATCACCGCCTCTGACGGCTATCAGCAGCTGGCGGCCCATGGGGTGACCTGGATGGATGCCTTTCTTGGCACGATCCAGGGCAGCATCGGCGAAACCTCGACCCTGGCCTGCCTGATCGGCCTGGCCTTCCTGCTGATCACCAAAATCGCCAACTGGCGCCTAGTGGTCGGTTGTCTGGCGGGTATGATCGGCTTTTCAACGCTGCTCAACCTGATAGGCTCTGACACCAACCCCATGTTTGCGATGCCCTGGTACTGGCATCTTGTGGTTGGCGGGTATGCCTTTGGTCTGGCCTTTATGGTCACCGAGCCGGTCTCGGCCTCCCATACCAATCTCGGGCGCTACTTTTACGGCGCGCTGATTGGCTTCATGGTAGTCATGATCCGCGTGATCAATCCGGCCTTCCCAGAAGGAATGATGCTGGCAATTCTGTTTGGTAACGTTTTTGCACCGCTGATCGACTATTTCGTGGTCCAGGCAAACATCAAACGCAGGGCGAAACGCAATGGCTGAAGACAACGGACAGATTGAAAAAAGCCAGAGCAAGGGTGCGTTGCGCCGGTTCCTGGACCTCCCGCCTGATTCCGTCCCGAAAACGGTGTTCGTGGCTGTCACCCTGTGCCTTGTGGCCTCGATGATCGTATCGGCGGCCGCCGTGTCGCTGCGTCCGCTTCAGGAAGCCAACAAGTTGCGGGACAAGCAGATCAACATTCTGCAGGTGGCCGGGCTCTACGACCCGCAGGCCAATGTGGCCGAGGCTTTCTCCCAGTTCGAGCCCCATGTGCTTGAGTTGGCGACCGGCGACTTCACCGACAAGTTCGATCCGGCGACCTTTGATGAAAAGACGGCGGCAGCTGACCCCGCGACCTCCATTGCCTTGACGGACGACCCGGCCTCCATCGGCCGCCAGTCAAAATACGTTGTCATCTATCTTCTGCGGAACGCGGATGGCAGCCTGAACAAGGTGGTTCTGCCGATCCATGGCTATGGCCTGTGGTCGACCATGTGGGGCTATATTTCCCTCGAAGCGAACGGCAACGATATCTTCGGCTTGCAGTTCTATTCTCAAGGGGAAACCCCGGGCCTCGGGGCGGAAGTCGACAATCCGCGCTGGCGCGCCCTGTGGCGGGGCAAGAAGCTGGAAGGACCGGACGGCAATCTGCTGATCACCGTGTCAAAAACAGCGCCGCCTCAAGGTGAGCAATATCATGTCGATGCTCTGGCCGGGGCTACGCTGACCTCGCGCGGGGTCGACAACATGGTCCGGTTCTGGATGGGCGCGGCTGGTTATGGGCCCTTCCTGGCCAAACTCAAAGCAGGAGAGATCTGATGGCGCAGACCAAGAGAGAGATGTTGATCGATCCGCTGGTCGACAACAACCCAATCACCCTTCAGGTTCTTGGCATCTGTTCGGCGCTGGCCGTGACGTCCTCGCTGAAGGTGGCCTTCGTGATGGCCGTTGCCGTGACCCTGGTGACCGCCTTTTCCTCGATGTTCATTTCCATGCTGCGCAACCAGATCCCGGGTGCGATCCGGATCATCGTGCAGATGGTGATCATCGCCTCGCTGGTGATCATCGTGGACCAGATGCTGAAGGCCTATGCGTTTGAGGTCTCCAAGACCCTGTCGGTTTTTGTCGGCCTGATCATCACCAACTGCATCGTCATGGGCCGTGCGGAAGCCTTCGCCATGAAGAACCCGCCGATTGCCTCCTTTGTCGACGGCATTGGCAACGGCATGGGGTATGGTTTGATTCTGATGCTGGTGGGGATTATCCGCGAGCTGTTCGGCTCCGGCAGCCTGTTCGGCATCTCCATCTTGAACACGGTCAACAATGGCGGCTGGTATGTGCCCAATGGGCTGCTGCTGCTGCCGCCATCGGCCTTCTTCATCATCGGTCTTCTGATCTGGGGCTTCCGCACCTGGAAGCCGGAACAGACCGAGGAAGCTGAATACAAGATCCAGGTGGTGGAAGCGCATTAATGGAACAGCTGATTTCTCTTGCCGTTAAAGCGGTCTTTGTCGAGAACCTCGCGCTCTCGTTCTTCCTGGGCATGTGCACCTTCATCGCCGTGTCCAAGAAGATTTCCACGGCCATCGGCCTTGGCATTTCGGTGATGATCGTGCAGGCGATCACGGTTCCGGCCAACAACCTGATCCTGACCTATCTGCTGGCGCCGGGCGCGCTGGCCTGGGCCGGGTTCGGCAATGTCGATCTGACCTTCCTGGGGCTGATCTCCTATATCGGTGTCATCGCAGCGCTGGTGCAGATCCTGGAAATGGTGCTCGATAAGTATTTCCCGCCTCTCTACAACGCCCTCGGAGTGTTCCTGCCGCTGATCACGGTGAACTGCGCCATCCTGGGCGGATCGCTGTTCATGGTGGAACGGGACTACGATCTGGCTGAGTCGGTCACCTATGGCGTGTCGTCCGGCTTCGGCTGGGCCCTGGCCATCACCGCCATGGCCGGTGTCCGGGAGAAGCTGAAATATTCGGACATTCCCGAAGGGCTTCAGGGCCTGGGCATCACCTTCATTACCGCGGGGCTGATGGCGCTTGCCTTCATGTCCTTCAGCGGCGTCAAACTGTAACGGGAGAGCCCTTTGGCAACGTTTGGACTAGGAATTCTCCTTTTTACCCTGATCGTGCTCGGACTTGTCACGGTCATTCTTGCCGCAAGGTCGAAACTCGTCTCGGTCGGCAATGTCAATATCAGCATCAACGGGGAGAAGACCATCTCCGTGCCGGCTGGCGGCAAGCTGCTGCAGACCCTGGCGGAGCAGAAACTCTTCGTTCCCTCCGCCTGCGGCGGCGGCGGCACCTGTGCCCAGTGCCGGGTGAAGATTCATTCCGGCGGCGGGTCCATCCTGCCGACGGAAGAAAGCCACATCACCAAGCGTGAAGCGGCTTGCGGCGACCGGCTGTCCTGTCAGGTGGCCGTGAAGCAGGACATGGAAATCGAAGTTCCCGAAGAGGTCTTCGGCGTCAAGAAGTGGGAATGCACGGTCCGCTCCAACGAGAACGTGGCCACATTCATCAAGGCGCTGGTGCTCGAACTGCCCGAGGGCGAGGACGTGAATTTCCGGGCCGGTGGCTATATTCAGATCGAGGCTCCGGCCCACAAGCTGAAATACACCGACTTCGACGTGGAAGACGATTATCGCGGCGACTGGGACCGGTTCAATCTGTGGCAGTATGAATCAGCTGTCAGCGAGCCTGTCGAGCGTGCCTATTCCATGGCCAACTACCCGGAAGAAAAGGGCATGATCATGCTCAACGTCCGCGTGGCGTCGCCGCCTCCGGGCTCTGAGGGCATTCCTCCCGGCAAGATGTCCAGCTACATCTTCAACCTGAAGCCGGGCGACAAGGTTACGATTTCCGGTCCGTTCGGCGAATTCTTCGCCCGCGAAACGGAGAAGGAAATGGTCTTTGTCGGCGGTGGTGCGGGCATGGCTCCCATGCGCAGCCACATCTTCGACCAGCTCAAGCGGCTCAAGTCGAAGCGCAAGATCAGCTTCTGGTACGGGGCCCGCTCCAAGCGCGAGATGTTCTTCGTGGAAGACTTCGATCAGCTGGCAGCAGAAAACGAGAATTTCGAGTGGCATGTCGCCTTGTCCGACGCGCTGCCCGAAGACGAGTGGACCGGCTATACGGGCTTCATTCACAATGTCCTTTACGACGAATATCTGAAGGATCACCCGGCGCCCGAGGACTGTGAGTTCTACATGTGTGGCCCTCCCATCATGAACCAGTCCGTGATCAACATGCTGCTTGATCTCGGGGTGGACCGGGAAGACATCATGCTCGACGACTTCGGCGGCTGATTGGTCTTCACGCTTCAAAAACCCTCCAACCGCAGTTCCAGCGCATTCTGTGTCTGGCTTGGTTGGAGGGTTTTTTTGTCGCAAAAACATAGTGTTATGAGGATTTTTTGATTGAGTGATTTGGGTCTTTTCTGGCAGGAGTCATCAGCGATGGGCCCGGGCCGTCAAGACTTTGAAGGACAGCTGCGAAAAGCTGGACAGACCGGCAGACCTGAACCGGGGGAGAGATAAATGGACTATACCAAGGACACAAAAGTACTGACGCACCATGCGGCCATGGTCATGCTGGCGGCGGCCATTTCGCGCGCCGAAGAGCTTGGCCAGCCGCAATGCATTGTGATCGTTGATACGAGCGGGGAGGTGCTGGCCGAAATCCGCATGACCGGCGCCAAGTTTCTCAGCCGCAAGAGTGCGCTTGCAAAGGCGCTGACCGCTGCTTCCATTGCCGCCCCAAGCACAAATATTCCGGAAGCGGTGCGCCCCTTTATCGGGCTGGCGACGGATGGCAAGGTTACAGGCCTGCCCGGCGGGTTGCCTATTTCCCTCGGCGGCTGCCATCTGGGCGGCATCGGCATCGGCTCCGGCTCGGGGGAGCAGGATATCGAGGTGGCACAGGCTGCGTTGAAAGCGGTCGGTGCAGATGTTTGAGGCTTTGAGGCCGAAAGTGTAAATGGGGTCCGCTCCGGTAGGGATCAGGATCGTACGGAATACCAACCTCACTAGATAGGAACCGATCTGACCGTGTTTGGAGACTGTTCGGCAAGGAGCAGGTTGCAGGGCGATATGGTTTATCGTTCAAAACCTGGGACGCAGCTGAACAGTCCTCAAACACGGCCTCGGTGGCCTGCTCCGGCCCGCCGGACTGCGTTGCGCCGCTTGAACGGCCAACCAGGCCGTCCTGCGCAACGCGCCTTGCCGGCCAATCCGGACCAGCGCCATCAGATGGGTTTCTATCTATTGAGGTTGGTATAAGTGTCCACAAGGGGCTCGTTCAGGGTTCAGTTACACTGACGTCTGAAAACAGCAAAAAATCTGCCGCTCAAGCGTATCTCATAGCTGGACCGATGAAATCCTCAGAACGGGTGCCACAAACGGACACCAGCCATTCGCTGCAGGGCGCATGAACGCACACAATGCGGACAAACCTGTCATTGGGTCAATGTCCACTGTTTAGAGCGCTTTCATGTACAACTGAGCTACGCAAAGCCTGTTGGCCTTGCTTAGTAGGGATCCCGATGGGTTGTCCGAGGGTGGCCCAAGCCATTATTGTGCTCACCAACAACGCATCATAACCAGTCTGGAACGTAAATTGACAGTACTAAGCGATTTGCCCCTGAGAAGCGCTACGCGAACCATAAAGGGTGTTTCTTTCCCTGCGATCATTCACAACGGATCGTATTACCTAGCCGACATTGGTGTTTACGAGGACGGAATCGTTGATTGTTGGGGGGGCGTTGATCTGAAGCTATTCAAGAAGAAGGTTTCAAGTGGTTGGGTGAAAACATCTCTGCCAGACGGCGCGGTTTTATCGGCCCACCATCTAGCAAATATGACAGTCGCCAATGCTCAATGGTCGATGACACCGCGAACACTGACCAATCGCGTTAAGTCGATCACCAAGGCTCTGAATCCAAAAATGATCAACCTCTACGACATGGCTGGGGATGACACAGACCGTTCAGGAAAAATCGGTGTCATGAAGGTCAATCGCATGAGTGACGCAACATGGCGAGAAAATTCGCGGATTCCTCTCATTTCTCAACCCATCAAAGGCGTTTCACAAAAGGCCTTTTGGCGAACAAACGGAAAAATCCATGTTGTGACGGTGTCGTTGTTTGATGACGATCAAGTTCAAATAACAGGAGCTGGGGAGGAAGTGGTTATGTCTTTCGGCGCACTGCGTGAAGATGAACGCCTCACCTCCGCACGCAAAGGGGACCAAATTCAAATTTCTGGCCTATGCACGTTTGAGCTCGCCGCTATCGAATTCACGATCCCCAAAGATGACTTTCTGTCAGAGTTGGAGATCGAACGAGATTGTCTACTTGGCAGAGAGACACCAGTTAGCCGCACTGTAGCTGCATTCAAAGCGTTTCAGGAAAACGCCACAACGGAAACGCTAGAAGAACTACGCACAGCCTATGAGTCCGTACCTGAACATATGCGTCGATACTGTGGGAACATGGATAGCAAGGACATACCGATCCGCATTGCACTTTATGGCGAGCGAGAGATCGAAAACTGGTCTCACTACGCCTTGGCAAAAGCGGAAGGCCACGATCTACCATCAATCCAAGTCCCGAAAATCAAAGATTCCTGACGAGCAAACGTCAGAAACCAAAATAAGAGAAATGCGAAGATCAGCCATTCGCTGCACCGTACCTGACGCACAGTTCGGGCTCTTTCCGGATCTTTGCTGCAGCTCAAACGAATGGCTGCATTCGTTATCGTACGAGTCTGCCTCCCCCCACCGGACTCGACCCTGAATGCACTGGAGAGGCCAATGGTCTCTCCGGTGCTTTTATATGAGCAGGTCGGGTTCATCAGGTGTTAAACCGCTTTGTCTTTTGCACTGGCATTTCTAATGTCCGGTAGCAAAAGGCAAATGCGATGAACCGCGACTTGATCTAGGCGAAGGCGATCTGGGCCTTGACGGCCTGGTTGCGGTCGCCGGCTGTTTCAAAGGCAGTGACGGCGTCCTCCAGCGCAAAGGTCTGGGTGATGAACGGCTTGACGTCGATCAACCCCTTTTGCATCAGGCTGACGGCGGTGAAAAATTCCTCGTGGAACCGGAACGAGCCTTTCAGGACCAGTTCCTTGGCCGTGATGGCCATCATCGGCAAGGTCATGTCACCGCCCAGGCCGAGCTGGAGAATGGTGCCTCCGGGCTGCAGCGCCATGATCCCGGCGGACAGGGCAGGGGCCGCGCCGGAACATTCATAGAGAATGTCAAACGTGCCTTTGTCGGCGAAAAAGCGCTCAAGCGCGTCCGGGGTCTGCGACATGTTGAGGGTCAGATCGGCCCCGGCTTCCTTGGCCTTTTGCAGCGTGTAGCCGCTCAGGTCCGTTGCGACGATCAGGTCGGCCCCTGCGCGCCGGGCGGCCAGAATGCTCAAGATGCCGATCGGGCCGCAGCCGGTCACCAGAACCGATTTTCCCATCATCGGCCCTGCGTGCCGGGTGGCATGCAGGCAGACCGACAGGGGTTCGGCCATGGCCGCTTCGCCGGAGGTTAACCCATCTGCGGGCGCACATTGGGCCGCTTCGGCCACCAGCACCTGCCGGAAGGCACCCTGAATATGCGGAAATGGCATGGCGCTGCCGTAAAACCGCATGTTGAGGCACTGGTTGAACCGGCCCTCACGGCAGTAGCGGCACGTGCCACAGGGGCGGGAGGGGGAGACGGCGACCAGCTGGCCAGGCGTCAGACCGGAAACGCCTTCGCCAAGGGCGGTGATATGGCCGGAGACCTCATGGCCCAGGATCATGGGCTCCTTCAGGCGCACGGTGCCAAAGCCGCCATGGTTGAAATAATGCAGATCGGATCCGCAGATACCGCCGGAGGCCAGGGCGATCTGAACCTCGCCGGGACCGGGCTGCGCAGCTTCGCGCTCCTCGATGCGCAGGTCCCTGGCTGCGTAGATGACGATGGATTTCATGGAGTGCCTCACAAGACCGGGGTGGGCAGGGCCTCGCCTGCAAAATGGGCCGTCAGATTGTCGCGGACCAGCTGGCCCATGGCCTTTCTGGTTTCAAAGGTGCCGGACGCGTGGTGGGGCTGCAGCAGCACATTGTCCAGCTTTAAAAAGCGCGGGTTGAGTGCGGGTTCGCCTTCAAACACATCGAGCGCTGCCGATCCGAGCCGCCCGTCCTCCAGGGCGTCCAGAAGGGCGTCCTCGTCGATATTGGAGGCGCGGCTGATATTGATGATCATGCCCTCAGGGCCGAGTGCCTCAATCACCTGCCTGTTGACGATATGGCGGGTCTTCGCGGACGCGGCCAGAGTGACGAACAGAAAATCGGAGTCTTTTGCCAGCGCCACCGGATCGGCCACGAAGCGCCAGTCCCTTGCATAGTCTTTCGCGGCCACATCCGAATAGGAGATTTCCAGATCGAAACCGGCCAGACGCTTGGCCACTTCAAATCCGATCCGGCCAAGGCCCAGCACACCGGCCCGTTTGCCCCAGACCCTGGATTTGAGCGGATAAAGGCCCTTTTCCTGCCAGCTGCCATTGCGCACCCAGCTTTCCGCGCCAATCATGCCGCGGGACTGGACCAGCATCATGGCGACGCCCAGATCTGCCACATCATTGGTTAGGACATCCGGTGTGTTGGTCACGCGGATGCCCTTTTCCCGGCAGGCGTCCAGATCAACTGCGTCGAAGCCGACCCCATAGACGGAGATGATTTCCAGGTTGGGGCAGGCGTCGATCATGGCCCGGTCCGCCCCCAATTCACCCCGGGTTGCGATCCCGCGAATGCTTGGCCCCACCGACTGCAGAAAGGCAGCGCGGTCGCCGGCTTCGAAATATTTGTGCATGGTGAAGGCTTGGTCCAGCGGGCCCTGGTCCCACTCGGGATAAGGGCCAACCTGGAGAATATCAGCTTTGCTCATTTTGTTTGCTCTCGGCTTGACAAGTTATGTTATCGATAACATAACAAATCACCATGTCAATTGTTTCGCAGTGAAGGAATGAAAATGAGCCTCGCCTTGTTCGACCTGTCCGGCAAACGGGCCTTGATCACCGGGTCCTCCCAGGGGATCGGATTTGCCCTTGCACGCGGCCTTGCCCAAGCCGGTGCGGAAATTGTGTTGAACGGGCGGGACGGGGCCAAACTGCGGGCGGCAGCCGAAAGCCTGCGGGCCGAGGGCCACACGGTGTATGAACTCGGCTTTGATGTGACCGATCATGCGGCGGCCCGGGCAGCCGTGGACCGGTTTGAAGATGGCACCGGGGCGATCGATATTCTGGTCAACAATGCGGGCATGCAGCACCGCACGCCGCTGGAGGACTTTCCGGCCGACGCGTTTGAGCGCCTGCTGCAGACGAATATTGCCTCGGTCTTTCATGTGGGCCAGGCGGTGGCCCGGCACATGATCGGGCGCGGGCGCGGCAAGATCGTCAATATCTGTTCCGTTCAGACCGCCCTGGCCCGTCCCGGCATTGCCCCCTACACCATGACCAAGGGGGCGGTCGCCAACCTGACCAAGGGCATGGCCACTGACTGGGCCAAACACGGCCTGCAATGCAACGGCCTGGCGCCCGGATATTTCGACACGCCGCTCAATGCGGCGCTGGTCAATGATCCGGAGTTCAGCGCATGGCTTGAAAAACGGACCCCGGCAGGCCGTTGGGGCAAGGTTGAGGAACTGGTTGGCACCTGCATCTTCCTGTCTTCTGAGGCGTCGTCCTTCGTGAATGGAACCACGGTCTTTGTGGACGGCGGCATCTCGGTGTCGCTGTGACGGACGCTTATGTGATGATGGGGGTGTCCGGCTGTGGCAAGAGCGAGATCGGCAAACGGTTCTCACTGGCCATCGGGGCGGCGTTCTTCGACGGGGATTCGCTGCATCCGGAAGAAAACATCGCGAAGATGAGCCGGGGTGAGCCGCTGGACGACACGGACCGGGCGCCCTGGCTGGACCGGATCGGCGGCCGTTTTGCAGCGGCAACCGAACCGACCGTGATTGCCTGCTCTGCCCTCAAGCGTGTGTACCGGGAGCGGATTTCCGAAAAGGCGGGCCGCCCCGTGACCTTTCTCTTTCTGGAAGGCACGCGCGAGGTGCTGAGCGGGCGGATGCAGCACCGCACCGGCCATTTCATGCCGGTGGCCCTTCTGGACAGCCAGTTGGCGACTCTGGAGCCCCCGGCGGCCGACGAGAGGTCGGTTAAAGCCTCAATTGATCAACCGCCCGGCCAGATTGTCGCGCAGTTTCTGACAGCGCTCGGAAAGGAGCCGAAATGAGTGAAAATGTCGCCCTGATCGGGGCTGGTGCCATGGGCGGGGCCATCGGCACCCGCTTGCTGGAAACCGGCAACCGGCTCTGTGTGTTTGACCTGGATCCGGACAAGGTCGCCGTGCTGGTGGCCAAGGGCGCTGTTGCGGCGCCCAGTGCGGCTGAGGCCGCGCGGCAGTCGGATGCGGTGATTACCAGCTTGAATTCCCCGAAAATCGTCGAAGCAGCGGTTTTCGGATCCGGCGGTGTTGCGGAGGGCGCACGGCCGGGAACCTTGATCATCGACATGTCGTCCATTGATCCGGACGCAACACGGGGGCTCGCCGAACGGGCGGCTGAGGCGGACCTTCGGTGGGTGGACAGCCCGCTCTCCGGTGGAGCCCCGAAGGCCCTGACAGGGGAGCTGACGTTGATGGCCGGCGGCGCCCCGCAGGACGTGGCTGATGCCCACAAAGTGCTCAAACATGTGAGTGCCAACTACACCCATATGGGACCGGCGGGCGCCGGGCAGACCACCAAGCTGATCAACCAGGTTCTGTGCGGGCTCGGATTTCTGGCGGTGGCGGAAGCCGCCCAGCTGGCGCTGGATGCGGGAGTTGACGCGGCCAAGATCCCGGTTGCCCTCAAAGGCGGGAGGGCGGACAGCGCCTTGCTTCAGGAATATATGCCCCGCTTTGTCGCGCGCGATTACCGGCGCACCGGCCGGATCGACAATATGGTCAAGGATCTGAACGGCGCGCTGGACCTTGCCCGCCGCAGCAACACCTCCATGCCCCTGACCGCGCTCTGTGCCGAGGTCCACCGGATGCTGACGGCAGCCGGTCTTGGCGGCGAGGACCAGGCGGCACTGATGGAATTTTTCAAGGGACCGGACAAGGAGCAGTTCAAATGATTACCCGTTTTGCCCTGTTTGAAGGCAGCATCAAACCCGGCCGCACGGAGGCGTTCCGTGCAGCTGTCACCGACCGGCTGGTGCCGCTCTGGCGCCAGTTTCCCGGCAACAGCGATGTCCGGGTCATGTTTGGCGAGGAGCGGGACGAAGGCGCGCCGGAATTTCCCCTGATCCTGGCCATAACCTATCCGGACCGGGCCGCGATGGACGGGGCACTGGTCAGCGACGCCCGGACCCGGTCGCGGGATGTGACCGGAGAGATTGTTGCGGAGTTTTTCGATGGTCATATCCACCACCATGTGACGGAAGCCGGCGAATATAAATCAGGCGCCTGAGCTGGGACTGGCAGCCGCCGGGCCGAAATCCGTGTTTGAGCGGTGTCTCAACCGGTCAGACATTTGCAGCCTTGGCGCTGAAGTGACTATGTCTGACCGGTAAGGGGCTGGTCCGTCCCGGAGCAGGGGAAGACAAGGGCAAGTGAACGGAGACAGAATGCAGCGCGCCGTAACCATGAAGGATGTGGCCCAGGAGGCGGGGGTCTCCGTCATGACGGTCAGCCGGGCCTTCAAGCAGCATGCGTCTGTGGGGGAAGAGACCCGCAAGCGGATTCTGGCGATCGCTGATGCGCTGGGATATGTCTTTGACAGCAACGCAGCCACCTTCCGTTCCCAGCGGACCGGGTTCGTCGCAGTTGCCATTCCTTCGCTGAACAATGCCAACTTCGCCGATACGGTCGGGGCCCTGTCTGAAGAACTCAAGGAAGGGGATCTCCAGGTTCTTCTGGGCTATAGCAATTACGACATTCACGAAGAAGAAGAGATTGTCGAACAGTTTCTAAAGCGCCGCCCGGAAGCGATTGTGCTCACCGGAGGGCGGCATACGCCCAAGACCCGCCAGCTTCTGGAACGGGCGCAGATCCCGGTGGTCGAGACCTGGGACCTGCCGGAAGAGCCCATCGGGCATGTGGTCGGGTTTTCCAATGCCCAGACTATGCGGTCTCTGGTTAGCCATCTGGTTGAGACCGGGCGCACGCGCATCGCCTTTATCGGCGGGGATACGGATGGGGACACCCGTGGCTCCGACCGGCGCCGGGGTTTTGTCAGCGCCATGCAAGAACAGGGCCTGCCGGCCGGGCGGCTGATCGGGGCCGGAGAGCCGCCGATCTCCATGCGCGAAGGGGCGGACGCCATGGCCCGGCTGCTCGAAGGTCATCCAGATACGCAGGCGGTGATCTGTGTTTCCGACCTGTCCGCGTTCGGAGCCTTGACCGAATGCATGCGCAAGGGGGTCAAGGTGCCCGAAGACATCGCGATTGCCGGGTTCGGGGCCTATGATATTTCGTCCATCTGTGTGCCGACGCTGACGACTGTCGATCCGCATCCGGCCGAGATTGGCCGCAGGACCGGCATTCTCATCCGCCATCTGTTGCGCGGGGAGGGCGGGAATAGCGTGGCGGCCGAGCGGATCGTCGTCGCCCCTGATCTCAGCCCGGGCGGGTCCAGTGCCTGAAGGGCGCTCTCGTGTGGTTGAATTGAAATACACCTCATCTGTGCAGCGCGCGCCGTAGCGTATTCCAATTCCGAAAACCACACTAGAAAGATAGGCTTTCCCGTCACCCTCATGAGTGTGAAGTTCGTTCTGAACTCGCTGGAACATGAGACGAACTGCAGATCAGGGTGACTAGAGATCCTGCTATACAGTGTCGCCGGGCACCAGCGTAAAGCCCACATCGTTCACGGGCTGAGCCGTGACCCCGGCAATCCGCAGCAGCAGGTTCTCCGCCGCCAGTTGGCCGATGCGCAGGTGGTTCACGGCCACCGTTGTCAGCCGGTAGGGCAGGACGGAGGCAATCGGCAGCTCCCCCCAGCCTGCAATGCCAAGGTCTCCTGGAATGGAAATGCCCTGGGCCTGGCAGAACTGCACGGCCCCCACCGCCATATTGTCGTTCTGAAAAAAGATGGCCTCCACACCCGGTTCTGCGGAGAGCAGCTGTTCAGTGCCGTAAAACCCTGGGTAAAAGCCTGGAATGTCATTGAGGCAGAGCTGTTTGGTCAGCTTGCCGCCGCCATCTGACACCGCCTTGGAAAATCCGCTCAGCCGGGCAGCGGCCGCATTGGCGGTGTTGCGGGATGTGCCCACATACCCAACCCGCTTATAGCCTCTGGAGAGCAGGAACCGGCCCATGTCATAACCGCTGTCGAAATGGTTGAGACCCACGCACATGTCGACGGGGCTGGAATTCAGATCCCAGATTTCCACCAGGGGAATGGCAGCGCTTCGAAGCAGCTGCAGCGCGCGCGGGGTGTGCGCCCGCCCGGTTACGATCAGCCCGGCCGGCTGCCAGGACAGCACCGTCTCGATCCAGTTTTCTTCCTCTTCCAGCGCATGCTGGGTCATGCCCAGAACGGTCTGGTGATTGAATCCGGCCAGCTTGCGGTCGATCCCTTCCAGCACATGGGAGAAGACTTCATTGCCCAGATCGGGAATGCTGACGCCAACAAATGTGGTGCGCTTGTCACCGCCAAAAACTGTCGCGATGCGGTTGGGCAGGTAGCCCAGCCGGTCCACCTCCGCCATCACCTTCTGGCGGGTCTTTTCCGAATAGCCGCCGTCCCCGCGCAGGACCCGGCTGGCCGTCATTTTTGACACACCGGCGGCCCTGGCGACCTCAGATAGGCTTATCGATTTGTTTTTATTATCTATTTTCAAAATTCCTTCTGGAAACGTTATCGATAACTTTTTGGGTTGACTCCGATATGTGTCAGGCGGATGATAAAACTACGTTACCGGTAACCTATCGTCCAGTCTTGGGAAGGCTGGCCCGGGAAAAGGTAACGATTGGGAGGAAAATTGTGCCAGGCAGTATTAAGAACCGTCTTTTCTTTGACGGGATCCAAAAGCATTTCGGCGGCACTTATGCCGTGCGCGACGTCTCGCTTGCGATTGACCGCGGTGAGATTGTTGCCCTTCTTGGGGAGAACGGCGCTGGCAAATCGACTTTGATCAAGATCCTGGGGGGCATTCACAAACCGGATGCCGGGCAGGTGCTAATCGACGGCACCCCTTACGAGCATCGGCCGGGCGGTTTTGGCCAGCGGCAATCGGTAGCTTTCATCCACCAGGACCTGGGCATGATCGAGTGGATGACCGTGGCCGAAAACATGGCGCTTGCGCTGGGGTTTTCCAAGAAATTCGGACTGATCAACTGGGGCGACGCC
Organism: Roseibium sp. AWQ4_290; assembly: GCF_056160985.1. Taxonomy (NCBI): domain Bacteria; kingdom Pseudomonadati; phylum Pseudomonadota; class Alphaproteobacteria; order Hyphomicrobiales; family Stappiaceae; genus Roseibium; species Roseibium sp. AWQ4_290. Next base: position 157,300 of record NZ_JBSWYG010000006.1, read on the forward strand.
GACAGTTTGGCCGAAGAGGCTTTGGCCCGGGTGGGCTGCGACTTTTCGCCCTCGACACGGGTGCAGGATCTGTCGCGCACGGAAAAATCGCTTGTGGCGATTGCACGGGCGTTGGCGGTCGAGTGTGACTTTCTGGTTCTCGATGAGCCGACAGCCTCACTGCCGGCCGATGAGGTGTCGCGCTTGTTCGAGGCCTTGAGGCCCCTGCGCGAGCGGGGTGTCGGCATGATCTATGTGTCCCACCGGCTGGACGAGATCTTTCAGATTGCGGACCGGGTGGCCGTGCTCCGGGACGGCGAGCTTGTGGGGGTGCGGGCAATCCAGCACACCACCGCAGAAGAGCTTGTTCATATGATTGTCGGGCGCAAGACCCGGCAGGTGAGCAAACTCGACGAGCCCCGAGGGAAGCCAGTTCTCTCGGTCAAGGAGCTGAAGACGGGCAATGCGGGGCCTGTCGATTTCACCTTGCACCGGAATGAGCTGGTCGGGCTTGTCGGGTTGCGCGGGGCTGGGCACGAGGAAATCGCGCGCGCCCTTTATGGTCTGGAGCCCCATTCAGGCTCGGTCGATCTGGCCGCTGTTGGGGCTCCGGACCTGCGCACACCGAAAACCGCTCTGGATTGCGGTATCGGGTTGGTCGCGCGCGATAGAACGGAAGAATCTGTTGCCTTGCCGCTGACCATCCGGGAAAACACCTTTCTCAATCCGGCCGCCACTGGCCGGGGCTTGTTTTCGGTTCTGTCGCCGGAGGCGGAAACCAGACAGGCCGAAGAAATCGGGCGCAATGTTGCCCTCAGCCCGAACGACCAGACCCTGGCCATTGAGGCTTTGTCCGGCGGCAACCAGCAAAAGGTGGTGATTGCCCGCTGGCTGGCGACGAAGAGAAAGCTGCTGATCTGCGAAGATCCGACCGCCGGGGTCGATGTGGGCGCCAAGGCGGAAATCTACGCGCTTTTGAACAAGGCCCTTCTGGAAGGGGTCGGTATCCTGCTTGTGTCGACGGATTTTGAAGAAGTCGCCACCATCTGCCACCGGGCGATCGTCTTCAGCCAGGGACGGATTGTCGGGGAATTGTCGGGTACAAAATTATCGACGGAAAATCTGATTCAGGCCGCGTCGGCCAGTAACGTCGCAGCCGCTTGAGGAACTGAGAATGCAATCACTTGAATCCAACGCGCTTGAACCCACAAAATCGGAATTGGACGGCCTGTCCGCGCGCGCCAAACTCCTTCGGTTTCTGCCGGTCTACGGGCTGGTGATCCTGACACTGATCTTGATCCTGCTGTTTTCGATCCTGCTGCCGACGACGTTTCCGACACTCTTGAACCTGCGCGCGATCATTTCCGACAAGGCGATCATCGCCTTGCTGTCCCTGGGGGCCATGATCCCCATGGCGGCGGGCCGGATCGACCTGACCGTGGGCTATGGCATCGTGCTTTGGCACATTCTGGCGATCAGCCTGCAGACCATGCTGGGGCTGCCCTGGCCGATGGCAGTCATGATCGTGCTGCTGCTCGGCGCCATGAGCGGCTTTTTCAACGGGCTGCTGGTGGAAGTGGCCCGCATCGACAGCTTCATTGCCACGCTTGGCACCGGCACGGTTCTTTACGCCATAGCGTTGTGGCACACGGGCGGCCGCCAGATGGTCGGTGTGCTGCCGGAAGGCTTTTACGACCTGAGCACGACCTTTGTCTTCGGTCTGCCGATAACCGGGTATTATCTGATCGCGATCACGGTCTGCATGTGGCTGCTGCTCGAATACACGCCGGTCGGCCGCTATCTTTATGCCATTGGCGCGAACCAGCGGGCGGCCCAGCTGAACGGCATTCCCACACGTAAATACGTGATCGGGGCATTTATGGCCTCCGGCACCATGACGGCGCTGGCCGGGGTGCTCCTGGCCTCCAAGCTGCGGATTGGCCAGGCCAGTGTCGGGCTTGAATTTCTGCTGCCGGCCCTGGTCGGGGCATTTCTCGGGTCAACCACCATCAAGCCGGGACGGGTCAATGTCTGGGGCACCATTGTCGGTGTTGCCATTCTGGCCGTGGGCATTTCCGGCATTCAGCAATTCGGCGGCTCCTTCTGGGTCGAGCCCCTGTTCAACGGGGTCACGCTGCTGATCGCAATCGGCATCGCCGGGTATGCACAGCGCCGCAAGGGCGCGGTGAAGAAGTAATGTTGCAATGGGAGGAAACTATGCACAAACGTGACTTTTTGAAAACGGTTCTGGCAACAACGATGCTGGCTGGCCTGACGGTTCCGGCCCTGGCGGAAACGCCTTGGGACGGACCGACCACCGGTCCGGCCGCCGCAGATGGCAAGACCATTGTCGTGGTCGCTGCCGATCTGAAAAATGGCGGGATTCTGGGTGTGACCAACGGGGTTGAGGAAGCGGCCCAGAAGATCGGCTGGGAGGTGCGCGTTCTGGACGGCGCTGGGTCGATCCAGGGCCGCACGGCAGCAATCGGCCAGGCCCTGGCACTGCAGCCGGACGGGATCGTCATCAACGGGTTTGACGCGGTCGAGCAGCAGGCTTCCCTGGAAGGTGTGACGGCGGCCAAGATCCCCATGGTGGCTTGGCACTCCGGCCCGAAAATCGGCTGTGATGCGCCGGGCGGTATCTTTGTCAATGTATCGACCGATGCCATGACCGTGTCCGAAGTGGCGGCCAAATGGGCGCTGGAGGATGGCGGATCGGATATCGGGGTCGTGATCTTCACCGATTCCACCTATCAGATCGCCATCGACAAGGCCGACCGGATCAAGGAAACCGTTGAAGCTGGCGGTGGCAAGGTGCTGGAATATGTGGACACACCGATTGCCGACACCTCCACCCGCATGGGGCCTCTGACCACAAGCCTGTTGCAGAAATTCGGTGACAGCTGGACCCATGCGCTGGCGATCAACGATCTTTATTTCGACTTCATGGGTCCGGCTCTTGCCTCTGCTGGTATCTCTCCGGAAGACGGACCCCAGGCGGGCTCTGCAGGCGATGGCTCGGAAGCCGCTTTCCAGCGGATCCGGACCGGCGGCTATCAGGCCATCACCGTGGCCGAGCCGCTCAATCTCCAGGGATGGCAGCTTGTCGACGAGCTGAACCGCGCGGTGCAGGGCGAAGCCTGCTCCGGCTACATCACGTCACCGGCCCTTGTCACCAAGGCGGGACTTGAGAAGATGGGCGACAGCAACTTCTTCGATCCGGACACGCCGTACCGGGAAGCTTACTCCGCCATCTGGGGCAAATAAGGCCGGAGTGTAAGGCGGGCCGCTGGCTGCAGCCGCCAGCGGCCCGCCGACAATCAAAGCACAAAAAATCCAACGGGACGGGGCGTTGCCGCGAACGGGGAAGCTGTATCTGGCTCACCGGCAAATGCCAGGAGGATGAGGAAAACGGTCATGTCGAAAGCACCGTTTGTGCAAATGCGCAACATTACCAAGCGGTTCGGGGGCGTCACCGCCTTATCGAATGTCAATCTCGATGCCTATGAGGGCGAGGTTCTTGCTATTGTCGGGGACAACGGGGCGGGCAAATCCACCCTGATCAAGATCCTGACCGGCGTCTATCAGCCGTCGGAAGGCGACATGTTCATCGATGGCGCCAAGCTGGTCATGAACAGCCATTCCGATGCCATCGCTGAAGGCATTGATGCGGTCTACCAGACACTGGCCCTTGCAGATCACCTTGACCCGTCCGCCAACATGTTTCTGGGCAATGAGCTGACCTGGTCGTTCCTGGGTATCACCATGCTGGACAACAAGCGGATGCGCAGCGAGACGGAGCGTGTCCTGTTCGAACGGCTGGGCGTCCGGCTCCGCTCGCTCGATGTGCCTACGTCCAGCCTGTCGGGCGGGCAGCGGCAGGCGGTTGCCATTGCCAGGGCCGTCTATCACGAGGGCCTGCGCGTGCTCGTCATGGATGAGCCGACCGCGGCGCTCGGCCCCCAGGAAACCGCCCGCACACTCAAGTTGATCAAGGCTCTGAAAGAGCAGGGGCTTGCCGTAATCCTGATCTCCCATTCGCTCGACGATGTTTTTGAAGTCGCCGACAGGGTTCATGTCCAGCGCCGGGGCCGTTGCGCCGGGGTTGTCGACGTCGCCCAGTCAACCCCCAAAGACGTTCTCGCCCTGATCGTGGGCGCGGAAGAAGCGGCCTAGGAGGAACCAATGACAACGGCAGAACAGTCCACTCAACCGGCCGGTCCGGTCACTTTCTCCGACCGTCTGGAACCGTTCCTCGCGATCATTGGCCCCATGGTCATGATCCTGGCCGTGCTGATGTTCATGGGGGTTGCGGAACCGGCGCGGTATTTCCGCCTGTCCAACCTCAATCTTATTTTGCTGGATGCGGCGCTCTACATGCCCATGGCGATGGCCATGACCTTTGTCATCACCCAGCGCGGCATTGACCTGTCCATCGGCTCGATGGCGGCCCTGACCAGCATCATCATGGCCTTTCTGATCAAGCAGTACGGCTTTTCTGCGCCCGTCGCGATCCTGGTAGCGCTTGTCATCGGAGCGCTGTTCGGTCTGATCAACGGGCTCGTGATCACCAAATTCAAGGTGCCGGATCTTATCGGCACGCTGGCTATGGATCTGGTCTACCGGGGATTTGCGCTTGTCATCGCCAAGGGGCTGGTGCTGGCACGTTTTCCAGATCTTCTGACGGAAATCGGCCGCGGACAGATCCCCGGGTTTATCCCGGTTCCGGTCGTGCTTGGCATTGCCACCATGGTGATCGGGTACTGGCTTTTGAAAAAGACCTATTTCGGCCGCTACACGGTGGCGATCGGCTCCAACCCGGAAGCTGCGGAAATGACCGGTGTTGCTGTCGACCGCTACAAGATCTACGCCTATGTGCTCATGGGAGCGTCGGCGGCCCTGGCCGGGGTCATGCTGACCGGCAAGCTGAACGCGATCCAGGCGACCTCCGCCCCCTATTTCAATCTGCATGTGATTGCCGCCGTTGTGGTCGGGGGAACGTCTCTCTTCGGCGGGCGCGCATCGATGCTCGGCTCCTTTGCCGGTGTTCTTTTGCTGTCGATGATGATCAACGCCCTTGTGACGTTGCGCATCGAGTTTTTCTGGCAGTCAGTTGCCTCGGGCGCGGTGATAGTTTCATCCGTCGCGCTCTACACCTGGCTGCAGAAAAAAGACCGGGACGGGGCCAAGGGCCTTCTGGCCGGTCTCACGACGCCGGAAAGTCTCCGGCTTGTCCGCTTTTCGGGCGGACTGGCAGCCATTCTCGGATGTCTGCTGCTCGTGGGGGCATTGACCTCCGGCACACCCGTGGCCAGCGGTTAAGGTCCGCACTCACTGCTTTCATCAACAGGGAGGACATGATGAAACATCTGCTCAAATCCACACTATGCATTCTGCTGATGAGCGGCACGGCCGCCATCGCACAGGACAAGCTGCCGCTCAAGGAGCTGCCGGGCATTGCCGAGCGGGACCATTGGGTGCCGGATGAAGTGAACGCTGAAGGCAAGCTTGAAGCGCTGCAGGCAGTCGTCGGGGCGGACGCGGTGCCGTTCTCCGGCAAGCAGGACAAGCCTGTCGAAATCGCACTGATATACCCGTCGGCGGATACGTCCGACTTCTGGGCCCGCAACTATCTGGCCCTCACCAAGCGGCTGGATCAGCTTGGCATCAAATACAACACCACTGAATTCGCCAGCCGTCAGATCGAACACTCGCTGCAATCCACCTACGCCAACCAGGTGCTGCAGGACGGCGACATCTACGACTACGTGATCTTCGGCCCTTCGGAGTTAGCCATCCAGGCGGACAATATCGACAAGCTGGCCGGCAATGATGATTTCAGGACCTATGTCTGGGCCTTTCACACGCCTTTGAAGGACCTGAAAAACCAGCCTGATGTCTGGTTCGACTTCTCCTCTGCTGCCGGTGCGCTGGTCATGTGCGACTATATGCTGGACCGGCTCGGCACTGACGTCACGATGGCAATGAACCGGGGCATTCCGGGTATCACGGACAATCAGCGCTCCGGTGACTTCAAGGATTGCGTCATGGAAAAGGGCGGCTGGAAAGTGGCCTATGAGCACTATGGCGAGTATCAGCAGGAAGGGGGCTATGAAGGCACCAGCCTGATCCTGCAAGCCTATCCGGAAGCAACCATCATCCACAATGCCAACACCGCTATGGCCATGGGCAGCGTCGAGGCCCAGGTCGCCGTCGGCAAGGAAAAGGAGATCTTCTCCACCGGCTGGGGCGGCACCGGCCTTGAGCTGGATGCCATCCGCCGGGGTGAGCTGGACGCTACGCCTATGCGGATGGGCGATGATGTCGGTGCGGCGACGGCCGAGGCGATCCGGGCGGATCTTGAAGAGCGGGCCGCCGAGTTGCCGCTCGTCTTCCTGGGCCGGATCACCGTTGCCCATGACCAGATGAGTGCCGAAGAGCTGGATGCTCTGCAGCAGGAAGCGTTCCGGTTCTCCGGCATTGGAGCGCTGAACCGCTGAGTTTCAGAACGGCAGGGGTGGCCGGCATCCACCTCCATCCGCTGCTGTTTTTCAGTCAGACCGCCACCGGCAGGATCCCTGCCGGTGGCGGCGCAGCATGATCGGGACTTGATTTTTAGGGGCTGCCGCCCCCAGTGTCTTTGAACATTTTTCACTGTTCGCATGAGGCCGGATTTGTCAAAGAGCGATATCAAGCAGGGGCAAGTCACAATGCGCGATGTTGCCAGAGCCGCCGGCGTGTCGCGCATGACAGTGTCCCGTGCTCTGCGCAAGGACAGCCCTGTGTCGCCGGAAACCCGCGACCACATCCTGAAAATCGTCCGGCAGATGAACTATGTGCCTGACCAGATGGCCGGCAGCCTGACGACCAAGAAATCCGGCTTTGTGGCCACCCTTTTGCCGTCTCTCAACAACCTCCACTTTGCGCTGACCGTCCAGGCCCTGACAGAGGAGCTGGAGCATATCGGTCTTCAGATCTTGCTCGGTCATACGGACTATTCGGCGGAGCGCGAAGAGCAGATCATCGAGACGATGCTCCGCCGCCGCCCGGAGGCAATCGTTCTGTCCTATGACGGTCATACGGAACGCACGCTTCAACTGTTGCGGGACGTTGCGGTCCCGGTGATTGAAATCTGGGAGACCCCCAAGGAGCCGATTGAGCACACAGTCGGTTTTTCCAACTTCGAGGCCGCCAGAACCATGACCCTGGAACTGATCGGCAAGGGGTACAGCCGGATTGCCTTTTTGGGGGAAGAACAGGATGACTGGACCCGTGGTGCGGAGCGGCGCAAGGGGTTCGTGGAGGCCATGACTGCGGCAGGCCTGTCCGCCCACCGCATGATCCGGTCCGGCGTGCCGCCCATGACGATTGATGCCGGGGTTGAGGCAGCAGGTCAGCTTCTTGAGCGGTTTCCCGATACCGATTGCGTTTTCTGCGTGTCGGACCTTGCTGCCTTTGGGGCGCAGAGCCGGTTTCTGGCGGGGGGGCTGCGTATCCCGCAAGACATCGCGCTGACCGGGTTTGGCAATTTTGAAGTGTCGCGCTTTGCAACGCCGAGCCTGTCGACGGTGGTTGTGGATCCGGTACGCATCGGCAGGGAAGCCGGGAGGCTGCTGAAGGACATCCTGCTTGCCGGCGCAAAGACGCCAGGTCCGGCGCAGCATGTCCATGTTCCGGCGGAAAGCGAATTCCGGCAAAGCTGCTGATGGCTTTCAGGTGAAGCTGGCGCAATCAGTGTATTGCGCAACACTGGACGCAGCAGGGGAGCTGGCCGAGTTCCTGCGGTTCCAAGGATACTTGGCGCACAAGCAGGCAAAGATCCTCTGAAATAATGTGCCTTTTTGTCTTGATACATCTTTTGCGTGAGGTTTTGGGAATCTTCCCGTCAGATGTATTCATCATGAATCATTAAATTTTGAAGCAATGAGAACTTTTCACTTGTTACCGGTAACATTCGTGATAATGTGACCGGTAACAACAGGGCTTTGCGCCGGATATGGCGCCTTGGGAGGAAAAATGCCGTGTATCCGACTTGAGAACCTCGTCAAGCGCTACGGCGATGTCGAGGTCCTTCACGGAATCAATCTCGATATGGAAGAAAACGAGTTCACCGTGCTCGTCGGACCGTCCGGGTGCGGCAAGTCAACGACGCTGCGCATGATTGCGGGTCTTGAAACGGTGAGCGATGGGGAAATCTTCATTGGTGACTGCGCGGTCAGTGCTCTGGAGCCGAAAGCCAGAGACCTGGCCATGGTGTTTCAGGATTATGCACTCTATCCGCATATGAATGTGGCCAGGAATATGTCGTTTGCTCTGCGTTTGCAGCGCCGGCCCCGTGCGGAAATCGATCAAAAGGTTCAGGAAGTCGCCGAAATGCTCGGTCTGACCGGTCTGCTGCACAGAAAGCCCGGCGAGTTGTCGGGCGGTCAGCGCCAGCGCGTGGCCATGGGCAGGGCACTTACCCGGGATGCGGGCACGTTCCTGTTTGACGAGCCTCTTTCGAACCTGGATGCCAAATTGCGCGGTCAGATGCGGGCCGAACTGGCGCTGATGCGCCAGAAGGTGCGCAAGAATATGATTTACGTGACCCATGACCAGATCGAGGCCATGACCCTGGGCGACCGGATCGTGGTCATGAATGGCGGTTTCATCCAGCAGCAGGGCACTCCAGAGGAATTGTTCAAGCGGCCCACCAACAAATTCGTGGCCGGGTTCCTGGGCTCGCCGCCCATGAACTTTCTTCATGCGGACATCCAGCACCGCGGCGACCAGCCTTTTGTCTGTGGCAACGGTTTTGATCTGGCGCTGCCGGAGGACAAGAAGGCGGCCCTGTCAGCTGCTGGTTCCAACTCTGTGATCCTTGGCATCCGCCCGTCTGACCTGACTTACCAGCCGGGTGCCGGTGAGCACGAGTCCATCGATCTGAAGGTGATCGTCTCTGAATATATCGGGGCCCAGTCCGTGCTCCTGTGTGACTGCGGTGGCGAGAAGGTTGAGGTCGAGTTGAAATCCGAGACGCCCATTGCCTTGGGCGAAACATTGCGATTTGCGGTCAACAGGGAGGGGATTCACATGTTCGACCGCGAAACCGAGGACGCCATCAGGTGATGGCCTCTTGTCTGTGAGGGAGGAATACATGCTGCAGTATTTGAAAACGACGGTCTGTGCTGTCGCGGGTCTTGCGCTCGGGGCGACTGCCGCTCTGGCAAATCCTTATGAGGAGCATGCCGGGGAAACCTTGGTCGTGAACTTCCCGGCCCACCCGCATTTTGATGCGGTCATGAAAGTTCTGCCGGAATTCACCAAGGAAACCGGTATCAAGGTGGAAGTTGACCAGCTTCAGTACCTGAAGATGCGGGAGCGTCAGACCCTTGAGCTGACCAAGAACCGCGGCGACTATGACCTGATCGCCTATGTGGTCTTCTCCAAGGCGGATTATGTCTATGCAGACCAGCTGGAAAACCTGGCCCGCTTTTTCATGAACCCGAAACTGGCAGATCCCAATTACGACGCTGAAGACCTGATTGATGGCTATGTGGCCAATATCGGCGTTGCAGGCGGCAAGAAGGGCTACCTTCCGGGGCCGACCGGGTCTCTGTTCGGCCTGCCGTTCGGGTCCGAGACCTCCATTCTCGGCTATCGAAAAGACATATTTGAAAAGCATGGTCTCAAGGTCCCCGAAACCTATGACGAGCTTCTGGACCTTGCCTGCAAGATCCCGGAACTGGAGCCGGGCATGGGCGGTCTTGCCTCGCGTGCGGCCTCCGGCCACCATGCCAGCCATGCCTTCCTGTTGCATCTTGCACCGCTCGGCGGACGGATCTTCGATGATGAGTGGCAGCCGATTGTCAACAATGAAGCCGGTGTCAAGGCAGCCGAAGCCCTGAAGAAGATTGTTGATTGCGGGGCCGAAGGCGCCAAGACCTTTGGCTTTGCCGAAGCCGGTGCCTCGTTCCTGCAAGGCAATTCTGCCATGTTCCTGGATTCCACGGTGTTTGCTGGCCAGGTCAACAATCCTGAGAAGTCCAAGGTTGTCGGACTGGTTGACTGGGCTCCGCACCCGGTCGGTGTCCGGGCCGGCTCGCAGACCGGCGGCTTCGGCATCGCGATTCCGAAAAACGCCCAGAACAAGGATGCAGCCTTCCTGCTGATGCAGTGGCTGACCTCCAAGAAGGCGGACAAGCTCATAGCCCTGGCGGGTGGCAACCCGTCCAGATACTCCACCCACGCGGATGCGGATGTGAACGAGAAGTTCCCGCATATGGCGACCTTCGGTGAGGCTCTGAAAAACGCTGACCCGGACTGGCGCCCGATCATTCCGGTCTGGGGCAAGATCAACGCGGATCTCGGCACGACGTTGTCCAAGATCATCGTGGAAGACGCTCCGGTGCAGGAATCGCTGGACGGCGTTGCAGAGCGCACCAAAGACCTCATGGATGAGGCCGGGTACTACACCTGGACCCAGTAATCCAACACCCTTGCCCCGCAGCATGGCTGCGGGGCGCTCCTCCAAGACCGGTGAAAGCACGCCGCAATGAGCATTGCGTTCAAGGCCAATCGGCTGACCCCTTACATGTTTCTGGCGCCTGCAGGGATCATTCTGATCTTCGCGCTGCTCTATCCCATCGGATACATGATCTATGCGAGCTTTCTGGATTGGAGCCCGAGCCAGAGGATCGGACAGGCCGAGTTCATAGGGGTCCGCAACTATGTGAACCTTTTCGGCGATGGAGCCTTCCGGGAAAGTTTCTGGGTCACCATCCGGTTTGCAGCTGTTGTTGTGACGCTGGAAATGATCCTCGGGGTGGGCCTCGCCCTGCTTCTGGATCGCAATATCAAGGGCATGTCCCTGCTGCGGACAGTATTTATCCTGCCTATGATGATTGCGCCGATCGTTGTCGGTCTGATGTGGCGCTACATGTACCACCCGACAGTGGGTATTTTTAACCGTACCTTGAAGAGTTTTGGCCTTGACGGCATTCCCTGGCTGTCCGACAGCACCTGGTCCTTCATTGCAGTCGTAATTGCCGATGTCTGGCAATGGACGCCCTTCATTTTCATTCTCGCCCTTGCGGCCATGCAATCCCTGCCGCGCTCCGCGCTGGAGGCTGCGGAGATTGACGGGGCCAGCGAGTGGCAGAAAATCATTCTGATCAAATTGCCGCTGATGATGCCGGTTTTGATCGTCACCTTGCTGCTGCGCCTCATCGATGCCTTCAAGGTGCTGGAAGTGATCCTCGTGCTCACCAATGGCGGGCCGGGCCTGTCCACCGAAATCCTGGCCTTGAGAATTTTCCGGACCGCTCAGGAATTCCAGGATCTGGGGGAGGCGGCCGCCATGTCAAACCTGCTGTTGATGGTGCTGATGGCGCTGACCATTGGAATGTTTGCCTACAACCGGGTGCAGGAAGCCCGTCTCGCCCGGCAACGGGTTGCCGCTGAAAAGGACGAAAGCTAATGGCTGTCAGAAGCGAAAACCAAAATCCAGCTTTCTATGCCCTTTTAGCAGCTCTTGTGGTTATGAGTGTTGGCCCCATCGCCCTCATGCTTGCCACGTCTTTCAAGACAAATGTTGACGTCTATGATGCATCGGTCCCGGCCTTCTTCTTCTCGCCAACACTTAAGAACTACGAGACGGTTCTGTGCAATTTCCTGTGGTACGAACCGGCTCATGTCGACTATTGCGACCCGACCTTTGGGCGCGCGCTCGTCAACTCGCTGATTGTCGGTCTGATTTCTACCGGCCTGACCCTGACCATCGGCTGCATGGCGGCCTATGCCCTGGTGCGGTTCCGCTTTATGGGCCGGGGGGCGGTGTCCATGACAACGCTGTTGATGCGTATGGTGCCGCCTGCGGTGCTTCTGGTGCCGGTGTTCGGGATCTGGACGTTCCAGTTCGGCCTGGACCAGACCTATACGGGTCTCATCCTGATCTATACGGCCATGAACCTGCCCTTTGTGATCTGGATCCTTCAGAGTTTCATTGTGCAGGTCCCGATCCAGCTGGAAGAGGCGGCCCGGATGGACGGGGCCAATCCTTTCCAGGTGTTCTTCCTGGTCGTCCTTCCGATCATCAAGCCCGGTCTTGCGGCCGCAGCCATCTTCACTTTCCGCATCGCCTGGAACGAATTTTTGCTGGCCAATGCGTTGTCCGGCCGCTCGACACGCACCGTTCCGGTCACCATCGTCAATTCAATTACTGAATATGACATCAATTGGGGGGTGATCATGGCCACCGGGATGCTGCTGGCGATCCCACCGATCCTGTTCACCTTTGTTGCCTCGAAACAGATCATCACCGGCATGACGGCAGGAGCAGTCAAGGGATGATCCTGGAGTGGCTGCTCTCTCCGATGGACCCGGCAAGGCCCCATGATGTGGGGGCCATACTGTCGTGGCATGCCCGGGTTATGGTTATCGGATGGGGCATCCTGACACCTCTGGCGATCATGATCGCCCGTTTCTTCAAGGTCCTGCCGGGACAGGACTGGCCCCGTGAACTGGATAACAAAGTGTGGTGGCGGTGGCACTGGATGTCGCAGGCGCTGGTTCTCGTCCTGTCGGTCGTCGGATTGAGCCTGGTGCTCCTGTCACCTCAAAACAGCGGTTCGGCCATTCTGCACCGGGTTTTGGGATACGCCGTGCTGGGTCTGGCAGTTGTTCAGGCTGTGTCCGGTCTGTTCAGAGGCTCAAAAGGCGGCCCCACGGACCGGCGCCCTGATGGGTCTCTGCGCGGGGACCATTATGACATGACCCCGCATCGTCTCCTTTTTGAAGCCTTCCACAAGAGTTGCGGCTATATTGCCCTGGCGCTCGCCGTTTTGGTCATCTCAACCGGATTGTGGGAGGCGAACGCACCCAGGTGGATGGGGCTGAGCCTGGTCTTCTGGTGGCTGGGTCTGGTTGCGCTGTTCCTGTGCTTTCAGCGGCAGGGCAGGGCAGTTGGTACCTACCAGGCCATTTGGGGGCCAGGGCAGGAACATCCGGGAAACAGGATGGTGAAACGGGGAGAGGGCGGCAAACAGCCTGTCTTTCCGGATCAGTCTTATGAATGACGGGAGACATGATGTTTGGAGTGTTGGAAGGAACCGGTTTCGAGGTTATCGAGCCGGAATTCAAAGCCTGTTTTATCGGGCATGCGCGGGTGGAGCGCCTGTGGACCGGCGCGCGCTGGTCTGAGGGTCCGGCCTGGTTTCCCGCCGGACGGTATCTGGTCTGGTCGGACATTCCCAACAACCGCATGATGCGCTGGGACGAGACCGACGGGTCTGTTTCTGAGTTCCGCATCGGCTCAAACAATTCCAACGGCAATACGGTGGACACCCAGGGCCGTCTTGTCTCCTGTGAGCATTTGACCCGCCGGGTCACGAGGACCGAACATGACGGATCGGTATCTGTCATGGCCTCCCACTGGAACGGCAAGCGCCTGAACTCGCCAAATGATGTTGTGGTGAAGTCGGACGGGTCCATCTGGTTCACCGATCCGTCCTACGGCATCTTGATGGACTACGAGGGAGAGCGGGCCGAGAGCGAAATCGGTGCCTGCCATCTTTTTCGCGCCGACCCTGAAACGGGGGCTGTCGAGATGGTCATGGACGGCTTTTACAAGCCGAACGGTCTCGCCTTTTCGGCCGATGAAGAATGGCTCTTTGTCTCCGATACGGGGACAACCCATGATGCGGACGGGCCGGCTCATATCGAAAAGTTCAAGGTCGGCGCTGACGGAAAAAGCCTGACGGACCGGAGCCTTTTTGCGGCCTGCACCAAAGGCGTGTTTGACGGCTTCCGTCTGGACCGGGACGGCCGCATCTGGAGTTCTGCCGCTGATGGCGTGCATTGCCTCAACCAGGATGGGGTCCTGATCGGCAAGATCCACATTCCGGAGATTGTCGGCAATGTCTGTTTCGGCGGTCCGAAACTCAACCGGCTGTTCATTGCCGGCACGACGTCGCTCTATTCGGCCTTTCTCAATGTGAACGGTGTCAAATAACCGCACGGACAGGACGAGTCAGCTTGTTCGGAAAATGCAAAACGGCCACGGAGACAGGTCTCCGTGGCCGTTTGTATCTTGCCTGGATTTTGCCTCATGCGTTTGAAACTCTGACTTCAGAACGCGAAAGGCAAATTCAATGAAACGGGGTTTTCCCTAATACCCCTTGCCACGAAAGAGTTCGTGGATTGCGGTATCCAGAATGATCTTGAGGTCCAGCAAGGTTGAGCGGACCTCGATATATTTCAGATCATAGTGAAGCCGCATGGAAGCCGCATAGGCATCTTTTGTCTCGCCACGGAAACCGTGTACTTGCGCCAGACCGGTAATGCCGGGCCTGACCCTGTGACGGGACTGGTAGCGACGGTCAAACTCTTCGTAAGGCACGCCATTGGCGAGCATCCCGGGCACATGCGGCCGCGGGCCGACGAGCGACATTTCGCCTTTCAGAACGTTAAGGATCTGCGGCAGCTCGTCAAGATTGCTACGGCGCAAGAAACGCCCGACCGGGGTCACACGCGGGTCATCCTTCACGGTCTGCTGCACACCAGTCTGATCGCAATTGTCCGTGTACATGGAGCGGAACTTGTACGCGACAAAAGTTTTGCCGTGGAGACCGTGCCGCTTCTGGCGGAACAGGACGGGTCCTTTGCTGGTCACTTTTACGGCGAGCGCAATAAGAAGAAGAAGCGGCAAAAACAGAACAAGCGCAACCGAAGCCCCAATCAGGTCCAGTCCGCGTTTGACAATGTGAGAGCCATTTGAAGGATCTGCCGTCGCAAGGGAGCGATCCACGTCCGTGTTGTGAAAACCATAGACATCATCAGTCATTTCAAAAACTCTTATATTTTTCCCGCAATAACCCACGAAAACCGCAGGCGCTAATCAACTTCATCAATTCAATGCCCACTAAAAAAACTGTGGTCGCCATAAATCTGGTTAATGGGACGTTAAACGAAAGAGATATCCAATGCAACGCCAAAATTCAGGAAAAGTTGCACGGGAAATCAGATTAATTGCATTCATTCAGCCGCATAACGAATTGGAGTTGTTGGGATTTTTTTTACGACCAAAATATTGAGCGCATTGACCTTGAGGGCTCTTCCTTAAGGGTAAAAGCCATTCTTCTTGTGCGGTGCAAAATGCCTCTGTCAGGAAGACGCTCCAGACAGAGTGTGGAATCGGCAGCTTACACGGGTTGATAGGCTGTTCAGTCGGCGACGCCGCCCTGTGTTTGTTGGGAGTTGACCATCTGCTCTGTCCCGCAGCAAGTGTCCGGGCTTCATCACGCTAAGGGGGCCGATGCACAGACTGGCTATCTTTGAGGTGAGGCCCAAGCCATGCGCTTTGACGCAGATGCATCGCCGGCACCTAGGTGTCTGAAAGCCATCCAAACACTTGGTCAGGTTTACCAAAACCCTAAAACAGTCAATTAAATTTCGTGTTCTTGGGATTAAACAGGTATAGTCGCGCCGCGCTCCTGAGGATCTTCCGTTTGGGAAGGTGAAAAGGCCGGTTGTTCAGGGGGCTGGAAACCGCGAGCAGGGACCGCATCGGGCCGGAAGACCAGCATTTTGGTCGGCGGCTCGGGAAGACATTAAGTTTATTGATTGAGAGGCCAAATGATTGTCGAAGATACGGAACTGCCCGGCGTTTTTCTGATCACGCCGAGACGGTTCGGGGACGACCGGGGGTTTTTCTGCGAAAGCTGGAACCAGCAGGTTTTCGCGAAACATGGGATTGAGACTGACTTCGTTCAGGACAATCACTCGCTCAGCCGCCAGACAGGCACGGTGCGGGGGCTACATTTTCAAAGTCCGCCCCATGCCCAGGCCAAGCTGGTCAGATGCGGGCGGGGCCGGTTTTTCGATGTGGCGGTCGACATTCGGCGTGGCTCGCCAACCTATGGCAAATGGACGGGGGCGGAGTTGAGTTTTGAAAACGGCAAGCAGCTGTTTGTTCCCGAGGGCTTTCTGCACGGGTTCATGACCCTCGAGCCCGACAGTGAAATCATCTACAAGTGCTCCGATTTTTATGCACCCGACTGTGACGGAGCCGTGTGCTGGGACAGCTGCGGGATTGCCTGGCCGCTGAGGGGAATTGAGCCGGTCCTGTCTGAAAAAGACAAAGTTGCGACGCCGCTTGCGGACTTTCAGACCCCTTTTGAATATTGAGGATTTCCATGAAAATTCTTGTCACAGGTGGTGCAGGCTTCATCGGGTCGGCAGTCATCCGGCTTGCGGTCCAGCGCGGGCACAGCGTTGTGAACGTCGATGCGCTGACTTATGCTGCGTGCCTGGAGAACGTTGCACAGGTCGCAGACAATCCAGCCTATGCCTTTGAGCTGGCCGACATCCGGGAGCGGCAGGCGCTGCAACGCATTTTTGCAGAGCATCGACCCGATTCAGTGATGCACCTGGCTGCGGAAAGCCATGTTGACCGGTCCATTGACGGCCCGTCCGATTTCATCGAGACCAATATTGGCGGCACGTTCAACATGCTTGAGGCCGCCCGCCGCTACTGGGAGGATGCCGGCCGGCCGGAAACTTTCCGGTTTCATCACATTTCCACGGATGAGGTGTTCGGGTCACTAGGCGAAACGGGGCTGTTTCAGGAGACAACAGCCTATGATCCGCGCAGTCCCTATTCAGCGTCAAAGGCAGCGTCAGATCATTTGGTGCGCGCCTGGCACGAAACCTATGGCCTGCCGGTCATCGTCACGAATTGCTCCAACAATTACGGACCGTTCCATTTTCCGGAAAAACTGATCCCGGTTGTGATCTTGAACGCGCTCGCCGGCAAGCCGATTCCGGTCTATGGCAAGGGCGAGAACGTGCGCGACTGGCTCTATGTGGAAGACCACGCCGATGCGTTGTTGCTGGCCCTCATGAAGGGCACGCCCGGGCGCAGCTACAATATTGGCGGCGAGAACGAGCGGCGCAATATTGATCTGGTCAGGACCATTTGCACCCTGCTGGACCACAAACGGCCGAAACCGGAAGGGTCCTATGCTGATCAGATCACCTTTGTTGAGGACCGTCCGGGCCACGACCTGCGCTATGCGATTGATCCCGCCCGTATTCGGGACGAGCTGGGCTGGCGTCCGAGCGTCAGCGTGGAAGAGGGCCTGGAGCTGACGGTTCAATGGTATCTGGACAATGAGCCCTGGTGGCGGGCCTTGCAGGACCGCAAGGGGGTCGGCAAGCGTCTCGGAACCGCACCGGGTGCAAAGTCATGATTCTGGTCTTCGGATCGTCCGGGCAGGTAGCAAGCGAGTTGCGCAAGCTGCTGCCCGATGCCGCTTTTCTGGGCCGGGACGTTGTTGATCTCGCGGACATTGCATCAATCCGGCACATCATTTCCAGCAAGAACCCGGACGGCATACTCAATGCTGCGGCCTATACAGCCGTCGACAAGGCTGAGGAAGAAGAGGCGCTGGCGCTCAAGATCAATGGAGACGCACCCGCGGCGATGGCCGAGGCGGCCTGCGAGCTGGGTGTGCCCTTTGTCCATATTTCGACGGATTATGTCTTTGATGGCCAGGGGGAGACACCTTTTCCCCCCGAGGCCGTAACAGGCCCGCTTGGGGCTTACGGCAGAACCAAACTGGCAGGGGAGGTCGCGGTTCGCGCCTCAGGGGCCAACCATGCGATTTTGCGCACCAGCTGGGTGTTCTCCGCCCATGGTTCCAATTTTCTGAAAACCATGCTGCGCCTGTCCGAGAGCCGCGACCGGTTGACGGTTGTTGCGGACCAGATTGGCGGACCCACACCAGCAGCCGCCATTGCGGCCGCCTGCGTTGCAATACTGACCCAGCTCAAGACAGCGCCGGAGAAATCCGGCACGTACCACTTTTCAGGTGCTCCGGATGTGAGCTGGGCAGCGTTTGCCAGGGAGATTTTTGCACAAGCAGACCGTCCGGTTGAGGTGGAAGATATTCCGGCCTCAGCCTATCCGACGCCTGCCAGGCGCCCGGCCAATTCCCGGCTGGAATGCAGTTCCCTTTCGGTATTCGGTCTTGAACGTCCGGACTGGCGGTCCGGGATCACAGAGGTTTTGAAAGACTTGGGGGATATGTCATGACCAAGCGCAAGGGCATTATCCTGGCCGGCGGGTCAGGCACCAGACTGTTTCCGCTGACCATGGCCGTGTCGAAGCAGCTGATGCCGATCTACGACAAGCCGATGATCTACTATCCGTTGTCCGTCTTGATGCTGACCGGCATCCGGGAGATTGCAATCATCACCACACCGGCAGATCAGCCCCAATTCAAGCGGTTGCTGGGCGATGGCAGCCAATGGGGCATGCGCTTTGAATATATTGAACAGCCGTCGCCCGATGGTCTTGCACAGGCGTATCTGCTGGCGGAAGCGTTTTTGAACGCTGCCCCCTCCACCATGGTGCTTGGAGACAATATCTTCTTCGGCCACGGCTTGCCCGAAGTGCTGCTTGCTGCGGACAATCGCGAGTCTGGCGGAACGGTGTTCGGCTATCATGTGGCCGATCCGGAGCGCTACGGCGTCGTGAAATTCAACCAGGATGGGCTTGCCGAGGAAATCATCGAAAAGCCCGCCGTGCCCCCATCCAACTATGCGGTGACGGGGCTTTATTTTCTGGATGGGGACGCTCCCCGTAGGGCCCGGGATGTCAGGCCGTCCTCCCGGGGCGAACTGGAAATCGTGACCTTGCTGGAAATGTATCTGCGCGAAGGCTCCTTGAATGTGGAGCGGATGGGGCGCGGTTATGCCTGGCTGGACACGGGCACGCATCAATCGCTTCTGGATGCGGGCAACTTTGTCAGAACCCTGTCTGTCCGCCAGGGCATGCAATCCGGGTGCCCGGAGGAAATCGCGTTCAACAATGGCTGGATCGATCAGGAAAAACTGCTGGAACATGCCAAGCTGTTTGGCAAGACGGATTATGGAAAATATCTTGCATCCTTGGTGTGAACAGCTTGACTAAATCACGAACAAATTAGAACCGACCTCTAACATCTTTGAATCTAACTCTCTTCATGAAACCAGATTTGGTCACAGCGCGTGACGAGATTGCATTTCTTTGACATCGGGGCCTTTGGAATGAAGTTATTTTACCATCACGTCACAACGAACTTCGGGGACTACCTGAACAGTTGGCTGTGGCCCGCTCTCATTCCCGAATTGCTCGACAGGAAAGATGACAACGTTCTTGTGGGGATTGGATCGCTCCTGTCCCATGGCCTGAATGTCGTTCCGGGCAACAAGGTCGTCTTTGGGACCGGTTCCGGATACGGAAATCTGCCGTCAAAGGCAGATGTCGCTGCGTGGGATTTCTTTGCCGTGCGCGGGCCGCTGACGGCCCGGTTCCTGGGGCTGGATCCGGAGCTCGCCATCACCGATGGCGCCTGGCTGATCGACAACATCCCGCGCTGGGCAGAGTTTTCGCCCGAACGCAAGGGAACCGTCTTCATCCCCCATTGGGAGAGTGCCTTTTATGGAAACTGGGAAGGCGCCTGCGCGCGTTCAGACGTAACGTTTGTGGACCCTCTGGATACCTGCGAAACAGTCTTCTCGGCCCTGGCCGGTGCGGACCTGGCCATTGTGGAATCGCTGCATGGGGCCATCATTGCCGACTATTTCCGCACCCCCTGGATTCCTGTGGCTTCACCCTCCAGGGTGCTGAAATTCAAATGGCTGGACTGGTGCATGTCCCTCGACTTGCCCTATGAACCCTTTGCGCTGCCTGCGTCTGATTATCTGGATGCGGTGTTTCAGAAACGGCCAACCGGTTTCGGCGACCGGCCCCTTGAGCGCATCCAGGTGCCAAATGACACATTCGATGTGCGCACCAGCCCGCCGCCCCGGTCCAACCCCGGTGCGCTCGCAAGGGCGAAGAAGAAGGTCAAACTTGCGCTTCGCGACGCGAGGACCAGCTTGGTCGGTGGTGTGAATGTGGCGCGCAGGACCGGCCTCATGAACAGCCTGAACGCGAAAAGAGCGGACTCCGTTGCGCACTATTTCAACAAGGTCAAGGCAGAGCGGCCTTACCTGAGCGCGGAGGCGAAACGGGCGGAGCGGCTGGAACAGCTGAGCGCGGCTTTGCACTCCCTGAAGGTCAAATATGGAGGGTGAGCCAACGGCGTGAACGAGCCGGATCTTGCCGGGCCTGCTAGCGGTAAGTGTGGAAATGTGCTGCACATATGTAGCCTGAGCGTGTGCAGCAGACGTGAGTACGGGCTTTGTGTTCTGAGTTAAGAAGCCCAGAGAATGAGATCTTTTCCGGAGTGTGTTTTTAGCGGAAAGGTTCCGGACCGGCGGATTGCAAACGGAAAGACATTTAGAGCCCATGAGTGATACCAAAACCGATTATTCGATCGTTATTGCGACGCGGAACAGAGCCAAAGCTCTGGAATTGAGCTTGCCCTTGATGCTCACCCAAAGCCGTCCGCCCTCTCAGCTGATCATTATCGACTCTAGTGACAATCCGGAGGAAAGCCGGTCGGTTGCGCAAGCCTGTGCCGAGAAGTTCAATTTTGAGATCGAGTTTCATGTCAGCGAGCCAGGCACCAGCAAGCAGCGCAATATTGGTCTGGCACTGGTGAGGCATGAGATCGTGCTGTTTCCTGATGATGATTCCCTGCTGTTTGACGGCGCCATGGAAGAGATCCTGGCCGTCTATGAGCGGGACACGGACGGGATCGTCGGTGGGGTCTGCAGCGCTGAAGCGACAAAGCTGCCGGAGGCCCTGAAGGAACTGGCCCAGGAAAGCTATTCGCAAAATCAGGAAGACAGGCTGCGCAAAACGGTAGCCCGCCTGCGTTATTATCTGGAAAGAAATGTCTTCAAGAACCCCTTCATTGTTCTGGCCCGGCAGAAAATGGAAGCGCTACCGTCCCCTGAGTGGCTGGGTGAGTATGATGCGGTCCGGGTGGAATGGCAGAGCGGTTTTCGCATGTCGTTCCGCACATCTGTCATCCGCTCGATCCTGTTTGACGAAACCCTGGGCCGGTACGCGGCCCATGAGGACGTGGATGCCAGTTTGGGGGTTCTGGACAGCTGTCTGCTGATCGGGGCGCGGCGCGCGCAGATCTATCATTACAAGTCCCCGGAACGCCGGGACAATGGTTACACGATGGGCGTTATCCTGATCCTGAACATGGCGTATGTTCTGGCAAAACGCTCAGATCTTAGCTGGGGACTGAAATTCACCTTTCAAATGTTCACCTTGTACAAACTGGTTTTGTATCTGAGCGGCTTGAAAACCGAGTTCGGTCGTGAACGATTTAAAGGGGCGTTTGCTGCCTTGAGATTTTCTTCCCGGCTGTTCAGGGCGGACCGGAAAGACCTGGAAGTGGTCTATTTGGACATCCGTAAATCGCTGGGTCTGGGCATTTGATACCCATCGCAATTGATGATGCCCTATTTGATGTCCCAATTCCGTTCAACGGCCAAGCGCGGTCAAATAGGTCCTCATCAATTGCACTCGGTATGACACCAATCTCATCAGAAGAGGGCTATCAGGTGAGCTTTGTTTCATGCGCTCAAGAGGGCGTTTCCGGCGTCTTGATCAATCTTCCGGCTGTTGACGCCTTGATGAAAGCTGCCTCTGGCTACTGCGTCTGGTGTCCTGCTTTGACACAGACCTTTCACCTGAGCGGTTGAAAGGGTAGCGCGGCCTTGCTTGAGCATTCTTCACCGGGCGGCGGGGACCCGCTTTGGATCCGGTTTCGTCATCATCCGTCTCATCAGCCGTTTTTTCAACCGCAATGTCCTGATTGGTGAAGAACCACGCGCAGGCGCCGAACATGAACACAACCATCGCATAAGTTGCGTTCCAGTAATGAACTGTCCAGCCTGACAGGAAAATTCCGACAAGACAGAACATCATCGCCCGGCGCTGAATGAGGACATTCTTGTCCACGATCTTGGCGCGGGATGTCCGGATAGCGTTATAGGCAAAGGCGATGATCAGCGCGAAGCCGGCCGGCATGCCATATTGAAGGCTAGGCACGATCCAGAACATGTCGGCACTGGAAGAATAGACAAACCATGGCCGCTCATATTCTTCATAGCCGATGCCAAACAGCGGATGATTGACGATCGACTGGGTACCATAGCGCCAGATGAAGACCCGGTTATAGGCCGAGTGCGGACTGAAGGCGAAATAGGTGATGAAGACCTGCGGGGGCGAACGCGTCGACAAAAGATCAATGGTGACCCAAAGCGCTGCGATCCCTGCAAGCATATATTGCCAGCGTTTGACGATGTGACGGGTGACCATGTCATAGCCGATCAGCAGGAGCTGACCCGACATGCCGGTCAGAGGGCCGGAGGACAGGGACAGGGCCGCGGTGACAAACACCGCGAAAGCTCGAATATATCGCTGGAACGCTGACTGGACATTGTAGCGGTAATAGAAGGCGAGACTGATGCCCATGCTGCAAAACACCCCAAACAGAATGGGGTGTTCGAAGGGGCCTTGAACGCGGTCCAGGCCCCAGCGTTGATCCGTGATGGCAATTCCATAGGTCCGTCCAATTGTCCGGAAGATCTCAATGGGAAGAACGCGGCCGGTCACAGTTTCGAAAAGAGCAAATGGAGTTAGAAACAAAATGATGAAAATCAGCCATTTGCAAAGCTGATTGAAGCGTTCGGGGGTGCAGATCAGAACGCGGGCGATGAAATAGGCGCCAATCGTCTCAATCGCGATCATACCACCGGCTTCAATCGAGCGGTCCGTGCCGTAAAGGACTGTGAGCGAGAGCGTGGTCCATATGGGATAAAACAGAATGAGAAAGTCGGACGGGAGTTTTTTGTAGCGCTTGTTGGTGAGCCAGATGATGACAGCGGGAACCAGCCCCAGCAACAGGAAGAGCCGGTAAGGGGACAGACGCAGCGGCCCGACGAAGAAAAACATCGGGATGGCAAGGGAAATCAGGAAAAGCGGAATGAAGATGGACGTTGGCTTCATGATACTATGCCCGCCGGAACGTGCCGATTAGATTGCTGATAAAATCGCGTGCACCAAGGGATCTTGCGTTTTTGAGGATCGAAAACCCCTTATAGGCTGGCCGCCATCCGGTTTTGAAAAAAAGTCCGAGCAAGCGGGCCAGCAGGGCCTGGGACCTGCGGGTCTGGCCCGGCTGGATTGTCAAAAGAGTGTCGATGTCAAAAGAGGCGAGGGCGACTTCACCGGCTGCAACGGCCTCGTGGAGGAGAGCCTGTCCCCGCTTTGTGCGTGCCATGACAAGGCTGGTGCCTTCCCCATCCTCAAAAAGGGGATAGCCATCCTTGTCCGAGTGCCAGGCATCTGCGCAGACAAGATCCGCTGCGCCGCCGGTTCCATCGGGACAGACCTTGCAGCGGAACTGAACAAAGGACGACAGAACCTTGCCCCAACTGTCATGATAGCTCATGGATTCGACAGTCCCGTCATGGCGCGTGGCCTTGGCATAGCCGGGCCAGCCATCGCCCCGATACTGGAAATTGTTAAGGTCCTCTTCTGCGACATTCAATTTCTTCAACACCGCAAGAGATCCCCTCCGGCTCGGAACCCCGGCGCAAAAGAAGGACATCAGGAAAGGCACTTTGCTGTCGACCCGCTTGTCTACGCGGGCAAGGGCACGCAAGGCAGCAATGTCACAGGGCTTGGCGACGACGGCGAAGCGCTTGTCACCCGAAAGATAGGCGTCAATTTCCGACAGAGGTGCGGAAGGCGCATAGCGGGAGCCTGCGGACCGGTAGATGTCTTTGAATGTCTCGGCAACATGCGTCTTGTTGGAAATCGGATCCTCATCACTATCCCGGATCGTGAGGATGAAATCGACCTGGCCGGTTTTCACAAGGTGATGTGCGACCGCTGACAGCACGGCGCCGGAAGAGCCGTGGTATCGCAGGTCTTCATTGGTTGCCCAGCCTGTATGAACCTCTTCAAATGGACCCCAGATCGGATGGTGGTTGCTGCCCGTCATGGACCGGGAAACGGTCACGCCAGGACAGGCTGCTTCCAGCTTTCTTTCACTGCCCAGCGAGAGAGGTCCAGTTTGATGAGGGCGCAGATACCCTTGGCCGTCAAGCTGCATCTGGACAGCCCCCCCGGAAACACCAGCGCACAATCCGCAGCCGGCGCACAGATTGGCGTCCATGACTTTTTTCAACACCGGGGATCTGAAAGAGGTCATCTTCTGCTAGCCCCGGACTTTTCCGATCTCGGCAATCAACCGGTCCTGATACGTCTTCAGGCGGGCATCCGCCTTTGCAAAGGCGTCTTGGACCTCAGCCTTGAGCACCGCCCGGTCCCGGTAGCCGCTGACGACGGAGGCAACAATCTGCTCTTCACTTTCAGTCCGGCAGTCAGTCGTGCGGGCATAACCGAGGGTTCCAAACAGGCCTTCAAACTTGCGGCTATAGGCCATGGGCACCACAGGAACACCGGAAGAAAAAGCTGCAATGCACGCATGCATGCGGGCTCCGGCGAAGAAGTCCAGGCTTGAAATATAGCTCTTTGCGTCAGAGGGGCTCTTGAAGCGCGGGGCAAGGACCGTTCCCGTAAACTCCTGGCTCAGTGCCTCGGCCACGCGGAAATCATCTTCAACGGGCAGAATATCGGAATTGACATGTCCGACAAAATGGATCTCCGGCTTGCTGTCATCTTCCAGTAGGGCTCGGACGATCTTCCGCACAACGCTTGGGTAGTCGGCCTTGAGGTCAAACATGTTTTTGCCGGTATAGCCGCCATTGAAGAGAAGTCCAGAGACATTGAGGCCAATGCTCGGCCGTCCCCCCTTCGGGTAGGCGCTGGCATCATAGGGCAGGCGCATCGCCACATCCGTGGACTCGATGGCCTTGTCGCCAAGCTGGAGCGGTGCAATGAACTCACTGGAGAGACGGTCCCGGGTTGTCACAAGCGCGGCCCGTTTCATGAACAGGCTGGCCACAACATGGGCCCAGCGTGCCTTGAAAGGCCCAATGGTCTGGGGGCCGAAAATGAGTGGTTTTCCGGCCAGAAGGACAGCGAGCTTGCCGAGAAAGTTCTTGTTGATGCGTCCGGCGCCATAGATATCGGCGAAACTGTCGCCTGCGCTGATATCAATGACCAGATCACAGGCCCGTATTGCCGAATGCAATTTTGAAGGCATCACAAGATCGCGCGTCCGGAGCGATACAACCTCCACATTATCGCCCTCGATATAGCAGGGGCCCGGGTCACGCCATCCGAGAACCTTGAAGCGGGGCTCAAGGCCCAGCGGCGCACAGAGCGTTTCAATAATGGCGATATTGGATGCCGTGAGGGCGCCCACGCCCAGATTGTCCGAATTCGCCGAGTGCCACAAAAGGCCGATTGTCAAAATGCTCATAAGATCTCGCTGGGAATGATTAAGGGCGCAATTAGGATGAGAATGGAATTATCGTTCGCTAAGTGATCTTGTACGTTTTTGCCGGTTGTCTGCAACGCAATGGCGATAATCGCCAGACTGAACTTTATGATACCTTCTTCGCGTTGTGAAAATGTTGCTGTGCCCATTTTTCAATTTTTGCGGCCTGTTCCACGCCCAGACGCTCAAGCAGCAAATGTTTTTGCTCCAGAAGCTGTCTTAGGGGCAGGCGCCACCATTTTGACGCTTCGAGGTGGGCAATCGTCGCCTCGTCAAATCTCATTTTCAGCGGTTTTGCTGGAACGCCGCCAACGATCGTGTATGGGGGGACGTCCTTGGTGACGACGGCACCTGCTGCGACGATTGCACCATTGCCGATGGATTTACAGCCGGACAGGATCGTCACCCGGTCGCCGATCCACACGTCATTGCCAATGGTGAGCGGGTTGTCCGTGTCGGACTGGATGGAATCCTTTTCCAGAAAGCCTAGTTTGTGATTGTAGAAATAAGGGTGCTGCGTCAGCCGTTCGGCAGGATGATCCCGCCGACGTACAATCAGTTCCTGTCCGACGGAACACCAGGCGCCCACGCGGGTTCCGCGCGGCAACCGTCCGAAACCAAGAATATCGCCATAGCTGTGAAGCCCCACTTCGACATCCAGATAGTGCTGCAGGATCGCCCGGTGGGTTGCCGAAACCATGGGCGGGCCTTCCATCCGGTAAAGCAGCTTGGAGCAAAGGTTTCTCAAACGCCGGTAGCGCCAGAGGCGCAAAAGGAGCCGGTTTGGCTCCGAACGGTCCGCATGCAGCGCTTTTTCGGTGAAGTTAGGAGCCATTTGTCTTCCTTTTCAGCGAGAGCCGGCCACGGTACCGCTCCCAGACAGTCTCTCCAAGATAGCGTCTGCCAGCATGCAGAGACCACGTCAGACAGAGGAAGGCCAGGACGGGCAGGCACAGAAAGACGTGAAGATTGTTAAGAAGATCCGCAGTAGGCGGGAACAACAGGGCATCTGCGATCGCGAGCGTCAGAACCGCGAGAAATGCTGCAAGCGGCACAAGGGCGTTCCGCAGCCGAAGCAAGTTTTTCCGGTTCGAATAGACCAGCGCAAAACCTATGGCAAGGATTTCTCCCAGAATGTTGCAGAACAGAAGCGCGTTCACGCCATACCCGCTGACCAGCGTGGCATAGCCGCAGGGCAGGGCGACAACTCGAATGAGCGAGGTGTAGAGGACCAATTTGGTATTGGCGCGCGCGATCCAGGTGATGACAATCCCAGCCCGGAGAAGGCGCAGCGCTTGTGCACAACTAAAAATCACCAAAATCGACAGGGCTGGCTCATATTTCGTGCCGAACACCGGGATCAGGACGGCGGGTCCGAAGAAGGCAACCCCAAGCACCATACCCGCAGCGAGAAACAGCATGCCTTCGATAGTGATCTGGGCCTGATCCAGAAATGCAGGATTGTCCGTCTGCCGTTTGGCCAGCTCAGGCAGTGTCAGGGTTTGATAGGTGTTGGCAAGATTGAGACTGGGGGTGGCAACCAGCAGAAAGGCGACGGAATACCAGCCCAGGACTTCAGGTCCCATCTGATTGCCAATCAGGAGGCGGTCCCCTTGAAAGATCAAGAACATCAGGATGTTGCTGCCCAACAGGGGCAGGCCGAAAGAGAACGCTTGCTTTAAGACAGCCAAGTCCCAGTCCAGCCGGTAGCGGCGTGTTGCCAGAATGTGAGAGACCAGGGTATAGGACGCTTGCTGCAGGATGATTGCCCACAACATGATCCGGTAATCGTCGAACACCAGAGACAGTCCGAGGGCCGAAACAAGCGACACGAACGCCGGCACTGCAGTCGCAATTGCAATACCGGAGAACTTCATGCCTCGTTGTTCGCGGACAATGTCGAAATGCGACAATCCTCTCAGCAACGGGCACAGGGCAATGACCTGATAGGCCCAGGCCGCCTGGGGAACCTGCATGAAGGCTGCAAAAGGATGGGCAATGGCGAAAAGAAGCGCCGCGTTCAACAGACCGCGCAACACCTGGAGGGTTTGCAGATTGCCCTGAAACTCTTCGCTGTCGCCTTCCTGCGCCTGAACGAGCAGCCGTCCATGCGAGACATTCGTCACCATCTCGATCAGTGAGAATGTCAACGCAAATGTTGCTGCGATGCCGAAGTCTTCAACGGAAATCAGCCGTGCAATCAGGATATTGCGCACGAACGGAATGACCGCGGCGGCCCCGTTGCCAGCAAACAGATATGCGACTTGTCTAATCATTATTCGCTTTGCCGCTGCCCTCGCTGATCTGGACGCAAAACCGGCTCACACTTCTGCCGGATTTGCTTTCGATAGAGGGCGTGCAAGGCACAGGAGTTTGAGTGTGCAGCATTCGGTCAAGCCCGGTCTGTAAGGTTGTTGTCCAGCGGAGCTGTCGTGTGGGCAAGGAGGGGGCGCCCGAGGAAATTCCGTTCCAGCCAGTCGCCCGCCTCAAAGGCAAACGCAGACGCGTAATTTGACGCGGAAAACCCTCCCGGCTGCAGGAGGCGTTTGGTTCTCTGAACGACTTTGTGAAGAAGGGTGAGGGGAGACTGCACTGACGTAGGTTTGGCGCGGTTCACCTCGACCTGCGTGGAATTTGCACTTTGAAGCCGGTACAGCGCGGCAAAATAGTCGATTGCTTTGAACTTACGTCCCGCAGACTGCATATTGTCAAAAGGCAGGAGATGGCTGCCCAACTCCGGAATGATCAGCGATGTACCGCAGATCTTGTGAAAAGGCACCAGCTCTTTCATCTGCCGGGTGCCTGAAATCCAAGAATAGCCTTTTCGAATGAAGCGTGCGGTTTCAGGATCACCGTCGAGCACAGTCTGGACGAGATGTCTGTAGATGAGATCGTCATCGTCACAAATCATGACATAGTCTTCCGGAGCCAAAGACATGAAACCGGCACGCACGCGGTGCCCCTTGTCGAAGCGGACAGACTGATAGACGGCCTTGGGAGATGAGGCTGTCTGAATGGTCTCATTCGGCGGAAAATCAACATTAATCCGCTGGACGAAGCTGGGCCGCTCTGGCAGGTCCTGTTCGTGATTGCAAACGATGTTGACGACAAATTTCGGCATCGACTGGTCAGAGAAAGAATAGAACAATTCTTCCATGGCTGCGTATTGCTCGTCGGCATTGCGCACATTTTTTGGATGTCTGACGGGTACTACGAAATGAAACTCAGTCATGAAGAAACACTTTTTACAATAGCAAAAACGTCAGTTTGAAGTCTGGAGACGGTTATCAGGTCCCGGCATCGGCCACAATTCGCTTTGTTAAAAAAGTTGACGCCACTGCAATGCGTCGAAGCAAACCGGTGCCTTTTGATCCGTTGAGGTTGGCGGAAGCACATGATCATGCCGCTTGTGTTACCAGGACGCTGTCATAGATCTTGATCAATTCCTCGGCCTTTTTCTCCCAAAGGGCTTTGCTCAGCACCTTTGTCCGGGCGGCCGTTCCCAGCCGGTGCCCGTAATCCGGATCAAGCGCGAGTTTGCGGATCGCTTCCGCCAGATCGCTTGCAAGCTGGGCCGGAGTGTCGACATCCACCTGAAGCCCGCAGGTGTCATCGACAATGCTGCCAGGGCCGCCAATGCGGGTGGTGATGATGGGAAGGCTCCAGCGCATCGCCTCATAAAGAACCGCCCCCATACTTTCGCGAAAACTCGGAAAGATCAGGGCATCAGCCGTTTTATAGTGGTGTTCAACCGCGTCGCGCGGGAGGCGTCCGGCGAAGGTGATCCGGTCCTGAACCCCGAGCTGTTCAGCTTCTGCCCGGCAGGCGGGCAGGTCGTCGCCATCGCCAACACAGACCAGCTTGACGCCGGGCAGGTCCTTGAGCTGGGCCAGCGCCCGGATCGTATCGCGCAGCCCTTTTGTACGCGTGGTCCGGCCAACGCTCAAAAGGGTCAGTTCACCGGCCTTACGGGACCGCATGACGGGGGGAGGGACTGTGTCGAGGCCGATCGTCAGGAAAGGTTCAAACCGGCGGATGGGCGCAGAAGACAGGACTTCCTGCATATAAGGCGCAACGCCCAGAACGAGGGCAGCCTTGCGATAGCTTTCCCGAAGCCAGGGGTCGAAACGGAACCGCACAGGATCAAGAACCCTGAGCTTGGTGGATAGTTTTTCCGTGCCGGCTTCCTCCCGGAACGCTTTGGGGGTTGGCAAGGCGCCGCCCAAGGAACCGATCACATAGGGGATCTGGAAGAAGCGCAGAGCCGTCGGATATCGTGGGGCTGCAGGCAGCATCTGATGGGCGATGTCGAACGTCCGCCCGTTGGCTACTTCCTTGCTGAGCCAAGCCTTCACACATTTGGACAGATAGAAGACATGCGGTTTAAGCATGGTCCGGACGAAGCGGTTTTTGCCCGTCCAGGCTGGCTCCGGCCAGGTGATGACGTCGGCATCAGGCAGTTGCTGCGCCAGGGGAGGCCCGTTCGGTGCTTCGAGCGCCAGGACGGTGAGGTTGGCATGGGCACACATGGCTTTCACCAGATGGTGAGCGAGAGGTCCTTCGCCGACATCGTGCAGGCTCAGATGCGGTGCCACGACAAGCACCTTCAATTTGTCGTCATGTCCCATGAAGCGGCCCGGATGAAGCTGGAGGGAATACGGTCAGATACTCTTTGGCATTTCAGCAACCACTTTGCGGAAGTGGTGGGCACGGTCCTGCGCTGCGGTTTTGCGGGTCAGTGCGCCTATGAGGCTCCAGTAAAGATACCGGCTGCCATTAAAGAGCATCAGGATCGTCCAGGCGCCAAAGCGGCTCGCCTTGCCGTAGTGTTTGCGGTGCAGGCGGATCGTGGCGTCCGTCAGCATGACGTCGCGTTTGAAGTTCAGCTTGCGTGCCGAGCCGCCGCCCAAATGGGTGATCTCTCCGACAGGTGCACAATGGACGCGCCAGCCGGCTTTCCGGAACCGTACGCACCAATCCACTTCTTCTCCGAAAAAGTAAAAATCCTCATCCAGAACCCCGACCTGGTCCATGGCGCTCCTTCGTACGGCCATGTAACAGCCCGCGACAACCTCAACATCGCGTGCGTCGCGCCGGTCCCAATTGAGCATCCGGTAGCGGTCGAAAAAGGGCACGCCTTTGAAACGCCACAGACCCGATGACAGAATGACCAGATTGATAAGGGAGGGAAACCGGCTGGTATTTGGCTGCATGGTGCCGTCTGGATTGAGAACACGGCAGCCAAGCACAGCAATATCGGGATGCGCGTCGAGATACCGGACCGTTTCCGGCAACACGGTTCCGTGGACAAGTGTGTCAGAATTTAAAAGGAGGATATGCCGTCCGGCAGCTTTGGCGAAACCCTGATTGTTCGCAGCTGCGAACCCCCGGTTCTCGCTATTGCGGATCAAGACGGCATCCGGGAATTCCTGTTCAACCATATCCGGTGAACCGTCGGAAGAAGCGTTGTCGATTACGATGACTTCCGCGGCCAAATCGCCCAGCCCCTGAAATGTGCTCTTCAGGCAATCCCGCAGCATGTCGATGGTATTCCAATTGACGATCACAATGGACAGATCCATTCGGAAAACTCACTTTTTAAAAAACAGCGCACTCCTTATCATGCGAAAGGTCGCATGGCTATCAATTGGTTATCGCTTCGTTAACAGCCTGCGGCCGCAGCCATTCGGAAGAAACGCGAATTTTGATTGCATTGCTCGATTTCTTACTGGAGAAATATTCACATGAGAGTTTAGGGCCTGAATGCGAAAATTTTTCTGTGAACGGTCAAGAAATTTTCAAAAGGGGTTGATAGTATGCTCGGAATAAAAAAGAGCAAGTTAGGGTCGTCTCTGCGTCAATTGTTTTTGGTTGCTTTTGGTGTAATTTCTCTGGTTTGCATAAATGTTGTGAGTGCTTATTCATTTTATTTGCCGGTGGTAGGTAGTGATAATAGAGTAGAAAATCGCAATTCCTTAATTTATACGCAGAGAAAACATGGTGAATTATTGCATGATTCACAAAAAATAGCGTTAAGGGAATATTGCGGAAATGCGGTTCTACAAGGTAATACAGAGTTATTTAAACTTTGCATCAATAGTCACTCCAGTATTAAACCGGCAATCAACAGCGGCTTGGTAGGTTCCTCTCAGCACGGTCATTATGAGAGGCAAACAATGTCCGGAACTACGCTTGACGCAACATCGGAATCCACGACGACCTACCGGGTCTCGAACTCTGAAGAGCTGCAGGAAGCTCTCGCAAAGGCAAATGGCGGCGAAACGATCCTCCTGGAAGGCGGAGATTGGGGCGGTCTGGGGCTGAGTGATTTCAACCCGGCATCAACAGTCACAATCAAGTCTGCTGACCCTGACAATCCCGCTTCGGTATCTGCGCTTTATGTCGGCAATTCCTCGAATGTTGTGCTGGATAGCATCACCTTCGACTATGACTATAAAGAAGGCGATCCGAATTACGTAAAACCCTTCAAGGTCCTCAATTCGGAAAACATCACGATTTCGAATTCCGTATTTGACGGCGACAATGCGTCCGGCACCGGCACGAAGGCGGATGGATACGGCAATGCTTTCGGTCTGTTCGTCGACGATTCGACGGGCATCACGCTGACAAACACGGAAATGTACGATTTCTACCGCGGTGCGGTATTCGTCGAGACGGACGGGTTGACCGTCACGAACAACGATGTGCACAACATGGCCAGTGACGGGCTGGACTTTGCCGAGGTCACGGATGTGCTCATTGAGGGCAATCACCTCCATGATTTTGACGCCCATCCGGACACCAAGTCCCATCTGGACATGATCCAGTTCTGGACGAGCGGTACGGATGAGCCGACGAAGAACGTTGTCATTCAGAACAACATTCTGGATCAGGCGGACGGCAACCCGACCCAGTCTATTTTCATCCGCAATGAGGTTGTGGATTCGCTGGGCGGCGGTGAGGACATGTACTACCAGAACCTCACGATCCAGAACAATCTGATCATCAACAGCCACCTGCACGGGATCACTGTTGGGGAAACGGATGGCCTTGTGATTGCCAACAACACTCTGGTCAGCAAGGAGGACACCCCGTCGTCGATCGAGGTTCCGGCGATCAATATCAGGCAATCTGCCGTGAATGTGACGGTCACGGACAACATCACGGAAACGAAAATCAGCCTGAATGAAGACACTCAAGTCGCCAGCGACAATACGGTCATTCAAACAAACAATCCTTACGGTGAAAATTACGCTGGCGATGTCTTCGCGAACTACTTCTCCGATACGATGTCTTTGAAAGACCTTGTGGTTGTCTCGGATGAGTTGTCTGACTCAGCGGGTGCGGACCTGTCCGGCGTTGGTTTTGATGGCTTTGTGTCTGCGGATGTTGGAACCGGGCGTGAAGCCAATTCGGTGAGCTATCAGCTGGAAGATTACCAGACGGATGGTGCAACATCGGTTGAGTGGACCTTCTCCGACGGCGGGACTGCGTCGGGTGCGGCGGTGGAGCACGCCTTCTCGGGCTATGGCAAGCAGTCCGCGACTGCGACCATCACCTACGAGAGTGGGGAGCAGGTGGTCCTCGAAAAGTCGGTCATCCTGGAATCCCCCAATTACCTTGATCTTGACATTTCGGGTGGCGTCGCTGTCGACAACACTTCCGAAGCCAACACGATTTCCCTCGGGGAGAACGTCGCGGTGGAAACGATCGATGGTCAAGAGGGACTGGTCCTCAACGGCGATAAGGTCAAGGTGGGTGCGAGCCAGGATTTCTTTGTGAATTCCAAATACTCGGTTTCCTTTGACATCGCGTTCAATTCGGAAACCGGCGCCGGCGGCCGTGTGCTGAATTTCAGCTCCAGCTTCGTTGTCTTCATGACTCCGACATCTTTGAACGTAGCCTTGACCACCGATCAAGGCAGCACCTGGATCAAGTCGTCCTTCCCGCAACTGACGGCTGATGAGTGGAACGACGTGACCTTCACATTCAACGGGGAAACCGGTGTCGCAGCTGTTTATCTCAATGGGGAGCTTCTGAAAGAGGTGACCGGACTTGAAGGACAGGTGCAGATTGGCAGCACCAGCCATAGTCTGCTTCTGGGAGATCCTTACAGCGACAAGGATCTCGGTGTGGCCATTTCCGACCTGTCCTTTGTCGGTTATGACCTTACCAAAGAAGAAGTGGCCTCCGGCGTCACAGTCCTGGCAGAGAGCGATCTGGGTGGCGATAGCGGCGGATCCGATACGGGGGACAATACGAGCGGGGATGTCACGGACGACAACGAAATTCCTGTTATCGACGAGGACGACCGCACTGAAAACGGTGAGTTCGGAACCGACGGCAATGATACGATGTTTGCCGGCAGCTCTGACGGTCAATATGTCGACGGCAAGGCTGGCGATGATGTGATTGCGACCTATGGCGGTGATGACATTGTGGTCGGTGGTGCAGGAGCAGACACGCTGATCGCAGGGAGCGGTAACGATACAATCATCGTTGATTACGACGACAAGCGTATCGATGGCGGTGAAGGCTTCGACAAGCTGCAGTTTGACGAAAGCCTGGATCAGGTGGATATGCGCCTTCTCAGTGCCTATGTTCAAGGGGTTGAAGGCATTGATATCGACAATGATGCAGATCAGCAGCTCATTGTTGATCACGGCGATGCCGGCAAGCTGGACTCATCTGACGGTCTGTTCATCTTTGCCAACCAGGGCGACACCGTTGTCATCGATGACAGCGAGAGCTTCCTTTCGGTGCGCTACGATGGGCAGATGGAAATCGACGGCGACATGTTCAATGTGCTGATTTCCACCCGCTACAAGGAAGACCGTGTCTTTTACGTCGATGCGGATGCAAGCGTTTATGATGCTGACGGGCATTTGCTGACCCCCCTGGACAGCGACATGATCATCTGACCGTTTCCGCCCGGAGCGGCGGGGGCTTATAGAATGCGGAGGCAAGGCAGACGCTTTGCCTCCGTTTTTTTGCAGGCCGAACCGGGTCTTTTGTTCTCGGTCTCCTTCAGCTGTTCGGGCGCCCCGTTGGAAAAGGCCTCACTGACAGGACATAGCAGTGGTGATTCTGGCGCGATTCCGTGGCTATTCTGCGATAACAGGAGGGTGGGGCGGTGGCTGGAAACTATTTCCGTGTGTATCTCTCCTATGCGTCTCCCGCACGTAGGTCCTTTGTTTTTGGCTAAAAATCGGGTCTTCCACTGGTCTGATTACCTCCGGCTCACGGATATCAAGTTTTCCAATAGAAGTATAAGCTGGATTTATGCGTGTTGCACGGCCCCTTCGATTGAAAATAGTGGAAAATTTCCTCCTGTGAACTGATGAGATCCAGCATGTTAATGATGTTCTGTTGAGTGTGCTAAATCGATATCTTAAGAATTACAGGAAGCTCATCTGTAATCATGAGTTAGAAATTGTTCTACCGTTAGGGTGATTTGATTTTTTTCAGGAAGATCCGGGGTTTTTTGATTAAAAATGTATGAATTTCATTGACACAATTGGCGGTAATAGCCTAATGTCCCTCAGGTGGCGGTACTCCGCTGAACGTTTAACTATTTCAATTGAGTGAAAACAATGTTTGGAAAAGCTAAAGCTACAATGTTGGCGGCTGCGTTTGCAGTTTGCTCAGCGGGTGCTGTGAGCGCAGCTCCTGTTACCGTCGGTGCCGGCGGATTTGACAATGGATATGCGACGCAGATCACTTATGACGACGCAGCAGCCCGTGGTACGGCGGACGGCCGCGATAACGCGGCGAACGCCCTTGGGGCAACCGATGGAAGCTTCTTCGAAATCGGGTTCGGCAGCTATATCGAGCTTACTTTCGGCAAACTCTTCGACACGAGTGTCTCCGTCTTCGAGGTGACCTTCGATGACGTTGCTGGGTGGCCGGAGAGCGCTGACCTCTTTGTTGGCATCGGTGGCGTCTTCACCAAGGTGGCAGAGATCTCCAACCTTGATGCGGTTAGCGGGGTCGTCATCAGTCTTGGTGCGGGCCTGTTCGACACGATCAAGCTGGTCGATACAACCGATACATCCCTTCCAGTGTACGCTGGCAAGACCTTTGGTGGTTTCGACGTGGACTCCGTTCGCGTAACCCCGGTTCCGCTTCCGGCGGGCGCTCTGCTTCTGGTCACCGCGATCGGTGGTCTGGCTATGGTTCGCCGCAAGCAGGCTTAATCAAGCCTCCTTTCGGTATGATGATGATATCCCGCCCGCAGGCTGCCCTGCGGGCGGGATATTTTTTTGGACCTCCGGACAGGCTGGCAGGTGTTGAGATCCTGAACCGGCGGCCGGATCAAAAGGCCCCGGGCACGTTTTCAAAGAATAGGCGTGTGCACTGCCCTCATTCTTTTCTCTTTCAGGCAAGTATTGGGTTTTGAAGGGAGGGAAGAGTGGAAAACCGCTTTTGCGGGAAAAGCGGGGCTGGTCGTTTGGCTTGTTTTGTCTTGCTGGATCCGGCGGAGAAAGACGCCAAATGTGCTGCAAAGCCGGGAGCTCGAGGTTTTATCGTTTGCGTGTACCGCTAGGACATGAAAATGTGCCCGGGACATATTGACCTCGCCGCCCGAACCATTGACGAGGCGATGGGATAGATTTGAGCGTGAACAAACGTTGCAATATTTAAGAGTTTCACCTTGGCAGATAGATTTCAGATCGTAAATTTTCACGGAATCGGAACGCCAAAGCGCCCGCTGGAGCCGGGTGAAGATCGCTATTGGATCAGCACTGACCAATATGCAGGGTTTCTGGACCAGATTGCAGCGGCTGGCGAACGGGTTCTGATTACTTTTGACGACGGCAACCTCTCCGACCTGGAAATCGGCGCCAAGGGCCTTGAGGCATGCGGCCTGACCGCCACGTTTTTTCCTCTGGCCGGGCGGCTTGAGGACACAGGTTCGCTTGGGCCGGACGATCTTTTGGAACTCTTGCATCTCGGTCACAAAGTCGGCTCTCATGGCCATGATCATGTGAGCTGGAGACAGATGGATGATGCAACAGCGCAGCGGGAGCTTGCCGAGGCCAAATCGCTGCTGGAGAGCCATATCGGGCGCAAGATCAGCGAAGCGGCAATCCCCTTCGGTCAGTACGGAAGATCCACTTTGCAGCGTCTAAAGGCAGCCGGGTTTAGCAGGGCCTATTCCAGTGACGGTGGCAGCTTCACGGGCATGCCTTTCCCCATTCCGCGCTGGTCTGTGCGTGCGGACACCTCGCAACAGGATCTTGCCGGCTTCCTTGCGGGAGACGAGCCGTTCGTCAGAACAGTCCGCCGGGCCCTGGCGAAAACCAAGAAACAGCTTTTTTAAAGATGGTATCCGGTTCAGACATGAGAACGGTTCTTATCGGCTTTGCGGACGCGCTGGCTGCGCCGGAGGTGTTTTTCAGCCTGCATCACAAGGGGATGAATGTCCGCGTTTTCCAGCGCAAGGGCGCCTTGGCACCGGTCGCCCGATTTCTGCCAGTTGGCGAGCCTCTCCTTGTCACCGCTCCGGAAGACGATTCCGGGAAAGCTGTAGCGGAT
This sequence comes from Roseibium sp. AWQ4_290, assembly GCF_056160985.1. Classification (NCBI taxonomy): domain Bacteria; kingdom Pseudomonadati; phylum Pseudomonadota; class Alphaproteobacteria; order Hyphomicrobiales; family Stappiaceae; genus Roseibium; species Roseibium sp. AWQ4_290. Next base: position 194,160 of record NZ_JBSWYG010000006.1, read on the forward strand.
CTTGCAGAGCATCTGCGCGCGCATCCGGAGATTGATGTGGTGCTGGCACTGGATGATACCGGGCTTTGGCTTGCCAATGAGGCCCTTGCGGGCTTGGGAGAAGGGGAGGCCAGGCCGGCGCTCGCAAATGCAACCGGGCCGCAAAAGGAAATCGCCCTGGACAAGGCCCGGCAGATTGCTGCGGCTGAGGCCGCGGGTCTTTCCGTGCCGCCAACACTTGTGGCTGAGACACGGGAAGACATTTTCCAGGCGACGATTTTTCCGGCAATCGTCAAGCCCGCCCGGGCGATTTCCCTCGACGCCTCTGGCACGCTGAAAAAGGGGGACGCCTTTTATCTTTTTGAGGCCAAGGACCTGGAGACGCTTCCGCCGGAAGACGCCATGACCTTTCCGATGCTGGTGCAGCCCTTGATCCATGGCGCGGGAGAAGGGATATTCGGCTTTGCAGGCGAGGGGGGCATCAGCCATTTGTTCGCTCACCGCCGGGTGCGCATGATGAACCCGCACGGCTCTGGAGCAAGTGCCTGCCGCTCGGTCGCTCCGGCCCCTGATCTGGTAGAAAAGGTCAAGACATTCGTTTCTTCTATCGGATGGCGTGGCCCCTTCATGGTGGAACTTCTGACGGATGATGACGGAACCGGATGGTTTATCGAGCTGAACGGGCGTCTGTGGGGATCAACAGCTCTGTCGCGCCGCAGTGGTCTGGACTACCCGGGCTGGGCCGTCGAGCAGGCTCTGGACCCCGATTTTGTCCCGAAGGATGTGCCGGTAGTAGAAGGCCATCAGCAGGTCCGCCACCTGGGGCGGGAGCTGTTGCACCTCTTGTTTGTGATCAAGGGGCCCAAAAGCAGGTTTCATGCGCAGCGGTGGCCAAATCTCCTGCGGTCCCTGTTCGGGGTGTTTGCCCTCCATGCCTTGTCCCGGTTTTACAACTATGATCCCGCCTTTCCCGGGTTCTTCCTGCGTGAGGCCCTGGCTACGGTGAAAAAAACAATCAGGAAGCGCAAAGGATGAACCGGTCCCTGTCCGTGGTGCTGCATGCCCACTCCACCTGGTCTTATGATGGCCGCTGGACCTTGGCTCAGATCGCGAAGTTTTTCGGCCGGCGCGGTGTCGATGTGGTCATGATGAGCGAACATGACACAGGCTTTGCACCAGACCGGTTTGCCGAGTTCCGAACTGCGTGCGTGCAGGCGTCCACGGAAAGATGCACCTTGATCCCGGGTATTGAATATTCTTGTCCCGACAATGACATTCATATTCTGACCTGGGGGCTTGATCACTTTCTTGCCGAGCACCGCCCGGTTCTGGAAACCCTTGAAAAGGTTCAGAAAGCCGGAGGGGTGGCGGTATTTGCTCATCCGATTCGCCGGGAGGCGTATCGGAAATTTCAGGACGCCTTCGTGCCCTATCTCGCCGGGATCGAAGTCTGGAACCGGAAGTCCGACGGAATTGCGCCCGGGGCAGAGGCAAAGAAACTCATCACCCAAACGGGTTTGCATGCCACGGTCGGCGTCGACTTCCATCATTTGCGCCACTACTGGCCGTTAACGCACCGGGCCGAAGTCGCCGGAGAAGATCTGGAGCGCGAACTGGTTGCGGAAATCCGCGCAGGCCGTTTGCAGCCAATGATCGCTTCGCAGCCGGTCCTGACGAAGAACGGTGAGGTTTCAACACCCGTGTCCGACCGTTTGGAGGCCCTGCGCAAGGGATTGAAACGGGTTAAGCCGGGATCGGGGGACGGTCCGGGACAACGCAGCCGGACAGGCGCGGACAGCTGACCATGGCAAAGGTGATCGTGCACATCTCCGGCGATTATCCGGATGCGGTTCAGCCTCGCAAAACCAGAGCGGTGAGCAGCCTCGTGGAGGCTGTGCATGACACATTTGACCAGCATGTTTATTCTATAAACCGCACATCCCCTTCCGGCAGGGAGTTGTTGAGCGGACTGATGCGCAATCCGGTTAAGCCCGGTTTTAAGGTGCGTCTGACAGAGGCGGACAACGGTGTGACCGCGGTTGAATATGACGGCCTGCCAGCGGGCCTGTTCATGCAGGGAACCTTGTCACAATTGGCGGACCGGATTGCGGATGACCTTGTCCGGCGTGGGATCAGGCCCGACCTTCTTCACGGGCACAAGCTTACGCTGGAAGGGTTGATTGCTGAGCGGGTCAGCCTGCGTTTCAAGTGCCCATTCGCTTTGTCGCTGCAGGTGAATACCGACAGAAAAATCCTGAAATTCCGTCCGGATCTGACGCCAGCCTACCGAAGGATCTATCACGGCGCAGCCGTCGTGTTTCCGTTTTCGGTGATGGGGCAGCGTGTGTGTGATGCGGTGCTTGGGCCTCGGGACAAACCGACCTGTCTTTTACCTTGCAGTTCGTCCCAGGACCGGATTCTTGCCCCGAAAGTGACCGCCCCCGTGCTGTCTTCGGTGTTTCATCTGAAAGACCAGAAAAACAAGAATGTTGCCGCCCTGGTGACGGCCAGCAAGGCGTTGCAGGACCGGCACAGGGATTATGCCTTCCATCTTTACGGCGGCGGAAGTCTTCAGGACGAATCCCGGATCGATCAGTTGGCCGCACAGGCAGAGGCTACGTCTTTCGTGCGTAAGGGCCCGATCGCCCATGAAAACGTGCAGGACATGCTCAATGGCATGTGCGGCTTTGCCATGGTCTCAAAGCGGGAAACTTTCGGCATGGTGTTTCTTGAGGCGATTCTGGCAGGGTGTCCGGTTGTCTATCCCAAAGACTGGGCCATTGATGGCTTCTTTGACGGTGCTTCCTTTGCCTTGGCAGCCCCCTCCGATGATGTGCCGGCCATTGAAGCAGCCATGGAAAAACTCATCACGGACCAGGAGCGCCTGAAAGGAGACCTGGCCGAGTGGCAGCAGACCGGCCAGCTTGCCAGGTTTCAGCGCAGCAATGTGATTGCAGCCTATGAGACTGCCGTTCGAAAGGTCCTGTCCGGGGAGCAAAGCACCTGATCCGAAGGGAGTCTGGGGCTTCGGCTCCACGCCGACAGCAATCCGGTTTCCTGCCTCAGGAAGCCCGCACCGGCCCGCTCATGTCCGTGACTTCGCGCGGGTGGAACACGGTCTGATAGGCGTCCAGAAGCGACTGTTTTTCAATGTCCCAATGGAACTCCCGCTGCGCTCTGTCGGAGGCATAGTGCGCCATTTTTTCCCGGCGTTCTGGATCGGCGAGCAAGTCCATCATGCCCCGGGCGAGACCTTCTGCGGTCCGGTCTTTCACCACATGCGCCGCGTCGCCCGCGTCGATCCTGGCCTGTTCGAGGTCGAATTGAACAAAGGGCAGGCCGAGCGCCATATATTCGAACACCTTGTTCATTGACAGCTTGTCGTTGCACACATTGGGCGGATCGGGAATCACACCGATATCGCAGGCGGACAGCTTTTCCAGAAGGGGAGGGCCTGACACATAGCCAGTGAACTCCACATGGTCTGTCAGCTGCAGCTCCACTGAGAGCGCGCGCAGACGGTCGTAATCGGGGCCATCCCCGATGATGATGCAGCCGATATCATCTCTGCCTTCCACATTGACGATATGGTCCATAGCCCTGACGAGGTATTCCACCCCGTCCTGTTCAGCCATGATGCCGACATATCCGGCCAGGAACTTGCGGCCCCGTTTGGCATTTTCATCTGGCGCGGTCCGTTTGAAGCGGGCAATGTCGGGAAAGCTTCTGACCACCCAGACATTCTCAGGTGCCATTTTGCCGGTCGTGACCGCCCGGCCCTTGAGGGTTTCGTTCGTGGCCAGGCTGACATCGGCAAGGCGGAAGGTGCAGCGTTCGAAGATGGTCAGGAGGCGGTGGAAGAAGCCCTTTTTGCCGAATTTGACCTCATAAAGTTCCGGGTTGATGTCATGCTGGTCGAACACGAATTTCTTGCCGAAGAGCAGTTTGTGAAAGAGCGCGACCAGAAAGATCAGATCCGGTGGATTGCAGGCATGGATCACATCGAAGCCATGGCGCCTCAGAACCCGGATGGACAGCCGCATCTCGTGGAAAAGGGCGGCGGAATATTCTGCCAGATAGCCGAGCGCACCGGTGGCTTCCAGCGGCAGGCTGTGACGGTAGATGTGAATGCCGTCCAGAGTTTCCTCAGAGAGAGTGTGCTTCTTCCCTTTTGGGCAGATGACAGAGACCTCATACCCGGCTTCACGCAGCGCGCTGGCCTCCTGCCAGACCCGGCGGTCAAAGGGAACCGGGAGGTTCTCGACGATGATCAGTACTTTTCCGGGCGCAGGGCGCGGCATGATCTCTGTTTCACCCAACAATCCAACTCCTCAATGTGCAAATCAAAAATCAAATTGTGTTTCCTATAGGGCGCTGGCGTCCGAAGCGTCAAATGCGGTGGCCCCAATTTCAAATCACATTCAATATTAAGCTTAATTCTTCAATTGTTTTATTAAAATTTGAAGCGACGATACGTCCTCACCAAGAATTTAAGTACAAATGAGGCCCGGATTTGGGTATGAAGAGGGCATGGAGCGTCTGATGATAATTGCGCTCTGGCTTTCTCTTTGCTGAATAACTTGTCTTTTGAAACGCTTTTGGACGGAATTTCCATGACGGCCGATGTTCGAAACGATACTCCCGGAATGCCGAAGGAATTTTTCTCCTTCTCCATGCGGGCGATCCCCTGGATCCTGGTGGCGTCGCTCGGAGCCGTCGCGTTTTTCTGGGACGGGCTGATTTCGCTGGGCGTGGCCTGGGCGCGGCCGGAATACAGCTACGGGCCGCTTGTGCCGCTGATTACCGGCTACATGACCCTGCTGGAAATTCACCGGCATCCGGTCAAACCGGATCACGGCAGCCGGATCGTCGGCCTTCTTGTGTTCGCACTGGCGCTGCTGGTTGGACTGATCGGCAATCTGGTCGAGATCCCGGACATCATCACCTATGGGTTTATTCTGTATATCGGTGCGCTGATTCTCCTGCTTGCCGGCACCCGGGAAGGGGTCCGGTTCTGGCCGGGCTGGCTGCATCTGATCTTCATGCTGCCATTGCCGCAATTCATTTATCTGAACGTTTCCACCTATCTTCAGGCGGTCTCTGCGGAGCTGGGCGTTGCAGTGATCCAGTTCGTGAACATCCCGGTTCTGCTGGATGGAACGGTTATCGATCTGGGCGAATACAAGCTTCTGGTTGCAGAAGCCTGCAGCGGGCTGCGCTATCTCTTTCCGCTGTTCAGTTTTGGCTGGCTGATGGCCATTCTCTATAACGGCCCGAACTGGCACCGGGTCGTGATCTTCCTGGCGACGATTCCCATCACGATCCTGATGAACAGCTTCAGGATCGGCATGATCGGCGTGCTGGTGAATCAGTACGGGATCGCGCAGGCGGAAGGCTTCCTGCATTTTTTCGAAGGCTGGGTGATTTTCATTTCCTGCACACTGCTGCTCTATGTGCTGGCCTGGTTCCTGTCACGTTTCTTCCTGTTTGGGCGGCCGCGTCCGGCTTATGTGATCGGTATGGATTTTGAGGGGCTGCTGGGGCCGTTGAAGAAACTTCCAGCCATGCGGGCCGGTCGGGCCTTCATTGCTGCGGCGGTGGTTAGTGTGGTGGCTGGTGCTTTGTGGCAGGTGATCCCGACACCGGTTCCGCCCGCGATCAACCGTATTCCTCTCGGGGTCTTTCCGCTTCAGGTCAGTGACTGGCAAGGGCGTTCGACGATCCTGGACCGCAACATCGAGCGGGTGCTCGGCGCCGATGAATATTTGCTGGCGGATTACACAAATGGCAAAGATAGCATCAATCTGCTGATGACATTCTACAAATCCCAGACCCAGGGGTCGGGGATCCATTCTCCGGAAATCTGTCTGCCCGGCGGCGGCTGGGAGGTCTCCAACTGGGAACAGAAGCCGGTGACGATCGAGACCGGTGCAGGCCCGAAGACCATCACCGTGAACCGGGCGGTCATCCAGCAGGGTCTGAACCGGCAGCTGGTTTATTTCTGGTTTGAACAGCGTGGCCGCCAGATCACCAACGACTTTGAGGCAAAATTCGTGTCCATGTGGGACACGTTCACCGAAGGCAGATCCGACGGCGGCCTCGTGCGGGTGGTCACTCCCATTGGCCAGACAGAGGATGTGGCCCGGGCGGATGACAGGCTTCAAGGGTTCCTTGAAGAGATCGTGCCGCAACTGCCGAGCTATTTTCCAGACATGGGTGCAGATGCTTAAGGCCTGTTCATGCATAGGCCGTCTCGCTTCTGCTCTTTGCCATGAGGGTCACTGATGCAGACCGGTCAGCTGCCGCGTCGTGGCTGCTTCTGATTTGACGCTTTACGTCAAATCGGGATAGGTCTGCCTCTCGAGCCTTTTTCCAGACCCTTACGGTGTATCTGAGGTGTCCAGCAGCGCCTCGGGAGCTGACCGTTTTACGGACATTTGATCATGACATCTGACAGTGCGAAAAGCCGCCAACTTCTGAAGTTGATTGACGGCAAGGCTGCCCGTGTCGGGGTGATCGGGCTGGGATATGTCGGTCTGCCCCTGGCTGTGACAGCCGCCTTGCGCGGCTTTCAGGTTACAGGGTTCGATATTGATGCCAGCAAGGTGACCCGGCTTGAGGCACGCCGCAGCTATATTGGCGCCGTGACGGATGCTATGCTCGAGGAGGTCACACAAGCCGGACGGGTAAGTTGGACTGCGGATTTTGCAGGACTGGCGGCCATGGATGTGATTGTCATCTGTGTGCCGACCCCGTTGACCCGACACCGGGAGCCGGACCTCTCTTTTGTCGAAAAGACCGCCCGTGAGATCGCCCGGCATTTGCGGGAGAAAGTTCTGGTGGTTCTGGAATCGACCACCTTTCCCGGAACGACCGACGAGGTGCTGACGCCGATCCTGACAGCCAGCGGGCGGCAGGTGGACCAGGACTTCTGGGTGGCGTTTAGTCCCGAGCGGGAGGATCCGGGCAACGCGACCTATCGCACCCAGTCCATCCCCAAGATTGTTGGGGCGGATACTGAAAGTGCCCGGGTCCTGGCGGCCGCCTTCTATGGGCAGATTGTTGACCAGGTGGTGCCCGTCGCCTCAACGCGAACGGCTGAAGCGGTCAAAATTACGGAGAATATCTTCCGTTCTGTGAACATCGCGCTCGTGAATGAGCTCAAGGTGATCTATGACGCCATGGGAATTGATGTCTGGGACGTGATCGACGGCGCAGCCACGAAGCCGTTCGGCTTCATGCCCTTCTACCCGGGGCCAGGTCTCGGCGGACATTGTATTCCGATCGATCCTTTTTACCTCACCTGGAAAGCTCGCGAATTTGGACATTCAACCCGTTTCATCGAGCTGGCCGGGGAAATCAATGTCACCATGCCACACTACGTCATAGGCAAATTGCGTGAGGTTCTGGACCGGCAGTGCGGCAAGGGCCTGTCAAGGTCCCGCATTCTGCTGGTGGGGATCAGTTACAAGAAAAATGTGCCTGACATGCGGGAGAGCCCGTCCGTCGTACTGATGGATATGATGCTGAAAAGCGGGGCCCGGGTGGACTTTCTAGACCCCCATATCGGTGCCATCCCTCCCATGCGGGAATTTGCACATCTGAAGGACCGCGAGGCGGTTAGCCTTGAGAGCCTCAAAGCGCAAGACTATGATGCGGTTTTGATTTCAACGGATCACGATGCGCTGGATTATGAGAGGCTGCTGGGCCTTGGATTGCCGGTGATTGACACCAGAAACGCGATTGCGTCGCGAGGCCTGCCAACGGAGCTGGTGACCAAGGCCTGAAGCAATCTCGATTGATAGAACCCGATTTGATGGTTCTTTCCAAAGGCAGGCAAGGGGCGTTGTGACGGACGGTCTGATATCATTCAAACAGCGCAGCGCCGTCTGGCATGTTGGAACACGCCAGCATAGGCCGGTTTTCGAGATCAGATGGGTTTCTATTCATTGAGAGTGGTGTCCGGCCGTGGCCGAGTGGAAAGAGCCCGTCAAAAAGGCGGCATGCTTTAACGCATCCCGCCCCCGGCTATTTGTCTATTGCTGTGGCAGTGCCATGTCGGGCTGAACAGCGAACACGCCAAAACGCCGCTTGTCATCAAGAACGCGCTTGACGATGTCCGGTGTGATTTCATCAGCTTCCGTTGCGAACCCGTAGAGAAGGGCAGTGTCGCACAAGGTGTTGATCAGACGGGGGGTGCCCTGGGTTGCATAATAGATCAGGTCACAGGCCCCGGGCGTGAACAGGGACCTTGTTGCACCGGCGACCTTGAGCCGGTGGGCGATATAGCCCGCGACTTCCTGCTGTTCAAGAAAGGACAGGTGAAAGTCGGAGGTCACCCGCTGCACGAACTGGCGGAGATTGGGGGCTGCGAGCAGGGTTTTCAGCTCCGGCTGGCCGCTTAACACGATCTGCAGCAGCTCCCGGTCATGGGTGTTGATGTTGGACAGCATCCGCAGCTCTTCCAGCGTCTCAGAGCCGAGATTCTGGGCTTCGTCCACGATCAGGACGGTCCGACGTCCCGCATCATATTGCGAAATAAGGAAGTCCTTGAACTGCTTGAACAGTTTGACATGGGAGTCCGTTTCAAAGTCCTGATCAAAGGCCATCAGGACCCATTGCAGCAATTCGCCGCTTCCGCCTGTGTTGGACAGCAGCCCCACACAGATATCTCCCGGGAGCTTGCCGAGCAAATGCTGGATCAAGGTTGTCTTGCCAGCACCGACCTCACCGGTAATCACCGTGAAGCCCGCATGATTGACGATACCGTATTCAAGCATGGCGAAGGCCATGCTGTGCGGGCCGGCCCAATATATGAACCGGGGATCAGGTACTAGTGCAAACGGCTTCGTCAAGAGACCGTAATACGGCTCATACATCAGCGACCCCGAAGAGCGAGAGTTTCCAATTTTCGAATCTTGTTGCATCGGCTTTCACCGGCAAAACCACACCAATTCGAATTCTCTATTTTGACTGTAATTTTACCGTTTCATCTAGTGTTTCAAATCGCAAGTTTACGCTCTACTATCAAGGAAATACTCTTAAAAGGGTAAATCCTGAGATATGTCTCTTACCGGACATTTCAAGACGCTAAGACATCCAGGGCAGGAAGGTGCCCAAGGCTTCAATCGAAACTTGCGCCTCTCGTTTTAGGCTGAAAGGCAGCTGCAGAGAAGCAAATAAATCACTATCCGTGCGACAAAAATTTACGCGTGTATTCAACATCGAACATGGAAAATCCGCGAAAAAATCGCGGATCTTTTTAAGGTTGTTCAGACACCCGCACAGGGTCAGGCTTTTTTGCGCCGGTTCACGACATAAAGCCCGGCGAGACCGCAGGTCAGCAGCAATCCGGCAGCTGGAAGCGGGACCGGGGTCACGCTGACAAGGTTCTGGCTGTACTTTTTCTTCCACTTTTTCTTGCCCCAGCCGGACTTGTATCCGAGGGACTCATAGTAGGTGAAATTGTAGGCTTGGGTGATGGCGCCGCCCAGATTGCCGAGGAAGGCGTTCGCCAGATCGCTGGCCGCACTGGACGCACGCGCGTAAAAATTGCCATCGGTCACATCAAATGTGCCGGACTTTTCGTAGATGACTTCCCAAAGCGCCAGTTGGAAGCCCGCGGACTGAGCGTCGTTGCTAAGGTCCAGCGTCGAATAACTGGTCTCGAAAAGGTTCTCGACATTCGCCTTTTGGACATCCGTCAGGCCGTAGCTGTTGGAAAACGGATCATCGGTCGTCTTGTAAGGGCTCGGGAGGGACAGGTTATGGGTAATATCCAGGCACCAGGCAATCAAGTCATTGACACCGTCGGAGAGCCGGAAGCCACCTGCATCCACACGTGCGCTTTCAAATGGATACGATTTGTTGCGGATCTTGACGGATTGACTGCCGCCTCCGTCGAAAACGTCCCATTTGTTCTGTTTCGACAATGTTACCGGCGAGGCAACTGCAAACCCAGCGCTCATGGCAAGCAATGCCGCGCCGGTGATCAAACTGGTGAATTTCATACTCGAGTTCTACCTTTTTAGAATGTTCACACTTAATTAAAATTTAGAAAAGTCCTAGCATTTGTGACGGTAAGTTACAAGCATATTCCTTGGTTTCTGCAGGGGCTGCCTTATGGTTTCTCTGCAGGTGGTAAATGCAAAAGAGGTAGGGAAGGCGGAGTTCTCAGGGACTGGGCCCTCGAGAAATGTGGTTGCGTCAATAGTGCAAAAGAAAAGAACCGGTAAACACTGGAGGCAGCGCTTGTTGGGCAGGTTCTTTGGAAAAAAATCCTGAAATGATTACAAAGAGTTCTCGAAAAACGAGTGGAGCGTGTGCGGCGCAGCCTGAACGCGTTCGGGCCGTGTCGGTAAAGCCGCCATGTCTGGCGGCTTACTGCCTGGCTGATGTAGAACAGCCATGTCACTGCAGAAACGCTTGTGGCCACTGCGGCGCGCGTCAGGGCGTTAACGCTCTCTTTCATCTTCAAAGCAGAGGCCGCACAGAAGCACCGCTTGAGCGCTGGGTCCCTAGTAGTAATATGCCTCGGATTTCACATCGTCGCACTTGTTGAGAACAATTCCGAGCAATTTGTCGAGTTCGCTGATCTGCAGTTCACATTCGTCGACTTCCGTTGTTGTGGTTGTGCCGGAAGCAACCACAAGCAAGGACGTGTCGATGCGCGGCAGAAATCCGAGCGCATCGTCGCTGTTGCGCATGGGGGGCAGGTCGAACAGGACAATGTCTGGAGACATGGCTTCGATGAACTCGAACAGCTCCAGCATTTTCGGCGCTTGAAGCAGTTCGGACGAAGCGGGGGTATGACCGCTGTTCAGGCCGAGAATGAGGTTCGGATCGGCCTGGACAAAACAGTCTTTTGCCTCCGCTTTGCCAAGCAGGAACTGGGCAACGGACCGGTCCGGTTCGATCTTCAGGGTCGGCGCGATTGAGGGACGCTTCAGGTCCAGATCCACAGCAATCGTCTTCAATCCCGGGTTCCGTGCAAGGCTGAAGGCAAGATTGAGGGTTACCATTGTCTTGCCGCAGCCCGGGGTCGGAGAGGTGATGGCCAGCGATTTCCAGTCATTGTCAGCCATCGCCTTGCGCACCCGTGTGCGCAACAGGTTGAAGGCGATGTGGTTGGGATCGTCCATGGATTTCGAAACGATCCGCTTTTTCTCGAGATGTTTCGGATCAATCTCGACCTGGCGAAGCACAAGTCCTTTGTTGTCTTCCGGAGACGCCACTTCTTTCAAGGCTTGTTTCACGGGCTTTTGCACTGAGGAAATCGGCGTTACTGCCTCGGTGCTGTCGTCCGCAACGCCAGCCTTTTTCAGTGCACTCTTGATGTGTTCCAACTCATCTTCTCCGAAAATAAACGTCCGGGACCGTCATTAAGGCAGCAAGGAACTCGGCACAAAAGCCTGAATTTTTTGCAATAGCTGCTCGCCGAGAATATCCAATGGTGTGACGAACAGATGAACGGCTGCCAGTCCTGCGACAATAACAGATAATACTACGAGAATTGTTAAACTCCGCCGGGCAACCCGGCGCATTCTTTCCTGCCGTGTGGTGACGTAAGGAATAACGGCGATTGGACGCAGCTTGAGGCGGCGTTCCAGATCATTTGCTGTGCGGATGCTGTTGTCCAGAAACTCCAGGATGAACACCAGAGCGATGCCTATTGCCACAGCCCCGCCACCGCCAGCAGCAACAATCTGGATCCGGTTCGGCGCTGCCGGAGATTCCGGAATGGTGGCCTGTTCAAGAACCTCAAAGCGCTCGGCCTGACGGTCCTGCTCCAGGCGCTCACCGATCTGGGCGTCTGTGAGCTTTGCTTTGGTTTGGCTGTATTCTTTGCGCAGGTTGTCGTAATCCCGCTCCATGGCCGACATTTCCACTTCGGTGGAGGGGGTCCTGGCAATGGATTGCTGCACCAGGCCTGCCTGTCTTTCAAGCTCAGTCTTTTGGGCCTTGAGCAGCTTCAGCCGGGTTGCAGGGTCAGTTGAAAACCCTTCCTGGGCCATTTGGGATTTCAGCGCGGCAATGCCGATTTCCGCCTGGGTGATCTGCCTGTCCAGATCTTCAAGAGTTTTTTGGGAGACAAACCCCTTTTTCACCAGTGGCGCAAGGCGCTCGCGCCGGTCGACAATGGCCTGGTAACTGAGTTCCTTGGACTGCAGGCTGAAGCCAAGTTGCTGGGCCTTTGCATCGCCCAGCCCGCCAGTGCCATCATCTGACTGCTCGGCGACGAGCAGCTGCTGATTGACAAGTTCCAGCTTGGTGTTGAGCGAAGACAGCTGCTCCCGGCGGAAATTGAGCGTTTCCGGCAAAGTTGCCTCATTGTCCCGCTTGAAGGCAGCAATTTTCTGTTCCATCGACAACAGCTCGTTGTCCAGATCCCGCAATTGTGCTTCGAAGAACTCACTGGTTTCAGCCGCACGGCTGATCCGCGATTCAAGGTTCTGCGACAAGATTGACGTGACCAGTTCGTTGGCAACGCGGGCCGACATGGTTGCGTTGGAATATCTGAACGATACGTCAAAGCCGACAACCTGGGTGTTGCGGCGGGAGCGGGAGACGCTGATCTGCTGGATCTTGATGTCCCTGCGCATGTTGGCGACAAGCGCGGTGGGCGACGGAGTGCCCTTTTCTGTGCGGTAAAGCGAGAACTTGTCGGCGATGCTCAGCAAATTGTCGCGGGCCATCAGCCTCTGCTCAATCACTTTCAGCCGCTCGCGCGGATCTGCTGTCACTGTTGCGGCAGCAAGTTCATTCGGAATGCGCTGGGATTCGATCAGGATTGTTGCTTTTGCCACATAGCTGCGCGGCAAAGAGTAAGCAACAACCACAGCAACCGCGGACACAAGGACGGCTGGCACCAGAAAAAAGGCGTAGCGTCGCTTCACGATTGACCAAATTGCACCGAGGTTAAAGCCTTGTTCCATCGATCCAAACCATTACGAAAGAGCTATTGGATGCCGCAGATGGGCACGATATTAATTTGCTTCTGTGACTTCATTCTTACTTTTCAGCTCGTCCAACTTCATATTGGCTTGCTGAATGTCCTTATCCGTCATGACGGTCTTAAGGTCCAGCGCCTTTTCAAGCGCTGTGATTGCCTGGGTTTTCTGGCCCAGTGCGGCAAGGGTCATCCCGTAGTGGAATTGGGCAAGCCCCATCTTGTCCAGTTCCTGTGAGGCTGTACGCAGCAGGGGGAGAGCCGAGGAATATTCGCCGCGCAGGTAATAGATCCACCCAAGTGTATCGAGATATTGGGGAACTTGCGAGGTCCGGAACCGCTGGGCAATTTCGAAGGCCCGCTCCAAAGACGCAGGGTCCCCCCGGCGTTCGGACAACAGGCTGGCCAGATCGTTTGCGACAATCGTGGATTCTGGGTCTTCCGCAAACATGGCCTCATATTCCTGAATGGCTTCATCGAACCGTTCTTGATGTTGAAGCACGGAGGTCAGCATCAACCGCAGAGCCGTGTCGGTGCCGTCTTTTTTTAGCCCGGCGCGAATGGCTTTTTCCGCTTGATCCGTCTGGTCCAGGGCCATGTGAAATTGGGCCAGCGAGGTGTCACCGACGACGCTGTCCTTGTCAGCCGCGGCGTCTTCGAACGCCCCTTGCGCCTCTTCGACAAGATTTTGCGACAGATAGACAGATCCCAGAAGAACCTGAGCAAGGGTGTTTTTCGGGTCGTTCTGCAACAGCGTTTTCAAGTGGGAGATGGCCGCGTCCTGACGCCCGGCCTGAACATAGGCCCGGATCAGGTCCGGCAGGAGCTCCTGATCGTCATCCGCCTCTGCTGTCGATTTTTCAAGAAGCTTGAGGCTTTCCGAATATTTTTGAAGACCGGAGAGGGCTGCGGCGGAGATCTTGTCAGCCACCTCACCATTCGCGGTGCCGGTCTTGTCAACATCCTTGATCTGTCTGAGGATGCTGGCAAGTTCCTGAGCGCCAGCCCAGTCCTTTTGAGCCAGTTTTTGCTGGGCAAGAAGGGCGATCACCTGGCCGTTTGTCGGGTTTTCAGACCGAACGGCTTCCAGAACCCGTTCCGCCTGATCCGCCTTGCCGTGGCGCAGCAGGAACTGGGCCATAGGCAGCCCGGTTTCCGGTGAGTTCCTATCCAGAGCCATGGCCTTGGCATATTGCTCTTCCGCCAGGACGGAGGAGCCGTCCCGCTCATAGGCGCTGGCAAGCATGGTGCGCAGGCGGGCGTCTTCCGGGGATTCGTTCAATGCCACCAGGATGTCATCGACGGCCTGGGCATTCTCGTTCCGGGAGATCCTGATGGAGGCGCGCAGACGCAGCGCTTCGACATTCTTGGCGTCGTCCTTGAGAACGTCTTCGATCAACACTTCTGCTTGCGCAACCTCATCAGTCTGACCGAGCATGGTGGCCAGAATGATGCGGGCGCGGTTCTTTATATCCCTGTCGCTTGTGCTGTCGACAATCGAACGCATCAGGGAAATGGCGTCATCCTTGTGGTCCGACTGAAACAGCAGACGGGTGAGGGCGGATTGCAGCGGAAAAGCGTCGAGATCCGCGTCTTCGCGCGTCTTGATCATGCGCTCCAGCTCGGATTGCGCGGCGTCCGGGCCGCGCTGCTGGTTTACAAAGGCGACAAGAGCGAGCTGGGCGTCGTTGTTGTCCGGGTTGTTCTCGGCAAATTGGCGGATGACCCCTTCGGCTTCCCGGGTCTGCCCCTTGCTCATGTACCATCGGGACCAGGCCTGCGGGAATTGCGGAGCGTCGGGGAAGAGGGTCACAAGCCTGCCGAACAGCTTTTCAATGCCGTCCTGATCATTCAGCGCTTCCAGAACAGACAGGTGCAGGACTTGAAGACCAATGTTCTTTTCTCCGCTTTTCGGCGCCTGAAGAATGTAGTCGAGGGCGCTTTGGGGGTCTTTGGCAGCCATGCGGGAAGACGCGAGAACGATCACCGCTTCCGTTGACTCCGGATCCTTCTCAAAGGCCTGCTTTCCCAGCTGCTCCGCCTTGTCCAGATCGCCGGATCGCAAGTCATAGGTGGCCCTGGCGATCAGGTAGTCCGGGGTTTCAGGGTCGATTTCAGCAGCCTGATCCAGAAGCGTTTTGGCCTGATCCAACTGGTTCCCTGTCATGAGCAGATAAGCAAGCTTGAGGCGTGCGGGCTGATGCTGAAGGTCCCGCTCCGTGACTGCCGTGAAGACCCGGAAAGCTGCCTGAACGTCGCCCTGCTTTTCCTGGATTTCACCGAAGGCATAAAGAGCATCAACATGGTCGGGCTTGAGTTTTACCGCGTTGCGGAATTCAAGGCTCGCCTTCACGAGATCGCCTTGTTCCACGAGTTCGAGGCCGCGTTCGTAATGGGCCTGGGCTCTTTCTTCAGAGGAGCTGCAACCAGCAAGGATCGAAATACCCAAAAACAATACTAAAGAGGCGACTGCCTGACTGAACCGAGGCGTCGAGTTCATAAAATCAGCTCCTGCGAAATTCCGTATCATAACTGCTGCGAAAATAGGGACTTGGCCGCAAAATTTCGAGTAAACAAAACGTAAAAATTTACTTAAGGTTAAATCACATGATGTGGACCATGGCAATGCTGCGGTGCACAAACACGGTTTGTGTCCGCAATTTTTCAAATCTTAGATGCTTTTTCTTTGTGCGCAACCTCTTTACCGGCAAAGACCGTCTGTTTGCGCTACCCTCGGAAAGGCAAAGCAAGGCAAGGCAGGGCAGGGAAGCACTGGCCCGCTGCTGCACACGCTGTCTGAGAGGGGTGCGCAGGGTCAGGAAGGACGCGTTTTTTGAACAATCACAAGTGCAGTCATCACGGACAGGGTGAGGGGCCAGAGCAGGGCCGCCGTGAAGGCGGTTGCCAGTGGTGCCGTCCGGTTCCTGCCGGTTTCCGCCAGCTCCATGGCGCTGAGCGTGAAAAACGCAAATGCCGGAGCGAAATAGAGAAAAAAGCCAAGGGCGATCAAAAAGAACATGTCAGAACCAAAATGCCGGTACAGGAAGCCGCAAAATCTAGGCATGTCTGTCAGGTTATAGTTAATAATTGTTTACCTGTGATTTGAGTAAATCATTGAAGTGCATTGGCGTCAATATACGACTAATCCGATAGTTAACTTAGCGGCATTAAAGGGTTGTCAGGCATTCTTTATCTGGGTGCATTCCGCTCCGCCGGAGATGTGAGGAACGCGGGGGTTGCTCTGGTGTTACCGCAGCTGCGCTGCCGTTTGGCGGCTTCTGCCCACCATAGGAGCTGCTGAAAGGCTCTGTCCAGATAACCGTCCCACCGTTCGGGATCCGCGTCTGAGCGACAGGCGCCCGTGTCTTCAAAGACGTCCTGTGCCATGGGAACGTGGATCATGGCGGAAACGGGCAGGCAGCCCAGCTCGGACAGAAAGCTGCGCATGGAAACGGCGGCACGGGTGCCGCCCCATTGGCCTGCTGAATAGGTCACGATCACGCTCGGCTTGAAGGAAAACAGCGAGCTGCCGAAGTGATTCAGCAAGTGGGCGAGGGCCGGGGACATGGAGTGATTGTATTCCGGGCTCACCATCACATATCCGTCTGCGTCCTGGATGCCGTCGGCCAGCTGGGTCAGTTGGGCAGGAGCCTGTCCGGCTGCATAGGAAAAATGCGGCTTGAAGGGAGAGGGCAGGTCTATGGACAGGGGATCCACAAGTTCTGCTTCGGCATTCAGGGTGTGCAGTCTCCTCGTGCAGGCTGCCGCGACCCGGGCGCCGAGCCGGGCGGGCCGGGGAGGCGTGCTGTCTCTGTCGGACCCCAAAAACACCAGAAACCGCATTCTCGCACTCCCTTGCCCTGAAACCTTGAGAATTGTTTGTACCGCCCTCCAGGTGGAAAGCAATGGCGCCTTAGGCGAGGGGGCCGGCGCACCGGGTGGCTGGGCTCTCAATTGATAATACCTTTGCAATGCCTTTGAGCCGTTTGCTCGGCTGAATTCAGCATATTCCTCAGGAAATCGCAGGCTATTCTGGTTAGCAGAACCTTGAGATTTGCGAATCGAAACTTTGCCGTCGACAAATGGTATTAGATAGGTATTATGTTTTGAGGCGAACGGGGACTGCGCCTGCAAGTCTGGAGACTCTACCGAAAAGTCAGGAGAACTGGCGGGTGTAGAGGGGGAGAAGGCGGTGCAGTGCCAAAGCGGGGCCAACCCGCCGGACGGCGTCAATCAATGAACGGTAATACCGGTTGAGACAGGGAACAGCGCTATGAAATTGAAGTTATTCTCCTTGGCAATGATCAGCACGGCACTGGTGACAGGCCATGCCTATGCCGAAGATGTCACCTTGACGATTGAAAGCTGGCGGAACGACGATCTGGCCTTGTGGCAGGACAAGATCATCCCGGCCTTCGAAGCCTCTCATCCGGGCATCAAATTGACCTTTTCACCGACAGCGCCGACCGAATATAACGCCGCGCTGAATTCCAAGCTGGAGGCAGGCTCTGCCGGAGACCTGATCACCTGCCGCCCGTTCGACGCCTCCCTGGCGCTGTTTGATGCTGGCCATCTCGCCAATCTCGACGATATGGAGGCGATGACCAATTTTTCCGATGTGGCCAAGGCAGCCTGGCAGACCGATGACGGGTCGGCCAGCTTCTGTGTGCCCATGGCTGCGGTGATCCATGGCTTCATCTACAACAAGGATGCGTTCAAGGAGCTCGGGGTCGAGGTTCCGCAGACCGAAGAGGAGTTCTTCGCGGTTCTTGAAAAGTTCAAAGAAGATGGCAGCTACATCCCCATGGCTATGGGCACCAACGACCAGTGGGAAGCGGCCACCATGGGCTACAACAATATCGGCCCGAACTACTGGAAAGGCGAAGAAGGGCGCCAGGCTCTGATCAAGGGGGAACAGAAACTCACGGACGAGGCTTGGGTTGCCCCCTATGCGACGCTGGCCAAATGGGCGCAGTATCTGGGCGACGGCTATGAAGCCCAGACCTATCCGGACAGCCAGAACCTCTTCACCCTTGGCCGTGCGGCCATCTATCCGGCAGGCAGCTGGGAGATTGCAGGCTTCAACGCCCAGGCCGATTTTGAAATGGGCGCGTTCAAACCGCCGGTCCGCAAGGCAGGGGACACCTGCTACATTTCCGACCACACCGATATCGGCATTGGCATGAACACGGCGACGGACCACCCCGAAGCTGCAAAAGCCTTCCTGGCCTGGGTGGCCTCTCCGGAATTTGCGTCGATCTTCGGCAATGCGCTGCCCGGCTTCTTCCCGCTGTCCAAGGCCCCGGTCGAACTGGACGATCCGCTGGCCAAGGAGTTTGCCAGCTGGCGCAGCGAGTGTGAAAGCACCATCCGTTCCACCTATCAGATCCTGTCCCGCGGAACCCCGAACCTTGAAAACGAGACCTGGGGCGCATCCGCTGCCGCCATCAAGGGCACGGAAACCCCCGAGGCGCTTGGCAAGAAGCTGCAGGACGGCCTTGCAAGCTGGTACAAGCCGCAACAGTAACCAGCCTTTTTGACGCGTCCGGACAGGGCTTGCCCTGTCCGGGCACTGTGACCGGAGCGTCTTCGGATGAGCAAGCCTCGTTTCCGCTGGCACATCGCCGTGTTTCTGGCCCCTGCCGTGCTGGTCTATACGGCCGTGATGATCTTCCCGCTGTTCAACACGCTGCGTCTGGCCCTTTTCAGCAGGATCGAGCAGGAGCGGGTGTTTGTCGGCCTGCAGAATTTCATGACCCTGTTCGGGGACCCGCTCTGGGCAGACCAGTTCTGGAACGCGCTCGGCAACAATTTCTGGTTTTTCCTGATCCACATGCTGGTGCAGAACCCGATCGGTATCGCGCTAGCCGCTCTGCTCAGCCATCCAAGACTGCGCTTTGCCGCCTTTTACCGCTCGGCCATCTTCATTCCGACTATCCTGTCCTTTGTGATTGTCGGCTTCGCCTGGAAACTGATTCTGTCACCGATCTGGGGGATCGCACCGTCCATGCTGGACGCGGTCGGGCTGAGGTCATTGTTTGCGCCCTGGCTCGGCAAGGAGGCCTATGCGCTGACGACCCTGTCGCTGATTTCCGTCTGGCAGTTTGTCGGCATTCCGATGATGCTGATCTATGCGGCGCTGCTGTCCATTCCGGATGAGATCCTGGAAGCAGGCGAGATTGACGGCATCACGGGCCTGTCCGCGTTCTGGAAAATCAAGCTGCCCCTGATCCTGCCCTCCATCGGCATCATCTCGATCCTGACCTTTGTCGGCAATTTCAACGCCTTTGACCTGATCTACACCACCCAGGGAGCGCTGGCCGGACCGGATTTCTCAACTGATATTCTGGGCACCTTCCTCTACCGAACCTTTTTCGGCTTTCAGCTGCAGCTGGGCGACCCGCATATGGGGTCGGCCATTGCCAGCGCCATGTTCGCGATCATCCTGATCGGTGTGTGCATCTATCTCTTCGGCATCCAGACCCGGCTGCGCCGGTATCAGCTTTGAGAGGAGGGGAGATATGAACAAGGCCAGATCACACCCGCTCAACAGCCTTGCCATGCATGGCGCACTGATCCTCTATACGCTGATTGCCCTGTTTCCGGTCTTTGTGATCCTGATCAACAGCTTCAAGACCCGAAAGGCAATCTTCCGTGAACCGCTGAGCCTGCCGGATACAGAGAGTTTTTCCCTGATCGGCTATCAGACGGTGCTGAAGCAGGGGGACTTTTTCCTTTATTTCCAGAACTCCATGATTGTCACCGTGGTTTCGCTGGCCCTGATCCTGCTATTTGGCGCCATGGCCGCCTTTGCGCTCAGCGAATACCGGTTCCGGGGCAACCTGCTGATGGGGCTCTATCTGGCGCTCGGTATCATGATCCCGATCCGGATCGGCACGGTGGCCATTCTGGACATGATGGTCGCCACCGGCCTTGTGAACACGCTGACCGCCCTGATCCTGGTCTATACGGCCCAGGGGTTGCCGCTTGCCGTCTTTATCCTGAGCGAGTTCATGCGTCAGGTGTCGGATGATCTGAAAAACGCCGGCCGGATTGACGGCCTGTCCGAATATACGATCTTCTTCCGTCTGGTGCTGCCGCTGGTGCGTCCGGCCATGGCTACGGTCGCCGTCTTCAACATGATCCCGATCTGGAATGATCTCTGGTTTCCGCTCATTCTGGCCCCGGCTGAGGAAACAAAGACGCTGACCCTTGGCAGCCAGGTGTTTATCGGTCAGTTCGTGACCAACTGGAACGCCGTTCTGTCCGCGCTCAGCATGGCCATTTTGCCGGTACTGGTGCTCTATGTGATATTCTCGCGCCAGCTGATCCGCGGCATCACCTCCGGAGCTGTCAAATGACCCGCGTTCTGGTGGCCGGTCTCGGCAATATGGGCCTGTCCCACGCCCTGGCCCACCACAGGCACTCAGGCAGCGAGATCGTTGCCCTGGTCAACCGGTCGGGAAAGGTGGACCATCCGGAGCTGAGCGCCTATCCGGCCTATGACAGCTTTGAGGCGGCCCTTGCTGCGGCAAAGCCGGATCTGGTGGTGATCGCCACCTATTCGGACACGCACGCCAGTTATGCGGTGGCAGCCATGGAGGCCGGGGCCCATGTCTTTGTCGAAAAGCCGCTGGCAACCACAGTGGCAGACGCTGAAAGGGTGGCCGAGTGTGCGCTCAGGACCGGCCGGAAACTCGTGGTCGGTTATATTCTGCGCCACCATCCGTCCTGGCAGCGCCTGATCACGGAAGCCCGGGCGCTGGGCGGGCCTTATGTGTTCCGCATGAATCTCAACCAGCAGAGCTCCGGTGCGGAATGGGACACCCACAAGGCCCTGATGCAGACGACCGCACCGATTGTCGATTGCGGTGTTCACTATGTGGATGTCTGGTGCCAGATCACCGACGCGGTTCCGGTCAAGGTCCATGGCATGGGGCTGCGGCTTTCCGGGGAAATTGCCCCGGACATGTATAATTACGGCCAGTTCCAGGTGGTGTTCGACGACGGCTCAGTGGGCTGGTACGAGGCCGGCTGGGGCCCGATGATGTCCGAAACAGCCTTTTTCGTCAAAGATGTGGTCTCGCCCGCCGGGTCCGTCTCCATTGTGGAGGGCAACAAAGGGGGCTCGGCGGATGTGGACGGCCACACCAAAGTGGGGGGGCTGCTGGTGCACCGCCTGGACGGGGACACCCGCATTGATTTGCCGGACGAACCCGGCCACCAGGACCTGTGCGATGCGGAGCAGGCCTATATGCTGCACGCAATACGCAAAAATCTCGATCTGACCCGTCACATGCAGGACGCGGTCCGGTCTCTGGCCATTTGTCTTGCCGCCGATGAGAGCGTGCGCACCGGCAAGCCCGTTTTCCTGAAGGAGCCGACGCCATGACGGCGCTTACCTTGCAAACTGTCAACAAGTCCTTCGGGGATGTTCACGTGCTCAAAGATGTCACGCTTGAGGTGGAGGACGGCGAATTCGTCGTTTTTGTCGGCCCCTCCGGCTGTGGCAAATCCACCCTCCTCAGGGTGATTGCCGGGCTGGAGGATGTGACCTCGGGCGATATTCATATCGGCGGGGAGCATGTGAACCTGACACCGCCCTCCAAACGCGGCATTGCCATGGTGTTTCAAAGCTATGCGCTCTATCCGCATTTGACTGTGCGCGGCAACATGTCCCTGGCCCTGAAACAGGAGCGGCAGAGCCGGGAGGTGATTGAGCAGCGCATCGCGGAAGCCACCCGCATGCTCAATCTGGAAGCCTATCTGGACCGGTACCCGTCCGAGCTGTCAGGTGGCCAGCGCCAGCGGGTCGCCATTGGCCGGGCCATCGTGCGCCATCCCAAGCTGTTTCTGTTTGACGAGCCGCTCTCCAATCTGGATGCGGCCCTGCGCATGAATACGCGGCTTGAGATTGCCAATCTGCACCGTCAGCTCGACGCCTCCATGATCTATGTGACCCATGACCAGTCCGAAGCCATGACGCTGGCCGACAAGATCGTGGTTCTGCGGGAGGGCCGGGTGGAGCAGACCGGAAGTCCGATGGAACTCTACAACAATCCGGTCAACAAGTTTGTGGCGGGCTTTCTTGGCTCACCTGCCATGAATTTCCTGCCTGCCGGTTTGCTTCGCGAAGGCGACACCCGCACGCTGGGGATCCGCCCGGAAGATCTGTCCCTGTCTAAGGACGGGGCTTTGAAAGCGACGGTTCAGCACGTGGAGCAGCTCGGCGGCGACACCAATGTGATTGCCACGGTTAAGGACCACCAGATCACCGCCCGGCTGTTCGGCCAGCATGCCATTGCCCCAGGCAGCGATCTCGACCTCGCGATTTCAGACGGTAAATCCTATTATTTCGACGCTGACGGGCAGCGATTGAGCCCGTAGGGACGCTCTTGCCGGATACCAAAATAAAAAGCCGCGCGGTGTCCCCCAGCCCCTAACCTAAATGTGGGCGTGTAGAAAAAGATTAAGCCGGACCCTTTGGTGCAGCAGGCCTTTCGGGGTTCGGACATGCTTCAATAATCTGAAACAAGCAAGAATCTGTGACTTCCATGGCCCTGAGCCTGTATGAACGTAAATCGCCCGCTTCGCGCCCGCAAATTGATCATTCACCAGTGCTCGAACTTGTCATGAAAGCCGCCGCTCGTTGTACGGGAACTGGGCATTCGTCGCGACCTGAACGAACGGCAGCAAAGCAGACAAAACGGTCATTCGCGAGGAAGTTTTTCAGCTATTGCTTTAAACTGTTCTGCGGAAAAACCTGTGAGTGTCGGCATTTCCCAATCAAAAAATCTCGGCTGACTTATCGCCTGAAAGATCAGGGCTCGAACTCCGGACATTTCGAGGGCGGACAAGCCAGTGTCAGGCACAATATGCTTCACTGCCTTAGCGATTTCGGTCGCCACTTTTGTAGTTGTTTCACTACAAACCACTAGCTCATCTGCTTGTTCCAGCCTTTTTATCGTAGCTTCGATGACCTGCATCATCAGGAGATCATTTTCTTCGGTCAACTCAGCCTCCAAGTTCGCATCAGCAGTAATCGATTTTGCGTTCTTGTTTTGTGAAATGCCACATTGGCCTCCAGGCAGACCTTCGCCGCAGACTGATCGAACCTCTCTGGCGCAAATGTCTGCTTCGCTAAACGCCGCCGGAGCCGTATTACTTGCAACCACACTTAGGTTAGGGGCTGCGCGGTGTCCCGGCGCGGCTTTTTTGTGTTTTGAGGCTCCGGGCGATCACGCGATCATGGTGAGCAGCTTGTCCAGGCTTGATTTGGCGTCGCCGTAATACATGCGGGTGTTCTCCTTGTAGAACAGCGGGTTTTCGATTCCGGAATAGCCGGTGCCCTGACCGCGTTTGGAGACGAAGACCTGCTTGGCTTTCCAGACCTCCAGAACCGGCATGCCGGCAATCGGGGAGTTTGGGTCTTCCTGCGCGGCCGGATTGACGATGTCGTTGGAGCCGATCACGATGGCCACATCGGTTTCGGGAAAGTCCTCATTGATTTCGTCCATCTCCAGCACGATGTCATATGGCACCTTGGCTTCCGCCAGCAGCACGTTCATGTGGCCGGGCAGACGGCCTGCAACCGGGTGGATGGCGAAGCGCACGGTCTTGCCCTTGGCGCGCAGGCGCTTGGTCAGTTCGCTGACCGCTTGCTGGGCCTGGGCCACAGCCATGCCGTAACCGGGCACGATGATGACGCTGTCCGCATCTTCCAGCGCGGCGGCGATCCCGTCGCCATCAATGGCGATCTGTTCGCCGTCCACTTCCATGGCCGGGCCGGTCGTGTTGCCGAAGCCGCCCAGAATGACGGAGATAAACGAACGGTTCATGGCCTTGCACATGATGTAGCTGAGGATGGCCCCGGAGGAGCCGACCAGGGCGCCCACCACGATCAGGAGGTCATTGCCCAGCGAAAAGCCGATGGCCGCTGCTGCCCAGCCCGAATAGCTGTTCAGCATGGAGACGACGACCGGCATATCCGCCCCGCCAATACCCATGATCAGGTGATAGCCGATGAAGAAGGCCAGTAGCGTCATCAGGATCAGCGTCCAGATCCCGGCCCCGTTCAGGAACAGGATCAGGAGCAGGACCGAGAGGCCGGCAGCCCCGGCATTGAGTGCATGGCCGCCCGGGAGTTTTTCCGCCTTGGACGTGATCTTGCCCGCAAGCTTCCCGAAAGCCACGACGGAACCGGTGAAGGTGACGGCGCCGATAAAGACACCGAGAAACACCTCGACCTTCAAGATTGCCTGTTCGGTGGCCGTCTTTTTGGCAAGAAGGGCTGCAAAGCCCTGAAGCGCCTTACGTTCTTCCTCGCCCATGGCCAGAACCCGGCCCAGTTCGAGATAGGCATTGAAGCCGACAAAGACAGCAGCAAGCCCCACAAGCGAGTGCATGGCCGCGACCAGCTGAGGCATTTCGGTCATCTGCACACGCTGCGCAACGAAATAGCCGATGATGCCACCGCCTGCGATCAGGACAAGGGACAGGAACCAGAGGCCCGAGCCGGGGCCGATCAGAGTGGCGGCGACCGCCAGGGCCATGCCCGTAATGCCGTACCAGACGGCACGCTTGGCGCTTTCCTCACCGGACAGACCGCCAAGAGAGAGAATGAACAGGACAGCCGCAACCACATAGACGGCAATGGTGAAACCGAATTCCATAGGCCGGGCTCCTTAGGATTTCTGGAACATGGCGAGCATGCGCCGTGTGACGAGGAAACCGCCGAAAATATTGATTCCGGCCATGAAAATCGACAGGCCTGCGAGCAGGATGATCAGGAACGAGCCTGACCCGACCTGCAGCAGGGCGCCGACGATGATGATCGACGAGATGGCGTTGGTGACCGCCATAAGAGGTGTGTGCAGGGAGTGGCTGACATTCCAGATGACCTGGAAGCCGACAAACACCGCCAGCACAAACACGATGAAATGCTGCAGGAAGCTGACCGGTGCGACCAGTCCCACCAGCAGCATCAGCAGCCCGCCAACGGCCAGCAGGGTGACCTGCTGTTTGGTCTGGGCCTTGAAGGCGTCCGCCTCCCGCTGCCGTTTTTCCTCCGGGGTCAGCTCCTTGGGCTTTTCCTTCGGCTCTGCGGCAATCGCCTGCACTTTGGGCGGCGGCGGCGGGAAGGTGATTTCGCCCTGATAGGTGACAGTTGCCCCGCGAATGACATCGTCTTCCATATTATGGACGAGCTTGCCGTCTTTGTCCGGGGTCAGATCCGTCATCATGTGCCGGATGTTGGTGGCGTAAAGGCTTGAGGATTGGGCGGCCATGCGCGAGGGGAAATCCGTGTAGCCGATGATGGTCACGCCGTTTCCGGTCACGATTTTCTTGTCTGCGACCGTGCCGTCCACATTGCCGCCGCGCTCAGCCGCGAGATCGACAATCACCGAGCCCGGTTTCATGGAGGCAACCATATCCTCCAGCCAGAGTTTCGGGGCCGGGCGGTTCGGGATCAGGGCCGTGGTGATGACAATGTCGATCTCTGGCGCCAGCTCGCGGAACTTGGCCAGCTGGGCTTCTCGGAACTCCGGTGACGATACGCTGGCATAGCCGCCCGTGGTGGCGCCATCTTGCTGTGTTTCTTCAAAATCCAGATAGACGAATTCGGCCCCCATGGATTCAACTTGTTCGGCCACTTCCGGACGCACGTCGAAGGCGTAGGTGATCGCCCCGAGCGACGTAGACGTGCCGATGGCGGCAAGCCCGGCAACCCCGGCGCCGACAACCAGAACCTTGGCTGGCGGCACCTTGCCGGCAGCGGTGATCTGCCCTGTGAAGAACCGGCCGAAATTGTTACCCGCCTCGATCACGGCCCGGTATCCGGCTATATTGGCCATGGAGCTGAGCGCGTCCATCTTCTGGGCGCGGGAAATGCGGGGCACCATTTCCATGGCGATCACATTGGCGCCCTTGGCTCTGGCCTCTTCCAGCCCGGTTTCGTTTCCGCCCGGATTGAAGAAGGAAATCAGCGTCTTGCCGTCGGTCAGGTATCCCAGTTCCTTCTCGTCCGGCTGGCGTACCTTGGCGATGATATCGGCCTGTTTCCAGAGGCTTGGCGCTGTCTTGACGATTTCGGCCCCGGCCGCCTGATAAGCCTCGTCGGAGAAACCGGCTGCCTTTCCCGCGCCGCTTTGCACCAGGCAGCTATAGCCGAGCTTTTGCAGTTGCTTTGCCGATTCCGGGGTCATGGCGACACGCGCCTCACCGGAAAAAGCTTCCTTGGGTGTGCCTATCTTAAGGGCTTCTGACATATGTCGCTCCAAGATGGTGACCAGGACTTGGCCAAAGAAATCTGGTGCCGCAGGGTCCATCAGGGGAATGTGCCCGCATCGGTGGACCTTGTGGTTTCTCCGCATATAGAGACGAAAAATATACTTATGACAAGACGTGTTTTTGCGTGAAAAGGACGCCTGCATGCCGCTAGACCAAAACAAGCGCGTGATTTGATGGCTAGGCCAGAGAGGCTGGAAAACGTGAATTGAGGAAGTGTCAGTCTGAAAACTTGACTCCTTAGAAATCAAAGGGTCGTAATACTCGAGCTTTGCCCGGTATTAATATTTTTTTCTAACAAAAATAAATCAATTGGAATGAAGAGTGACTTGAAACGCGCAGGCGCCCGGCCCGCGGGAGCGAGCCGGGCGAGGGTTATTCGGCGGCCGGCTTCATCTCCAGATCCGCAGCGCTGTGGCGTTCCGGCACCTGATCGGCCTCATCGCCCCAAACCTTGTTGACCTTACGTCCCCGGATGACTGCAGGCCGGGCGTCGATTTTCTCGGCCCAGGCCTTCACGTTCTTATAGTCATCGACACTCAGGAACTCTGCTGCCTCATAAAGCCGGCCAAGCACAAGGCCGCCATACCAGGGGAAGATCGCAATGTCCGCGATCGTATAGTCGTCTCCGGCAATATAGGGCCGGTCAGAAAGAGCCTTTTCCAGAACATCCAGCTGGCGCTTGGTTTCCATAGCAAACCGGTTAATCGGATACTCGAACTTCTCAGGCGCATAGGCATAGAAATGGCCAAAACCGCCGCCAACATAAGGCGCAGAACCCATTTGCCAGAACAGCCAGTTCAAGGTCTCGGTACGGGCCGCCGGGCTGGCGTGCAGGAATGCCCCGAATTTTTCGGCCAGATAGAGCAGGATGGAGCCCGATTCGAACACCCGGGTCGGGGGTGAGGTGCTGTGATCGACCAGGGCCGGGATTTTTGAATTTGGATTGGCCTCCACAAAGCCGCTGGAAAACTGGTCGCCCTCGTTGATGCGGATCAGCCAGGCATCATATTCCGCCCCCGTATGGCCCAGCGCCAGCAGCTCTTCCAGCATAACAGTGGCTTTGACGCCGTTGGGCGTTGCCAGGGAATAGAGCTGCAAGGGGTGCGCACCGACCGGCCGATCCTTGTCGTGAGTGGCCCCGGAGACCGGGCGGTTGATATTGGCAAATTGGCCGCCACTGGCCTGTTGCCAGGTCCAGACTTTTGGAGGCGTGTAGGAGGAAGTCTCGCTCATGGAAAGGGTCTCCGGATCGGATCAGACTGAAAAGACTGCGATTCTTCCGGGTCAATCCGGCAATTCATCGCATTCTTGCGATTAAATAGGATGGCTTGCAGGATTTGCCTAGGTCTTGTGGCCGAAAAGCCGGTTCGGTGCCACGGCAGCGAAGGGGCGCCGGAGGGCCGTCCCGGTCCCGTCTCCTCGTCATCCTGAGCGGAAGTTCGTCTCATTTTCCAGCGCGTTCAGAACGACCTTCAGATTCATGGGTTTGACTAGAAGGCTTTTGTTACTATTGAGGTTTTCTGGATTTAAGGACGCAACGGCGCGGGCTGCGCAAATCAGGCGTATGTCAATTTCACCACACTAGTCGCGTACGATATAGATCGAGCATTTGGAATGCCGGGCCACCCGGGCCGCATTCGGACCCAGCAGATAGTCGCTGAGTTCCGGCCGGTGGGCGCCCATCACAATCAGGTCAATCGAGAGACGCGCAGCCATTGCCAGAATTTCCTCATAGACAGTGCCGTGGCTGACGATGTGGCGGGCCTTCACGTCCGGTCCGAGCGCGTCGCGGACTTGGGCGTGAAGGGTTTTGTCAGCTTCCTTCAGCATGTTTTCTTCCGCGTCATCCTTGAACCAGGTGGCCACCCAGGCGCCGCCAAGGGGCGGCAGAACCGTCATGACGTTCAAGGTGCCGCCGTCCAGATCCACAAAGCGCTTGGCTTCGTGCAGGATATGGGTCAGGTCTTGGGGGTGGGCCAGATCGACCGCGGCCAGGACATTCTTCTTCATGATAAGGGCTCCCTTCAGGCTGCGGTTGAGACAGGACCGGCTTCGCCGGCATGGGCGATGGCATGGCGCCTGCGCTGCAGAAGCACAATGATCCCGAGCACAAGCAGGGCTGGAATATAGAAGATCTCCTTTGGCGGCCGGACCGCAGGGACCTCCAGTTCCTTGACTTCCCAATCAAAATCGATCCCAAGTTTCTGGGCGGGTGCGCCAAATTCCAGCTGGTCGACAAACAAGGCACCGTCTTCGTCGCGCAAGGTCAGGCCGAGATTTTCGAAAAGCCTGTCTTTGCCGTCGGCTCCTTTCGTGCCGAGCGGCAACAGGTACTTGGCATCTACAGGATCGCCTTCAATGTTCACCCCTGTAAAACGGGCTTGCAACAACGCGTCATCCGGCGCGTCCTGAGCCATCTGGTAGATGTCGGCAGCTGGCCGGGTTTCAAATTCAGGGGCGACCATATTCAGGAAAAAGCCCGGCCGGAACAGGGTGAAGGCAACCAGAAGCAGGACCGCACTTTCCCAAAGGCGCGACTTGACGATGAAATAGTTCATTGTCCCGGCGGCGAATAACAGCATGGCGATCAGGGCAACGAGAAACACAAACACCGCCTGCACAGGGCCCACATCAATCAGGAGCAGGTCCGTGTTGAAGATGAAGAGGAAGGGCAAAAGCGCGGTGCGGATGGAATAGAAGAAGGCCTGAAAACCGGTCTTCAGGGGATCGCCCTTCGAGATGGCGGCTGCCGCGAAACTCGCCAGGCCGACCGGTGGGGTCACATCGGCCATGATCCCGAAATAGAAGACGAACATGTGAACCGCGACCAGCGGCACGATCAGTCCGGACTGGGCGCCCAGCTCGACCACCACACCGGCCATGAGCGAGGAGACGACGATATAGTTGGCCGTTGTCGGCAGGCCCATGCCCAGGATGATGGAGATCAGGGCCACAAAGAACAGCATGGCCAGCAGGTTGCCGCCGGATAGATATTCGACAAATTCAGCCATGACCTGGCCGATACCGGTCAGGGTCACAGCGCCGACGATGATCCCGGCAACCCCCATGGCAGCAGCCAGTCCGATCATGTTTCTGGCGCCGACCACCAGGCCTTCTTCGAGGTTCTTCCAGCCTGCAGCCACATTTGCCAGATAGGCGCTTTCGCCCCGGAAGAACGCTTTGAGCGGGGCCAGCGTCAGCAGGATAACCATCATCAGGACCGCAGACCAGAAGGCGGACAGACCCGGCGACTTGCGTTCGATCATCAGCAGATACATGAGCATCAGAACGGGCAGCAGGTAGTGAATACCGGTTTTGAAAATCGTGCCCGCTGGCGGCAGATCGTCCATGGAGTCCAGGTCTGTCTTGAGATCTGGAACCTTGGACGCGTACCAGACGGCCGCAAGATAGGCGAGCACAAGCAAACAAATCAGAATGGGGGTTGAGGCTGCGCCAAACGCGGCTTTGCTGAGACCGACCAGGAAGCCGAGCGAGAACAGAATGCCACCGCCGATGGCAATGGCAAGGACGATGATGCCGACTGCGGCCAGAAGGAATTTCGCGTTGTTCATCTGCAACGTGCCGCGCATGCCGCTTTTCAGCGCTTCCAGATGCACGATGTAAACGAGTGCGATGTAGGAGATGGCCGCCGGAATGATTGCCGTTTTGATCACTTCGACATAAGGAATGCCGACATATTCGATCATCAGGAAGGCGACAGCACCCATCACCGGCGGCGTGAGCACTCCATTGATTGAAGAGGACACTTCAATGGCGCCGGCCTTTGTAGGCGAGAACCCGACTTTTTTCATGAGCGGAATCGTGAAATTGCCGGTCGTGACGACATTCGCGATGGAGGACCCGGAAATCAGGCCGGTTGCTGCCGAGGCAATCACGGCCGCCTTTGCGGGCCCGCCGGTCAGGTGCCCAACAGAGGCAAAAGCAAGCTGCAGGAAGTAGTTGCCCGCACCGGCCTGATTGAGCAGCGCGCCAAAAAGCACGAACAGGAACACGAAACCGGAAGACACCCCGAGCGCGACACCGTAGACGCCTTCGGTGGTCAGCATGAGGTGGCTCATAGCCTTTTCAAAGGACGCGCCCTTCCAGCGCACAACATCGGGCAGCCCGTCCCAGGAGCCGAAAAAGACATAGGCCATGAAGAACAGGGCGACGCCCATCAACGGGAAGCCGAGGGAGCGGCGGGCAGCTTCCAGCAGCAGAACGAGACCGGTCCCGGCCATAACAAGATCCATGGTGCTTGGCACGCCGGTTCTATTGGCAACGCCCCTGTAGTCCCACCAAAGATAGGAACACGCGACCGCGCCGATGATCGCCACCAGCCAGGTCAGCTTTGGAATGTAATGGCGGGGACTGCTCTTGAAGGCCGGAAAGGCCAGAAACGCCAGGAAGACAGCAAATCCCAGATGAATGGCGCGGGTTTGCGTGTCATTGAGAACGCCGATGCCGACGAGATAGGGCAGGGGCGAGGCAATCCACAGCTGATAGACCGACCAGAACAGGGGCACGATCCACAGAACGTTTCTGGAAAAACTGTCTTTGGGGGCCCGGGCGCCGGTGTCGGCCTCCGCTATGATGTCATCAAGGTCGTTTGATGCTGTGTCTGCCGATGTGCCGGTCATCTGGTCCCCAACCCGCTGAAAGTCAGTTTTTATCAAAATCGGCGCGTGCGCCTTCCTCTTGGAGGGCCAGGGGAAGGGCTTTCGAAAGGCAGTCATCCCGAAAAAAGGGGCAGGACCTGAAAGCTACGCGCCAGAACGCCTGGAAACAAAAAAGCAGCCCGGAAGGCCGGGCTGCTTCCTGGGCCGGTTACATCCAGCCCTTTTCCTTGTAGTACTTCACCGCACCGGGATGCAGATCGGCGGTCAAGCCGTCCTTGATCATTTCTTCCGGCGTCAGGCGGGCAAAGGCCGGGTGCAGTTTTTTGAACGTATCGAAGTTTTCAAAGACTGCGGAGACCAAGGCATACACCACATCGTCGGAGGTCTTGGCCGAGGTCACGATGGTGGCCTTGGGGCCCCAGGACGGGATGTCGTCGGGGTTGCCGGGATACATGCCGCCCGGAATAATCGCAGCCGCATAGGCTGAATTGTCGGCCAGCAGCTTTTCGATCGGTGCGCCGGACAGCGGCACGATCTTGATGTCGCAGGTTGACGTGGCTTCTTGGGACGAGCCGTTCGGCAGGCCGGCGGCCCAGATGGCCGCGTCCAGCTTGCCGTCGCACAGGGCGGCGGCCTGTTCGGAGGACTTCAGCTCAGCGGCGAGGGTAAAGTCGTCGGCGCTCAGGCCGGTATATTTCATAAGCGTTTCGGCAAGAACGCGCGTGCCGGAGCCCGGGTTGCCGATATTCACCTTCTTGCCCTTGAGATCGGCCGGGGAGCTGATATTGGCGTCAGCGCGGGCCATCACATGCATGGGCTCAGGGTGGACGGAGAACACGGCGCGCAGGTCTTCAAAAGGACCATCATCGGCAAAGGCGCCGGTGCCGTTCAAGGACGCGGACTGAACGTCAGACTGCACGACGCCGAAATCCAGCTCTCCCTGGCGGATGGTGCGGCTGTTATAGACCGACCCGCCGGTGGATTCCACCGAACAGCGGATGCCATGGTCTTTGCGGCCCTTGTTGACAAGACGGCAAATTGCTCCTCCGGTCGGGTAATAGACGCCGGTGACCCCGCCCGTGCCGATCGTGATGAATTCTTCAGCGGAGGCAGCGCCGGTGAAGGCGAAGCTGGCTGCCAGAACAGCGCCTGCAAGGTTTCGTTTCATCATCATAAGATTTGGCTTCCCTCTGTTAGACTTCTATGGTCCAGCGTGAACCACCACACTAGACATTTTCAAACTCATCGAGCAAGCGGTTCTGCCTGTCGACTTCCTCAATCCGATCTTCCGCTTCGGAACCTGACCGTGCCGCCAGCATCCCTGTAATCGTTTCGATCAGAACCAGCGTGGCCGCATAGGATGAAAAAAAGTGCGGACTTTCAGTGCGTTGTATGAAGTGAAAGTCTGCGAACCGCAACCCGGAAAAGGCATGGCTGTCGGTCAAAACCCCGACTTTTGCACCTCTTCCTGCGGCCACTTCCGCTGCGCGGACGGATCGGTGAGCGTAGGGGTGTTTTGAAAGAATGAGAACCGTGTCGTCCGCCGTCAGGCCTGCCATGGCGCTGCCGAGGGTCGTGCCGTTGCGCCCGGCCACGATCCAGCGTTCGTCAAACCAGTTGGCCAGATAGGCGAAGTAGTCGGCAAAGCCGGCCGAGGCGAGGGCGCCAATCAAAACGATATGCCTTGAGGCGGCCAGGCGGTCGACCAGTGCATCCAGAACCGCAGGGTCGATGTCCTGAAGAAGCGCTTCGATATTGGCGGTACAGGCGGCCACCTGACGGGGCAGAAGGGGCTGGCTGGCGTCGTTGCGCAGGCGCCGGGCCTTGTCCTGAAAGCTGCCCCGGTCCCGGTTGCTGAGTTCAACACGGGCCTGTTCACGCAAGGCTTCATAGTCGGCAAAGCCGAGCGCGCGGGCGAGCCGGGTGTAACTGGCCGGAGACACGCCGCTGGCACTGGCGACCGATCTGAGGCTGCGTGTGGCAATGTCGATCTGGTTCTCCACGATATAGTCAGCGGCCACGCGCAAGGCGTCACTCAATTCCGCATAGCAGGCCGAAATGGCGGTCCGGATCTGGGGCGGCAAGGTGGTTTCCATAAGGCTAATGTTCCATTTGTTTTTTGTGTTGTCAAACTCTGAAACAAATGTTTCTTTGTTGACTCTGTGTCACTACATGGACTGGTTCCGATGTCATCTCCCTCCCTTCCAAAGCATGCCCCCGTCGTTGTTATCGGAGGCGGCATCATGGGCTGCTCAACCCTATATCACCTGGCGCAGATGGGGGTAACGGATGCCATCCTGCTGGAACGCAATCAACTGACCTCCGGGACCACCTGGCACTCGGCCGCGCAGGTCCGCGCCTTGCGTCACTCCCGCAATCTGACCCGCATGATCCAGTATTCCGTTGAGCTTTACAGCCGGTTGGAGGAGGAAACCGGGCAGGCCTCCGGCTGGATCCAGAAAGGGTCCCTGTCGATTGCAACCACTGAAAACCGGCTGATCCATATCCGGCGCCAGGAAGCGCTCGCCCGGGCATACGGAGTGGCAGCCTCCTCCATCAGCGCTGGCGAAGCCAAGGAGCGCTGGCCTCTGATGCGGGCCGATGATGTGCTGGGGGCGGTCTGGTCCCCCGATGACGGCCGGGTCAGCCCGTCCGACGTTTGCGCGGCGCTCGTCAAGGGTGCCAGGGCGCGCGGGGCGCGGTTGTTTGAGAACACCGGGGTGACCGGCATCCTCACGGAAAACGGCCGGGTGAGGGGCGTTGAAACCCCGCATGGTACAGTCATGTGCGACGCCATTGCCCTGTGTACGGGGCTTTGGTCGCGGGAGGCCGGGGCCTTGGCGGGAGCGGCCGTGCCGCTGGTGGCCTGCGAGCATTTCTACCTCCTGACCAAGCCGGTCGGCGGTATTTCCGGTAACATGCCGACCTTGAGCGACCATGACGGCCATCTCTACATCCGGGACGACAGCGGCGGCTTGCTTGTCGGCTGTTTCGAGCCGATGGGAAAGCCGATTGCGCCCGGCGTGCTGGGGGACAGCTTTGCCTTCGGGCTGCTGCCGGAAGACTGGGATCATTTCGAGCCGATGATGCTGAACGCGCTGTACCGGCTTCCGGCCCTGGAAACGGCGGAGGTGAAGATGCTGCTGAACGGTCCGGAAAGCTTCACGCCCGATGGTACGTTCATGCTGGGGGAGACAGCGGAAACCCGAGGGCTGTTTCTGGGCTGCGGCATGAACTCCGTCGGCATTGCGGCGGGCGGGGGCGCGGGCATGAACCTTGCGCACACGATCCTTCACGGGGCGCCCGCCTATGATTTGTCCGAGGCGGACGCCAAACGGTTTGCGCCTGTTTTCAACTCCGTAGACCATCTGATGGCGCGGGCGCCGGAAGTCCTCGGCACCCATTACGAGATCGCCTTTCCAGGCAAACAGTTCCGCACAGCCCGCTTCCTGCGGTCCTTGCCCCTGGAGGATGAGTACCGGACGGCCAAGGCCCATTTCGGCCAGATCTATGGCTGGGAACGGCCACTTTATTTCGGCAAGCAGCACGAGCCGGTGCTGACCTTCTCCCGTCCGGACTGGTTTGACAATGTCGGCGCGGAAGTGCGGGCCGCCCACGAAGCGGCTGCGGTCTTCGATGCTTCGTCCTTTGGCAAGATCGAGGTGGAGGGGCCGGATGCGGAGGCCTTTTTGCTGAAAGCCTGTGCGGGATATGTGGGCCGGGCACCGGGATCTGTGATCTATAGCGCTGTCCTGAACGCGCGGGGCACCTATGAAAGTGATTTGACACTCCAGCGTCTGTCACCGGACCACTACCGGATTTTCACGGGAACAGCCGCGATCCGGAAAGATCTTGCCTGGCTCTCCCGGCTGGCGGACGGATATGACGTGCGCTTGAGCGACAGCACCGGGGAGTATGCGGTTCTCGCCCTGATGGGGCCTGACAGCGCCCGGATCGCCGCGCAGGCCGGGGCGCCGGACCTCAACGCCATCGGCTATTTCAAACACGCAGAAGCACAGATTGCAGGCTGCCATGTCCGGGCGGCGCGGCTGTCCTATGTCGGGGAGCCGGGGTGGGAAATCACCTGCCGCGCTGACACCGCACGAGCCGTCTACCGGGCGTTTGTGGAGGCCGGAGCCCGTCCGGCCGGACTGTTCGCGCAGACCTCCATGAGGATCGAAAAGGGGTTCTGCGCCATGGGCCATGAGCTTGACAGCGACGTGACGCCGGTGGAGGCCGGACTGGCTGCCATGACCCGCACGTCCGGGGGCTTTATTGGCGCTGAGGCACTGGCGGCCCAAAGGACTGACGGCATCCAGCCGAAGATTATGTCTCTAAGGTTTGACAAAGACGCAGCCGTTCCACTCGGCCACGAGCCTGTGCTATTAAACGGTCAGATCATCGGT
The DNA here is from genome assembly GCF_056160985.1 of Roseibium sp. AWQ4_290. NCBI lineage: Bacteria > Pseudomonadati > Pseudomonadota > Alphaproteobacteria > Hyphomicrobiales > Stappiaceae > Roseibium > Roseibium sp. AWQ4_290. The sequence goes on from NZ_JBSWYG010000006.1 coordinate 229,403, forward strand.
CAAACCACAAGCTGTGCCTATGGCTACCGGACCGGCCGGCCCGTGGCCCTGGCCCATGTCGAACAGCCCCTGGCAACCGGGACCCGGCTTCAGGTGGATCTTGCCGGATGTCTGGAAAAGGCCGTTGCCACCAATGGTCCGCTCTTCGACCCGGACGGGCACCGGATGCGGAGGAGTTGAGGTCAGGCGAACATCCCGGCGGGACACCCGCCGGGATGTTTATAGGGAGGCTTGAAGGCGCCCGGGGGCTACTGGCCCTGGCCGAGCGAATACCCGGCCGCCCCGTCGAAAGTGTAAAGGTTCTCGGTCTTGATGACATCAAGACCCGCCTCGGCCAGCACCAGCATCAAGCCGGCGATCTGTGCGGGCTCGAGACCGGCGCCCTTTGGGCCGGTGAACCGGCAGCGCCAATGGTCCGTGGTAAAGGTCTCCGGCAATCCTGCTGGCCAGACCTTGACGCCCCGGTTCGTGATCATGTTGAGATCAACGTTCAGATCATGAGTGTGAGCGGTCAAATAACCGGCGAGCTCGTCCGCTGTGCCGCCCCGTGCATGGACGAACACATCCACCCCCACAAGCTGTTTGACGGCCGGTTCAGACCGTGTCGCCGTGGCGGGGTGAAAAGGGGTCTGATGGGCCTGAGCGCGCACCGGAGGCAGCCGTTTGGGCAGCGCGCCCATGTTGCGGATCAGCGCATCCGCGAAACCCTCCGTGCCCACCTTACTCCGGCTATGGGCCGGGTTGAAGATATCAGCCGTGTGAATACCGTCCTCAATCGTTTTCAGCCAGGCATTGTTGAGCCTGCAGGCAGCGTCCGTCTGGCCGAGATGGGCCAGCATCTGCACCCCGGCCAGAATGAGGCCGGAGGGGTTGGCCACGCCTTGTCCGGCAAGAGCGGGGGCTGATCCGTGAATGGCCTCGAACATGGCAAATGTGCTGCCAATATTCGCCGAGGGGCCGATCCCGACAGATCCGCTGATTTCTGCGGCAATGTCCGAGATGATGTCGCCATAAAGATTGGTCGTGACGATCACGTCGAACAGTTCTGGGGCCGCGGCCAGCTTGGCTGCACCGATATCGATGATCCAGTGATCGGCTTCGATGTCCGGGTACTCGGCCGAGATCTCGTCAAAGACCTCGTGAAACAGACCATCGGTCAGCTTCATGATGTTGTCCTTGGAAAAGCACGACACCTTTTTGCGGCCCTGCTGGCGCGCATAGTCAAAGGCAAACCGGATAATCCTCTCCGTGCCCGGACGCGAGACAAGTTTCAGGCACTGATAGACCTCATCTGTCTGGCGGTGCTCGATCCCGGCATAAAGATCTTCCTCGTTCTCCCGGAAAATCACCACATTCATGCCGGGGTGATGGGAGGCGATAAAGGGTGTCAGGGCCGCGCAGGGCCGGATATTGGCAAAGAGCCCGAGCGACTTGCGCAGCGTGACATTCAAGGACTTGAAGCCGCCGCCCTGAGGAGTTGTGATTGGCCCCTTGAACAGGGCTTTGCTGGCCCTGAGGGTCTGCCAGGTGTCCGGGGCAATGCCCGAAGAGTGCCCGGACCTGTAAACCGATTCGCCCAGGACGATTTCCTCAAGCTTCAGGCGCGCTCCGGAGGCTGTCAGGCAGCGCAAGGCGGCGTCCATGATTTCCGGGCCGATCCCATCGCCAAAAGCGATGGCGACCTTGGGGGCATCATGGGCCGTTGCAGACTGGGTGAGCGGGTGGCTGTGGACGTTCATTCGTGTCTCCCTGGACCGGTTCGAGTGCGTGCGGGACACGTGTAGAGAGGTTCGCGTGATTGTAAAAATTTATAATTTGATATTTTTTCATTGAAAAAACTCATGCATGGATGGTCATGGATACAATCGATCCGGCGTTGCTGAAGGCTTTTGTTCTGACGAGCCGGACAGGCAGCTTCACAAAGGCAGGGGAGGGGCTCTTCCGGAGTCAGTCGGCGATTTCGCTGCAAATACGGAAGCTTGAGGAGATCCTGGGAGAGCGGCTCCTGCGCCGGAGTGCGCGGCGGGTGGTTCTGACCCCGGCAGGAGACCGGTTTCTGACCTATGCCGAACAGATCCTTACCTTGAATGAGGTAGCGTTGTCCGCATTCCGGGGCCAGGAAGTAACCGGGCAGGTGCGCCTCGGCACGCCGGAGGATATTGCAACAACCTATCTTCCCCAGGCGCTGGCCGATTTCGCTGCTGCCTATCGGAAGGTCAGTCTGGAGGTCACCTGTGATCTGACCCTGAACCTTCTGGAGAAGTTCCGGAACGGGGTTCTGGATGTGGTGCTTTTAAAACGGGAACCGGCGGCAGCAATCGGCGGGCAGCGGGTTTGGGCGGAGCCTCTTTTGTGGGTAGCCGCCGATGAAAATCTGTTATCTCCGGCGTCCGGTGTGCCGCTGGCCGTCAGTCCCGAGCCCTGTGTCTACCGCAAACGGGCCTTCGAGGCCCTGCGGCGCAGCGGGCACGAGCCCCGGGCCGCCTATGTGTGCGGATCGCTTGCCGGAACCCTGGCGGCTGTGCGGGCTGGCTTGGGGATCGCGGTTCTGCCAGGCCATATGGCTCCGGACGACCTGATCACCGACAATGGCGAGCGGATGCCCTATCTGGAAGATACGGAGATCGTGCTGGCCACCGCGTCAGATGCGGGCCAGGCGGCGCGGCGTCTGGCCAATGTGCTGGAAGGAGCGTTCGAAACCGGATGAACGCGGCGGGCTCACACCGCTTGCAGCGTATAGAGTGAGAACCAGTCCCGCTCATCAGCCTCCCGGCCGGTGATACGCCAGCCAGCGGATGTGGTGATCCTGGCAAAAGCATTCTCGTCATATTTGTGCGAGTTCTCCGTATGGATGGTTTCGCCCGCAGCAAACGGGATCTCTTGCCCCGCGAGCGTGACTGTCTGGTCCCTCAGGCTCTCCAGATGCATCTCGATGCGGCTCTCGTTCCGGTTCCACAGGGCCCGGTGTGCAAAGGCTTTCAGGTTGAAATCGGCCCCAAGGTCCCGGTTGAGACGCTGCAAGAGATTCAGGTTGAAGGCGGCGGTCACACCGGCCGGATCGTCATAGGCGGTGACCAGAACCGTTTCATCCTTGGGGCGGTCGACGCCGACAATCAGGGTGGCGCCGGGCAGGGCGGAGTGGATGTTTTTGAGGAGCGCAACAGCGTCCGGCACTTCGAAATTGCCGATGGTCGACCCGGGAAAAAACACCAGAACAGGCAGATCCTCCGGTACAGGCAGGCCGGTGAGCGGCTGGGTAAAGTCGGCGGTGACCGGAGCCACCGCAAGGGAGGGGTAAGACCGGCGCATGCGCTCGGCCGCCTCCGCGAGGTGACTGGCGGAGATGTCGACCGGCATGTAAAGCTTCAGATCGGGAAAGGCGTCCAGCAACAGACCCGTCTTGCGGCTGGAGCCGCTGCCGAGTTCCACCAAAGCGCCCTTTGCTCCGGGAAGGCGGGCAAAGCTGGCCGCCTTCCGGCGCAAAATGCTGATCTCCGTGCGGGTCGGATAATAGGCATCGAGCGCGGTGATCGCATCGAACAGATGGGAGCCGACCGCGTCATAAAGCCATTTGCTCGACAGGGTCTTTTGCGGCCCAGTGAGGCCCTTGAGGGCTTCGGAACGGAAGACGGGATCGATGCTGGAGGGGGGGACATGTTTGGTCATTGATCGGCTGCCAGTCTCAGCCCAAGCATCTGCCAGCGCTGGTTTGGATAAAAGAAGGTTCGATAAGAAGCACGCATCTGGAGCCTGGGGGTTGCACAGGACCCGCCGCGAAGAACCATCTGGTTCACCATGAATTTGCCGTTGTACTCACCGATCGCGCCTTCCGGCGGCCGGAAGCCCGGATAGGGCGAAAACGCACTGCTGGTCCACTGCCAGACATCCCCCCACAATCCGGCCTCACGGCCAAGCGGCATGAAGGCGCCGCTTTCCAGAAATGTTCCGGCAATGTCAGTGTGCTGGGCTGCGGCTTCCCATTCCGCCTCGGTCGGAAGCCGGTGTCCCGCCCACCTGGCAAAGGCGTCGGCTTCATAGTAGCTGACGTGAACAACGGGAGCCGAGAGATCGACGGGACGTGGTCCCTGGAGCGTAAAGGTCCACCACTGGCCGTCCTGTCGCCACCAGTAAAGCGGCGAGTCCCAGCCGTTTTGCTCCCTGACCGCCCAGCCTTCCATCAGCCAAAGCGTCTGGTTGTCATAGCCGCCATCTTCCATGAAGGCGATCCACTCGCCATTGGTCACCGGACGGTCCGCAAGCCTGAAAGGCTCCAGCCAGACCTTGTGCCGCGGGCCTTCGCAGTCATAAGCGAACCCGTTGCCGTCATGTCCGATTTCAAGAAGGCCGCCTTCGTGGCGCGTCCAGCTCTGGTCCGGAGCCTCCCGGACGGCTTCCGGCTGGGACGGCGTGTAGGCGGGCAGGAGAGGGTTGTGGGATAGGGCGTGCAGGAGATCCGTAATCAGAAGCTCCTGATGCTGCATCTCGTGGTGACACCCGAGCGTGATCAGTGCGTCCAGCTGAGCCTGATCCAGCGCGAACTTGTCGTAGATCATTCCTTCGCGCAGCGCGTCTTCCACATGGGCCCTGTAGGAGGTGACCTCCGTCACGCTCGGGCGGGACAGAAGTCCACGCTTGGACCGGGTGTGACGCGGGCCTGCCTGGACATAGTAGGAGTTGAACAAAATGGCGAAGCGCTCGTCCCGGGGGTTGTAACCGGGCAGATGGGGCTTGAGGATGAATTCCTCGAAAAACCAGGTTGTATGGGCCAGATGCCATTTGGGCGGACTGGCATCTTCCATGGATTGCAGCCCCATGTCTTCGTCGCTCAAGGGCGCGGTCAGTTTCTCCGTCTGCGTGCGTGTGGCAAAGAAAAGGTCCAGGGGATCTGCGGCACAGGCTAGGCCGCTTTGCTCGTCCAGATGGGTCATGTCTGTCCTTCCGCGTGGCATACGGCGCAGAATGTTCTGCCCGCTCCGTCAAGTTGCTTAAGGCCGCCTGAAGGTAAGAGATGGAGCCGGGATTTAAATGGCGGGAATTGCACCGCGGCGGTGCACAAATGCACCGCCGCCCACGAAAATCTCAAATTGGTGATTAAATTAAACAAAAGTTTGATTCTCATCATATTTCGCTCTTTGTGGGCAGAAGTAAGCAGATCTTTGATTTTGATCGTGAATTTTGGCTGGACGGAGACGAGGCGATGGGCCGGGTCGAGGCTGTTTTACATCTGCCTTCCTGACAGCTGCCTGTCAGGAATGTGTGGCCGGCCAGTCAAAAAGATGTGAGGGGATGAGATTGCCCGCGTTGGGCCTATCGGGTGTTGCGCCACGGAGCTTGCTGGGCGAGGGTCTCATACCAACCTCAATAGCTAGGAACCGATCTGACCGTGTTTGGGGACTGTTCGGCAAGAAGCAGGTTTCAGGGCGATATGGTTTATCGTTCAAAACCTGGGACGCAGCTGAACAGTCCTCAAACACGGCCTCGGTGGCCGGCTCCGGCCCGCCGGACTGCGTTGCGCCGCTTGAACGGCCATAAAGGCCGTCCTGCGCAACGCGCCTTGCCGGCCAATCCGGATCAGCGCCATCAGATGGGTTTCTATCTATTCAGGTTGGTCATTACTGTCCGGGAAAATTCTGATTTAGGATAAAAAAGGCCCGTTTTGTAAGGAGATCGTCTAGAATCTTGGTTGCAACGCCTGATTCAGAATCTCTCCCAAAAACGGACCCAGAAATGACCCTAAGCGTTTTTCATCAGATCATAAAGCATCTTCCCCGCCGCCAGATCAATTCCCTCA